>JAFMHF010000040.1 GCA_017854655.1 Puniceicoccaceae bacterium | reverse complement strand
TTCAGTTGCACCGCGTATATCGGTCCAGATGGCGCCGGTCACTATGTGAAGATGGTGCACAACGGTATTGAATATGGCGATATGCAGATGATCTGCGAAGCGTACGATCTGATGCAAAATGTGCTTGGACTCAACCCAGCTGAGATGGGCGATATATTCAGTGACTGGAACAAGGGCGACCTCGACTCGTTCCTGATCGAAATTACCGCCGATATTCTCAAGCAAACCGACCCTGTGACGGGCAAGCCGTTCGTCGACATCGTGCTGGATACCGCTGGCCAAAAGGGCACAGGTAAGTGGACCTCAGTCAATGCACTCGACATGGGCACGCCGGCACCAACGGTTGCCGAAGCGGTCTTTGCACGTTGTATTTCGGCAGTGAAGGACGAACGGGTCGCCGCTTCTAAGATCCTGAGTGGACCGGAAGCCGCAGCGTTCACAGGTGATAAGGCCGAGATGGTCGAAGCGATTCGTGAAGCCCTCTACGCCTCGAAGATCTGCTCTTACGCTCAAGGCTTTCAGTTAATGCGTGAAGCGCAGAAGGAATACAATTGGGAGCTGAACTTCGGTGAGATATCACAGATCTTCCGTGGTGGTTGCATTATTCGTGCGGCCTTCTTGCAAAAGATCACTGAAGCCTTCGCTCGCGATCCTGAGCTGGCTAACTTGCTGCTGGATCCTTACTTCACTGGTGCGATCAACAAAGCACAAGCCAGCTGGCGCAAAGTGGTGGCACTCGCTGCCCAGCACGGTGTCGCTATCCCAACTTTCAGCTCTGCATTGTCTTACTACGATGGCTACCGCACCGCTCGCTTGCCGCAAAATTTACTTCAAGCACAACGCGACTTCTTTGGCGCACACACTTACGAGCGCACCGATGAGCCGCGTGGCAAGTTTTATCACATCGACTGGCCCAAGGCAGACCGCCCTCAGTTGGAGATGTAGAGAACCTAGTACTTTTTATAACGATAAGGCCTCCCAGTTGTGGGGGGCCTTTTTTGTTTCTTTGTTGATTCCCCCGGGTGCCTTTCCGGATTACAGCTCGCTGGTGGACTCTTTGGCTTTGTGAGTGCGTATGCCTGGTTTTGCGAGGATCTCAAAGTATACTGCTTGCCAATCATCTGCCTGCGCATGATCAAGCGCTTGATTGATCTCGGCCACGTGGAGTGGCAGCGCTTTGTCCGCATTTTCACCCACCTTGCAGTCAAAATCCCAGAAATCCACACCCTCTGGTAATTTCTTTTTACGCTCACGTTTCACGTATTTCCGCAGCTCTGATTTAATTGCTTCAATCGCGCGGGCCGGCGTATTTTTAGGATCGTTTATCGGAAATGTCTTTTTCATGGCGTCAATTTTTAGGCGTTGTTGTGTCTTGTCCCCCTTATTCAGCAACAGCCATTATTATAAATAGTGGAGATTCTTACACTTCGTAAAATTAAGATACTGATCTGCCCAGATAAGCGAGCAGCCACATTTCTTTCCATAAGCGATAGCGGCCATCGTATGATATTTTGCCCACCTCTGCTTGGAATTGGCGCGGATTTAAAAAGCCATTTTTAAGGTTAAAGCGTTCTAATGTCCGCTGTTGATCGTTTAACTCATCTAGTGGTGCATCATCGAAGGGAATCGGTTTCAGAGTACTCTCAATTAAGCGCAGTCGGTGTAGTTTAAGTAATCGTTTCAGAGAACCGATTAATGGCTTACGCACAATATCCCAAGCTTCCGGATAATAACCACCAAAGGGCAGAAATAAATTATCCGTTACGAGCCTGCGTTCGTTTTCGCCGTTAGTGCTTAAGGTATAGCAGGCGGTCGCCCCACCCTTGCGCTTGGGGATAAATAAAATTTGTAACCGTGTTAGCTTATCAGCACTTTCATAGATCGACGCGCGCAGAAATGTCTCTTCAAAAAGCTCTGCTTTTAATGCACTGAGTCGGTTAAATTCAACCGATCTAAGCCATTCCCTAACTTCGATTAATAATGGATCAGCCGGCCATTCATCACCATCGGTATTGATTTTAAAACTAGGGAATAAAGGCATATCGCTGCGGCTTAGCGCTTTAATCGCGATCCAATAATAGCCTGTTTCCAATATAAACCAGAGTGTTAGTCCGGTAATAAAATGCACCCAATCCGGTCGGAATGAGATCTCCAAGGCTTTGAGAAAATACGAAAATAAACCAGCAAACAGTAGCCAACGCAGCCAACGTCCCATGACAGTGAAGGTTGGAATTCCCTTACGTAGACCGATGTGAGACAGTAAAACTGCGAGAGCAGCGATTCCAAAAAGAATAACCTGAAAGGTCGATTGTGTGATACCGAACATGTTTAAATCTAATATATAGGTCCGTTTGTCGTAATTTGATCTAGGATGACTGCGCTTGTTCCATTTATCTTTATCAGCAGTTTAAACGCAAACGAGCGAGGGAGACAATAGCTCACTCGCTCGGCGATAAATGATATAACAGCGCTGGTCTGTTGGCCTTAGAATTAATTTAAGCGCAGGGGCATGACCACACAGATAAAATTATCGAGTGTCTTAAAGAGCCCTGGGCTGAGTTCGTCTTTGAATTCGAAGAATACTTCATCCTTGGTCAACGCCTTCAGTGGCTCGATCAGAAACTGAGGGTTGAATGCGACTTGAACTTCGGGACCATCGTAAGCGATCGCCATCGACTCATGTGATTCCCCGTACTCGGTACTCGAACCTGAGATTTCAAGAAGGTTTTTGCTGACTTTGAGCTTCACAGAGTTGCTCTTGTCAGATGTGACAAGGGCTGCGCGGTGCACGCACTCTAGCATGAGTTCACGTTCGATTTTAACGCGATGCTCTGTCTCTTTTGGAATAACTTGTCGGTAGTTTGGGTAATTCCCTTCAACTATTTTCGAAACAAGATACAGGTGATCAACCAAGCCAGTATCACTCGAATCTTCGATGCTGATTTCAAATGCCGCCTGACGATCGTTGAAAGCAATTTTAACCTTATCTCCCTTGCCCATCAAGCGCTCAAGCTCAGCAACTGTTTTGGCTGGAAGAATTAAGCTACCGGCATTGTCTTCGCTAATTTCAGTGTCCAGAGCGGTTAACGCGAGACGTCGACCGTCTGTTGCAACGAGGGTCAGCTTTTCATCTGCAAAGTTGAAATACACACCGTTCAAGATGTAACGGTTCTCGTCACTGGATTGACCATAAGAAACACTTTTGAGCATGCTTACGATTTCAGTCTGAGAGAGCTCGAAAACGTGTCGGTTTTCAAATGATGGCAGCGGTGGAAATTCTTCCGTGCTGATACCCATAATTTTAAAGTTCGAGCCACCGGAAGTGATCTTCGCTTGGTTGTTATCACTGGTTTCGATGAAAATTTCGTTTTGAGGCAATTCGCGAATGATGGTCGCCAATTTTCTCACGGGCAGCGTGAGGCCACCTGGCTCAGATACATCTGCTTTAATTCGGCAGCGAATTCCGAGATCGAGGTTAGTCGTCGTCAACGAAATATGTCCCTCCTCTGCTTCGATCAGCACATTGCTGAGAATGGGCATGGTGGCACGCGCACCGACAACATTAAGAACCTGTTGGAGGCCGTTGCTAAAATGATCCTGATTGATCTTGAACTTCATGATATAAATTTTTGGGATTTTGGAGTTACTGGCAATGCTTATATATTAGTCTCTTTTTTAATATATAAATCTCTTCTTCTTAATATGTGTGTGGATGAGCTATAATAACTCAACAAGTATTTATTAAGTAAGCCTTTAGGGGCTATTTTTGCTGTGAATAGAGCGGTGAAGTGTTCAGTACTAAGGTGAATGAATAGTTGGTTTTATTTTAATTCCACACTTATTTCACAGCAATTAACGAGTTATTCACCAGATGGCGAATTTACCACCTTTAGCTGCTTTTTAGTCCGGTAAAGGCGGAACAAGTATCGAATTGGTCCAAAGATAATGTAAGTGAAGAAAAAGACTGCGAAGAAGAGCTCCTTAAAGACGAAGGCTATTCCTAAGCTAAAAATAAATAAAATGAAGGTCTGCAAGCGTGTGCTAGTCTGCCAATCGATTTCCTTGAAGCTTGGATAGGGAATGTTACTGATCATCAGAAAAGCAACCGCGAGCATTAAGGGTGGCATTAACAGTTCAAAGCCATGCATTTCGTAGCCAGACTTTTCAAAACTGGTGTAAACTAGCACCAGCGAGGCGACCATCGCAGCCGCGGCTGGAACGGGTAAACCAATGAAGTCCTTGGTATTTTTTAAGCGTTCTGATGGTGTTAGCATCGGATGAGTCAAAACATTGAACCGAGCCAAGCGCACAGCCGCGCAAAGTAGATAAATAAACCCAATTAATTGGCTAACAGGTAAAACACCATCGTATTGCTCGGTTGGTTTTAGAATCAAAAAGATCATCATCATCGCTGGTGCGACTCCAAACGAAATAACATCGGCAATGGAATCGAACTCGATACCAAATAGTGACTCGCGACCTCCCATGCGCGCGACACGGCCATCAAATGCATCGCAAACCACACCGAAGAAGATAAACCATACCGCTTGGGTAAAATGGCCATTGATGATCGCTGGATCAGTTGCGTAATTCGCCTCAATGCAGCGCATAATAGCTAAAAATCCAAAAAAAAGATTTCCAGCTGTTAAGCTATTGGGCAGTAGGTAGATATGACTGGCCTCACCAGAGTCTGCATACTGATGGGTGGGTGGTTTTTCAGGATCTGTCATGGAGTCACGATGGTTTATTCGGATACCTCATCTTTATGGCGAATCGACTCTAGGTACTTCCAAAAAGAATCGTGTTGTTCGACTAGAAACTCTTCCGATACAGGCATTTTAAATCGAAAAATGAAGTCCGAAAGAGTATTTTTGTGAAGAATGTAGTGGGCAAATAAGCCATCCTTATCTTGCTCGAAATAGATACGGAATTCGCCGGCCCGTACTCGATAGTAGGTTTTACTGTTCCGATTAAAGCGACCGAGCTCATCATCGGGATGGTCCAGCTGTTCTTGCGTTAAACCGCTGACGACCTCAATGAGGAGCATCTGTGAGCGCGTATCGAGCTGGTTAAGCTCGTGCATGCTTTGTTCGCTAAAATTGACCTGAAACATAATGAAGTATGGGCTGCTGACCGTTTGTAAAAGAACAACAGGTTAGAACGGATCACTCGCTGTGCAATCGCAGAATACATTTCGCCGGTTCGCTACGTAAAGTTGACCTGAGCGAGGTGTTGGCGCACAATCCTGCGGAAATGGTGAAAGTAAAAATTAATTATGAAGGCGAGCTGCGCTGTCAGCTAATGCACGAGTTGTCGGGGAAAACGTTTAAAACGGATGCCCCAGTCGACAATAATGGTAAGGGAGAGAGTTTCTCGCCAACCGATTTATGTGCGTCAGCCCTAGGTTCCTGCATTGCGACAATTATCGGCATGCAGATGGAGGCATTGAGTTTGGATTTAACAGGCATGCGGATTGAAGTGCAAAAAGAGATGTCGGCTGATTTACCCCGGCGGATTACCAAATTAACTACCGAGATTTGGCTACCAATTGCGTTGAATGATGATCAAATGTGGCAAGTCGAAATAGCGGCAAAAAATTGCCCAGTGCACCACAGTCTAAATCCGGAAATCGAAAAACCAATAATTTTTAATTGGAAGTAACTGCTATTCAACAACTTGTTTGCATGAAAAATCCAGTAGAATCACTTCTAGTCTTACTTGTATTTGATCGGCGCAATCGTTTATTGGTGCATATCAATGCCGAGCAATGCGCTGAACCGACATACACAAGTAGAGCGGGGGAAGCGTGTGAGTTTACCGAGGACTGTGTTGAACCGGTAACTGGTGTCGCCGGTAAAGCGTATTTATTGAGTCAGCGGACGGCGGTTGATCAATCATTGTTGATTTATTGCGCACTTCAAAGTGATGTGGTCATTCAGGGTGGGCGTTATTGCAGCTTGGATGAGATCCAAGCAGAGTCGGCAAATGGTCAGTTGAATGTTTCGCCATTGCTCGCTGAAGTTTTACAGACGATTGAGCCTGATTTGGTTCGAATACCATATCTAGATTGTACTGAAACTGAATACATCTATCGATTTCGAACTGCGAAAGAGCGCAATCGTGCCATCTACGTCGATCAGCAATCAGAAGAATTATACCAAAGTAAGCTATGCCGTGCGATTAAAGCGGCGCGACGCACCAAGGAAAAAACTTCCGGCGCGCCAGCAGTGCTGGATTTTGGTGCTGTGAGTTATGTGATTCCGAGCCATTTCGGATTTTGTCTCGGTGTTCAAAACGCGATTGAGCGTGCCTACGAGACTGTCACAGCCAACCCGACAAAGCGGGTTTTTATGCTCAGCGAATTGATTCATAATCCCTTCGTAAATGAGGATTTGCTAGCGCGTGGGATTCGTTATTTGCAAACTGATAAGGGCTTACCTCTCTGTTTGGATGGAAGTGTCGCTTTTGATCCTGAGAACCCAAATACACTTTGGAATCAGCTAACCACGGATGATGTTGTCATCATTCCTGCATTTGGCGCAACCAATGAGGATAAAGTCCGTTTATTGCGTCGTGGGCTGAGCATTCGAGAAAATGACGCTACCTGCATGCTGGTTGAGAAGGTTTGGAAAGCGGCGCGACGTTATGCTAGGGAAGGTTTCACGGTAATCATTCACGGAAAGTCTGAACATGAAGAGACTAAGGCTACTTTTTCGAATAGTGCCAGTCATGGTCCGGCTTTAATGATTCGTAATATGGAGCATGCTAGACTTTTAACTGAAGTCATTCAGGCACAAGGTGTTGAGAAAAAGCGACTGTTTGAAGAATCTTTTAAGGGCCTCTACTCGGAGGGCTTCGATCCGGAGCAAGATTTGCAGAAGTTGGCGGTGGTCAATCAAACCACCTTACTTCGTAATGAGACGCTTACTATTATCGAATTTCTACAGGAGTTCATGCTGCAGCGCTATGGTGCAGCGCAGGTGGCTGAACATTTATGGTCCAAGGGTAAGGGTGATACGCTCTGTTATGCGACCCAAGTGAATCAGGATGCGCTACAAAAAGCGGTTGAGCAACCGATCGATACTGCGCTGGTTGTGGGCGGCAAAAACAGCTCAAACACCTTTCAGCTCTACCGTGTTTGTGAGGCGCGTTTTGGTGAAAATGCCCATTATATTCAATCCGAGGCTAATATTTTAACATCGGATGAAATCCGGCACTATATTTTCCCATACGATTTAGCTGATATCCCCAATGGAAGTGATGCGGTCCGGCCTTTTCTCAATACATTGTCTGAACCAAAGCGCATTCTATTAACAGGCGGAGCATCCTGCCCAGACGGGTTGATTCAACAAGTGATCCATAAGATTAACAACTTTTTCCCGCCGCAATCAATTCGATCGATCGAATCCATTCTCGAAACGTTTGAGGCTGAGAGTGATCACCACACAAATCCGACTAAGCTATACTGATGGTTATTTCAGAGTTTGAAGGTAGTCGCGCTCCTTAAGTCGATTTAGCGCGCAATGCAAGCGGGCAATCGATCGATCACCCTCAGAGCTTAGCAGCCTTTTCTCAAAGCTCAAAGAGGGTAACGACCTTGCCCATTAAGGTAATCGGAGAGTTTCTCTGCCTAAACGGCTACTGCCGTTGCTTCGTTCACATCTGCTTCCACCCCTTCAAGCACAAGTTCACCAAACAAGGTGCTTGCCGTGACGCGAGTGAAACGAACTGGTACGATTTGGCCGATTAGGCGCGGGCTGGCCTTGACAATAACAACCCGATTACCCGCTGTGCGGCCAACAAACATATGGTCGCCCTTTTTAGCGGGGCCTTCGAACAGAACATCCTCGCTTTTGCCAATCAGAGCTTCATTGCGGGCGAGTGAACTTTTTCTGAGAATTTCGAGCAGGATCTGATTGCGCTGTTCCTTTTGCTCTTTGGTGATTGGATCACCTAGTGGTTCGGCTGTGGTGCCCGGACGAACACTGTATTTAAATAGATAGGCCATATCGAAACCCACGTCTTCAAAGGCTTGCCGAGTCAGCTCGAAGTCTTCGTCAGTTTCACCAGGGAAGCCGACAATGATGTCCGTCGAAATATACATATCTGGACGCACTTTTCGCAGCTCGGCGATGATGCTTTTAAATTTCTCGATGGTGTACGGGCGACGCATCGCTTTGAGAATACGATTGCTCCCGCTTTGCATGGGGAAGTGGATATATTCAACCAGTTTTGGTAGACGCGCGTAACAGTCGATCAGATCTTGCTTGAAGCCGACTGGGTGTGGGCTCGTAAAACGGATGCGATCAATACCTTCGATTTCATGAACGCGTTCTAGTAATTGCACGAAAGGGCTTTTCTTGTCTACGAATGGAAATTCTCGAATCCCGTATTGGTTCACGATTTGGCCGAGAAGTGTTACTTCACGCGTGCCGTTGGCAGCCAGCTTCTCGATCTCATCAACGATTTCCTCCATTGGTCGACCGCGTTCAACGCCACGTGTTTTGGGCACGATGCAATACGAGCACTTCATGTTACAGCCCTGCATGATGCTGACAAAGGCTGTGACTTGGCGCGTCTCACTGGTGTGCGATTTAATTGTATTTTGTGAGTCTGCCTCTTCTTCGAGGTCAATAATAGAGGCGGGGCGTGGACCCTGTCCCTGCATTGTAGCGATCATATTCGTCAAATGATCGGGCACGCGGTGGAATTTCTGAGTGCCAATAATGAGATCTAGATCTGGCAAGCTATCAAGTAGCGCGCCACCACGATTTTGAGCCATACAACCCATTACACCGATAATGAAGTTGGGGTCTTTACGCTTACGCTTTGCGAGGTGGCCAGCTTTGCCAATCGCTTTTTGCTCGGCTTGATCGCGCACGCTACAAGTATTGAGTAGAACGACGTCGGCCTCCTTTTCGTTGTCGACCAAGGCATAGCCCTTCCCCCGAAGCATCGCAGCGACCGCTTCGGAATCCCTTTCATTCATTTGGCACCCGTAGGTTTTGATATAGACCCGGTTCATGAGGAGTGCGGAGAATGTTGAGCTAGAGCAGATTGTAAACCTAGAATATGCAGACAATTGTAGCCGCTTAAATAGGAGCGGCTAAGAGTGGCTTGAAAAGTGCTGACAATTTGACCCACTAAAGGGGCCGAATGAAATTGGCACATGGCTAAATTATCGCCTCGGCAACTCATTCTGGTCAAAGCTGGAAAACTAGTTTGAGATCGATCTGTCGCACAGATTAGCTCAGGTATTGTTACCTGTGAGCGGAGGGGCTCAAGTGACACCAGTAGAAGTTATGGAGAATAGTACGCAAAAAGTCTTTGTATATGGCACTCTAAAGCCAGGTGGATCTTATTGGTCCCAGTTCTGTGAGGGTAAGGTTGGTTTGGCGATTCCTGCTAAGATTCGCGGTGAGCTCTACGATCTGCATGTTGGTTACCCGGGTGTTTTTTTACGTGGCGACGCGTGGGTGCAGGGCTATGTACTGTCATTTCTGCGCCCAGCCGACTTTTTTCAACTCGATGTACTGGAAGGATTTAAACCCAATCGACCCAATGAGCATAATGAGTATGTGCGAGTGCGCGTCGATTGCTTCAACGAAGACGACGTGAGTCTCGGGGCGGTGTGGGCTTATGAAATGACGGAAGCGACTTTCGAGCGCTTCTCAGCAACACTTATTGAAAGCGGAAACTGGCCGACTTAAGCTCTTGTGTTGCTGGCAAAATACAATTTTTAAAATTATATGCTGTTTATTAAACCAACCACCCTACTTTTTGTTGGCGACTCAATTACCGATTGTGGCCGTGACCGTGAATCAGGCGGCACCGACCTTGGCGCTGGTTACGTGGCTCAAGTGCAGGCTTTATTGGACGCGCATCATCCTGAGGCAAAGGTTCGTTATTTGAATACGGGCATCTCAGGTAACCGTGTGACGGATTTAGAAGCGCGTTGGGATGTGGATGTATTGGCACATCAACCAGATTGGGTGTCGGTATTGATCGGGATCAATGATGTATGGCGGCAGTTTGATAATCCACTCGTGGAGCAAGTGTCGTTGCCTGCTTACAGTGAGAAGTTACAGGGTTTGGTCGAGCGCACATTACCTCAGGTGCAAGGCATGGTCGTGATGTCACCGTTCTTCTTGGAGACTAATGCAAAAGAGCCGATGCGCGAGATGATGGATCGCTATGGAGCCGCGGCTCGCGTAATTGCTAAGCGCAATGAGTTGCGATTTGTCGATCTGCAGGCCGCATTTAATGACTGGCTGGCGCACAATCATACATCGCTGCTTTGTGATGACCGCGTGCACCCCAATGCCGTCGGGCATAATATTATTGCCAGTGCGTTTCTCGACGCAGTTGGCTTTCAGTGGTAACCGGCAAGTCCCCTCCTCTATTTGGCTTTTTTCGCTGCTTTCTTCACGGCCTTCTTGATCGCTTTTTTTGCAGGAGTCTTTTTAGTTACTTTCTTAGTAGCCGTCTTTTTTACCGCCACTTTTTTCACTGCCACCTTTTTAGCTGCGATTTTCTTGGTCGCTTTTTTGGCCGCCTTCTTGGCTGCTTTCTTCTTCACGGCGGGCGTGTCAGATACTAATTCGAGTTGCTGTTGTGGTTTGGCCGCTGGTTTTCTCTTCGGCTTGGCGGCCTTCTTTTTAGAGTTTGGTGCTTCAATTACGAGTTCTCGGGGTTGGAATGAATCTTGTTTGGCCTGTTTTGGCCTAGCTTTGGAGGGTTTAGTTGCCGGAGTACTAGACGGCTCGTAGGCTGCGTATTTTTCATCAGGCTTAGCAACAGGCTTGCGGTTGCGATTTCGCCCAGGCCGTGGCGTATTCTCTAGCTTTTTGTCCTTTTTAGATTCTACAGATGTATTTTTGTCACCAACTGGAGATGTATTTTCCTTGGAGGCTGACTTGTTGCGCTCATGGTTGCGTGTTGAAGTGTCGTTTTCTTGTTGTTCACGATTCTTATTACGGTTGCGTCCGCCACGGCGACGGCCACGACGTGATTTCGGTTGGTCCGATTGCTCGCCTCCTGTCGAAGTGTCTTGTTTCGGCTGGTCGGACTGTTCCCTTGATTCGGAGCGAGACGGTTTTGGCTCACGGTCACTATCTTTACGTGGCTTCTTCTTATTTCGTTTAGGCTCTTCGTGGCGCTCAGGCTGAGATTCGTAGTCCTCAATCGCGGTAGCGATTTTCTCTTCTATTTCCTCATCCGTGTAAGGGATGGTGCGCTCGATTTGGTCTGGTTCTCTGGTCAGAATGGCTTCCTGCTCTGGTGGGCAGTATTTCTGCGGAGGGAGGACCACGGAATTGTATGGGTCGATGGGTAAGCCGGTTTCAGGCAGAATTTCCTCAGCGGCGCCGCTGAGCCGAGGATGCAAGGTGATTTCGTTGGGGACGTTTGGTTCGTTCGGGTTGAGCAACTGCTCGACGGTGCGGGCGACATGCTCGGCATCGATGCGGGTCTGCAAATGCTTGTCAGTAAAGGTCGTATCATCCGTCACTGTATTTTGGCGAAGGATGAGGTTTGTTACACGCAGACCAGCATCGCGCGCCTGATCAAACAGTGCGTTGTTCATCTCGCGTAGGCCACCTTCGATGAGGGCGTTGACTGCGCTGGCGATGTGGCCGCTCTTGTTGGCTGGAATGATGTTAATCAGCTGGCCGCGAAAGCGCAGTAGGTTAGGCAGAGCCATGCGTGTGAGCATGACAGGCCCGAGTAGACCGACCTTTAAGATGGCTTCGAGGTTGCCGACGGGTAGTTGCTCAAAGGCAGCACCTGGGGTCACATCGATTGCATGGATCAGGATGTGGATCGCCTGTTCCTGTTCGATAATGGCTGCAGCAGTGTGGGCGACTGCTTCGAGATCGCTCAGGTCAATCGCATGCGCAATAAAATGCTTATCTACGAAAGTGACGTGTGAAAAGTTGTTGCCGATCCCGTGCACGCGGCACCCTTGGCGAATAAGGTCTTCGATCAAGCGAAGTCCGAGTGGAGTTTCAGCCCCAGTGACAATTGCAATGTCCATAAAATGATAAAAGTGGCTCTGTTCGCGGAGAACACCCTGAGTGGGGTTCATCAAAGACGCGTTGGAGTGTGTCGATTGCTTAGGCGCCGGTGGGCTACCCAATTTCAATATGTCGGTTAACTCACTTCCTAAACGGATTTCTGGCAATTGTATTTTTAATGCCTGCCTGCATTATGTTGATTACAGTCGGTGGAGCGCTGGGTGCCGGTCAATGCCCTAACTGCGAAGACATTAAGGCGATCTTAGCAGCTGCACCAGCTCCCGCAACGAATGCACCACTGGCGCGCCGGTCTTGCTTAGACGTTCGGAGCTGTGGTGCCCATGTGCCATCAGGATACAATGCGTACCAATGGCTTCGGCGACCTCAAAGTCGTGCAAGGTATCTCCGATCAAGACGATCTCATCTGGCTGCCAGTGGAGTTGTTCAATCCAATGGTGGCCTTGTGCAATCTTTCCTTTGGCATAGATATTATCTGTGCCCATTAGGCCCATAAAGTGAGCGCGGATACCGAAATGGTGTATGCCTTCGTTGAGCGCTTCTTGTTTTGCGGCCGAAAGCACCGAGTGGCTCATGCCGAGTTGCGCTAGATCTGTGAGCACTTGGGCTGCTTCGGGATGTAATTTACATTCCTCAAAACAGCGCGCCTGGTAGTCGTCAATGAATTCACGGCTGACTCGCTCAAAGCTATCTGTATCGGTATCGAAGCCGAGGTAGTCGTAAAAGTTAACCACGGGAAACCCGAAATTGTTGCGATAGTCTTCCTCTGAGAGCGGCGCCCTGCCCCGCCTGGCAAGTAGTGCGTTGAGCACATCGACACATAGCTCTGTGTCGTTGAGTAGCGTGCCGTTCCAGTCCCAGATAACATGTTTGTACTGTGCGTCCATTTAGTCGATTAAGTCAGGCCTACGTTGAAACAGGACCGCTGGTACTTGCATGAGCGCTAGAAAGATTAAAGTGCCCTCAAGCCCCGGCACCCCGAGGCGTTCGCCGCGATCTGCCGCATCCATGTAGTTAAACATGACGGATACTACCATCACGAAGACAAAGGCGACCGAACAAAAAACCAACAGCCCGTAGGTCAATTTCCACCGAGCATCTGAGATCCGTATAAATGGGAGATTTAGCACGATACCATATAAGATGAAGTAGCTGGCTTTAATACTATTGAAAGTCCCCTCTAGACCTCGGATCGCAGAGACAATTGCTGCGCAGATTAGAATGCATCCCAGGGCATGCCCTGCCCAACGAGCATAGCGTACCCCATCGGGCACTGGAGGTTTTGGTTCGTTAGTCGGCATAGTTTTATTGAAATAGTTGATACAGGTCGACCCTTTCTAACTGCTCAGCCTCCAGTAGTGCAAGTTTACGCTCAGCGCCCCAGCGATAGTTTCCAGTGCCACCCACTGCAGGCACTGCACGATGACATGGAATAAGTAATGCAATGGGATTTGCTGCAATTGCTGAGCCGACTGCGCGACTCGCTTTAGATTGCCCAATGCGAGTGGCGATTTCTTTGTAGGTCACTCGCTGTCCAAGTGGAATTTCGAGCAGCGCGCGCCAGACGGCCTGTTGGAATTTAGTGCCTTGTGGCGCTAGCTGCGACCATTTCTCTTTAAGCGACATGTTTTGAAAGGCATGCAACCACTGAATAAACGGCGCCCGAAAAACACTGTCGTCGCGGGTTTCAGCGCGTGCGCCATCCTCGAAAAGTAAGGCTGCCAAGCCGCCGCTAGTCATACAGATCTTCGATGCGCCCCATGCTGTTTGTAGGTAGCAGCCGAATTCTTGCTGATTTGGGTGGTTCACCAATCTAGTGAACAAATTATCATTTAAACTTGCCATAGTCAAAGTCGTGCTCAATTTAATTTATAAACCAACACTAACAATAAACTCACTACTGATATGGCCGCAAAAGCACAAATTAAAAAAATCGCACGCAATCCCGAAGCTGATCGCAAAAACTTAGATCTAGCATTTTCGGGCATCAATAAGCAATTCGGCATTGGCGCGATTATGCGACTGGGCGATGCGACAAAAATGGAGATTGATGTTATTTCCACTGGTTCGATCGCCATTGACCTGGCCACAGGGATTGGCGGTCTCCCCCGTGGACGTGTCTGCGAAATCTATGGGCCGGAGAGCTCTGGTAAGACGACATTTTGCTTGAGCATCATCGCACAAGCCCAGAAGCAAGGCGGCAACGCCGTGTTTATCGACGTGGAACACGCGCTTGATCCACGTTATGCAAAGGTGGTGGGTGTCGATCTTGAAAATTTAATGGTGTCGCAGCCAGAAAGTGGCGAAGACGCACTAAATATTACTGAAACCCTGATTCGTTCGGGTGCGGTCGATATTATCGTGGTCGATTCGGTCGCCGCCCTAGTTTCGAAACACGAGCTGGATGGTCAGATGGGAGACGCGACCGTCGGCCTTCAAGCACGTATGATGAGTCAAGCGATGCGCCGTCTTACCGCGTGTATCAGCAAATCACAATGTGTGGTTCTCTTCACCAATCAGATTCGCGAAAAAATTGGCGTGATGTTTGGAAGTCCCGAAACCCAACCTGGTGGCCGTGCGCTAAAGTTCTTCTCCTCGGTACGTATGGACATTCGTCGAATCGGTCAGATTAAGGAATCGTCGGGCAAGGTGGTCGGCAACCGGACGCGTATTAAGATGGTCAAAAATAAGGTCGCTCCCCCATTCACGGAGACCGAATTCGATATCATGTACAACGAAGGCATTTCGCACTCGGGCTCTTTAGTTGATTTAGGTGTCGAGCATAAGATGTTGGAGAAGAAGGGCTCATGGATTTCATATAAAGGCGAGATGATTGGCCAAGGTCGTGAAGCTGCGAAGCAACACATCAAAGATAATCCTGAACTAGCTGCGGAGTTGACAGAATTGATCATGTCCAAAGTCCACGTTCGTGGCGGTGAGTCACTAACTGGTGAAGCGGCGCAGCCGGAGTAGAACCGCAGGTGCTAACTGATAGTCCGGTTTCGTATAAGTCATATCCTGTCAGAATGGTGCGTGTAATCTAGCTAAGGATATCGAGTTGCAGCACCCTCCTCTTCTACCTGGGTTGGAGGTCGCACATGGGGTTCAACGTGCCGTGGTTGGCTGTTGAATGTCTTGCTTACGCCTATCGTCATAGTACTCAATTGGACCGAAACTTAGAATTAGGTAAGTTCATTTTAGGATCAGCTATATTGAGTATTTTCAGTGCGCGCGTATGCTACACTATCATGTGCTGTTTATGTAAATTTACCGGTTTTCTCAATTTAAGCGTTTTCTGTGTAGTCGGGCTTTTAAGTACATCGCCACTGTTAGCGCGGTTTGACAAAGACTTTAGCACATGGCAGGCGCTTAGCGTTACATTTTACGAAGATGACGCCTGGCGCTTAAAGGCTGCAGCTCAGACACGCTGGTATGATGATAGCAGCTTCTTGGCGACATGGTTTGTGAATCCTATCATTGAATATAAGTGTCATCCAAACTTAGATATAGGCGGCACTTACCTATTAGAGGATGTGCGTGCGCAAGCTGGGCATGATTTTACACGAGTGCACATATTTCGCCTGTATCTCTCCCCTCACTGGAAAATAGACGATCGCATCAGTTTATCGATGCGTCATCTACTCGCACTGCGGGCGATTGAGTCCAGAGACAATCAATGGGTCAGTCGCCATCGTGTTAGTTGCAGTTATAAGGTGGCCGATATGGGTGTATTGACTGCTGTCGGGTTGGATACCGAAGTGTTCTATAATTATAGCACGGATCGCTTAATTGAAAATCGTTTCAAGCCATTGAAGCTATCTTTCAGTATTAACAGGCAAACTAAGTTTGAACTATTTTATATGTTTCAATCCAAGCGGTTTGGCTCTGATCAAAATTGGCAAAATGCACACGTGCTTGGTCAGTCACTCAGCTACAAATTTTAGATCCAGCAGGATTCTTTTTGGTGGCAGTTATTTCTAATCCGCTAAATGAATCTATAAATACCGTAAGTGACTGTTTTATAATGCTTAACAGTGATTTATAGGTCTGCCTGCAACGTCTTTCATTGTATTCAAATCGTGATCTAAAAAAATATCAGCGAATGTCAGTATTCATCGGCGACGAAGGGTGTATTTTTATGATTTTAAGGCGTCAGGGGCGGGTCTATTTTTCACTCTACGCGCCCTACTTCAGATGGGCGCTCATTTATCGTTAAATAGAGCGCTTTAGATGTGTACTTGACGCCACGGCATATGTGACGAACTTTGCGGCACTATGCCCGCCACTGATACAATAGTTGCTCTTTCAACTCCGGCTGGCGAATCAGCCATCGCGGTGATTCGCTTGAGTGGTCCCGCTTGTGCGGAACTCTCGGCTCAAATTCTCGGTCGTGAGCAAGCACTGCCGCCACGCTACGCTCATTTCGGCACTTACAAGGATGTCGTTGGTTCGATCATCGATGACTGTGTCTTTACTTATTTCGAGTTGGGTAAGTCTTTTACTGGTGAAGCGATGCTTGAAATTGCACCACATGGGAACCCGTTGATCGTTCAAAAGATCATGGCAGATCTATTTACACGTGGTTGCCGACCCGCGGAGCCGGGTGAGTTTACCCGCACCGCCTTCCTAAATGGCAAGATGGATTTGAGTCAGGCCGAGGCAGTCTCAGATCTGATTCGAGCGCGCTCGGATCGTAGTATCGAGGTGGCGCAGCGCCAGTTGCATGGTTCAGTTGGGCGTAAAATGAGCGAGTTGACGGATCGTCTATTGAGCGTAATGGCACACCTCGAAGCATACATTGATTTCCCGGAAGAAGATTTGCCTAGCGAGGATCAGGAAGGGCCTGCTTCAGAGCTGCGCAAATTGATCATTGAGGTATCGGAACTAATTGACACGCAACGCTATACGGCATTATTGCATGAAGGCGTTAAGACCCTAATTATTGGTGAGCCGAATGTGGGTAAGAGTAGCTTGATCAATGCGCTAACTGGATCGGATAGGTCCATTGTCAGCGAGATTTCCGGGACGACACGTGACTATATCTCGGCGTTTTTGATGCTTGGGCCGTGGCGTATTGAGATTTTGGATACAGCTGGCCTGCATGAGGCCGGCGATGCGATTGAGCAAATTGGCATCAACCATACGATTGAACAGGCCGAAACGGCAGATTTCTTTTTGTTGGTGTTGGATGCGGCGTTGCCCTCCCCTGCCCTGCCTGAATCTCTGTTGGCTCGTATGACGCCTAAGAATACCATCGTGATTGAGAACAAAATTGATTTGCCAAATGCCTCCGAGCATCACGAGTTCATGGCCGAATTTAAGCATGCGCGACTCTCGCTGCAAGCGCATGTTGGACTGCAGGCGTTTCGGGAGCTGTGGACGCATTCGATCGAGTCTGCAGTGCAGCAGCCGAATGCGACCGATGGTGTGGTCGTCAATGCGCGGCATGCCAGTGCCCTCGGCGAAGCGTGTGATTCGTTGGAGTTAGCCGCGCAGAAGATGAAGGATGGAGATTTGTCGGAGTTGATTGCGTCGGATCTGCGTGCTGCGGTCGAGTCCATTGGCAAGGTTGTCGGCAAGGTCGATAACGAGCGTATGCTCGATAGCCTGTTTAAACAGTTTTGTATCGGAAAATGAGTGGTGGATTAAAATTCGGGCCAAATCAGCCCTACGATGTGATTGTCTGCGGCGCAGGCCATGCGGGCTGTGAAGCCGCCCTTGCTGCTGCGCGTCTCGGTGCCGATGTCTTGATGCTGACTGGCAATTTGGATACGGTTGCTCAAATGAGCTGCAATCCAGCGATTGGTGGGCAGGCTAAGGGTCACATGGTTCGTGAGATCGATGCCCTAGGTGGTGAGATGGCGATCAATGCGGATACTACGGCGATTCAGTTTCGTTTGTTGAATGCCTCGAAGGGTCCTGCGGTGCAGGCGCCGCGGGCGCAGTGCGATAAGAAGGCGTATCAGTACCGGATGAAGCACGTGCTGGAGTTGCAGGCCAACCTCGACCTGTTTCAGGCGATGGTGCAGGGACTGATCTATAAGGATGGGCGAGTGGTGGGAGTGCGAACCAACCTCGATGTTGATTTTTATGCTAAAACGGTGGTCGTCACTACGGGTACGTTTCTACGTGGCTTGATGCATGTGGGCAAGAACACCAACAAGGGCGGGCGGATGGGGGATTTCTCTGCGGAGGGGCTGTCTGGATCTTTTTTAGAGGCGGGTATCGAGCTCGAGCGTCTCAAGACTGGTACACCCGCACGCATTTTGGGTAGCAGTATCGATTTTAGCCAACTTGAAGAGCAGCAGGGTGATCCTGAGCCGACGTTGTTTGCTTTTTACGATACCCGCGGGGTGGATAATGTGTTCCACGTGGAACAATCCGAGCAGGGCTCCCGTGAATCGGAGCATGAATTGTTCCATGTGGAACATCCGGGCCAACGCAAGTTGGGGTGGTTGCCAGGTAAAGACCAAGTGTCTTGCTGGATGACTTACACCGGGGCGGAAACGCGGCAAGTGGTGACGGATAATCTGCACTTGTCGCCGATGTATTCGGGGCAGATCGAGGGCACCGGCCCGCGCTACTGCCCAAGTATTGAAGATAAGTTCGTCCGCTTTGCCGACAAGGAGCGGCATATGCTATTTCTTGAGCCAGAAGGGCGCAATACCAACGAATGGTATATCAATGGGCTCTCAACTAGCTTACCTTTTAGCGTTCAGTTGGACATGCTGCGCAGTATTGACGGCCTGGAGAAGGTTCACATGCTCCGCCCAGCGTATGCAGTGGAGTATGACTTTGCGCCGCCGACGCAGCTTTTCCCCACGCTTGAGTCAAAGAAGGTGGAGAATCTATTCTTTGCCGGCCAGATCAACGGCACTTCTGGCTATGAGGAGGCGGCAGGCCAGGGATTGATTGCGGGCGTGAATGCAGTGCAGAAGTTGCGCGGCAGTGAGCCATTAGTGCTCAAGCGCCACGAGGCGTATTTGGGCGTACTGATCGACGATCTAGTTACCAAGGGAACCAAAGAGCCATATCGGATGTTTTCCAGTCGTGCCGAACACCGACTATTGTTTAATCATCCGAGCGCTGAGATACGCTTGCTGGAGCAGTCTTCAAAGTTGCAACTCGTTGACAATGAGCGACTAAAGAGAATTAAGCTAAAGGCCGATAAGGTTGCGGAGTGGACGCAGCGGCTGGAAGTCGAGCGTAGGGCAGGGGAGAGCTATGCGCTTCATCTGCGCCGTTCTCATTCGCAGGACGACTTCCCGCAACAGTTAAAAGCGGAATCTAAAGAGGTGCGTGGAGAGGTGCACTACCGCGTGGTTTTCAAGGGTTATCTTGAACGTGAGAGAAAGCAGATTGAGAAGATGAAGCACATCGACCATATCCGTATTCCGGATGGGTTTGATTACTCTTTAGTCAAAGGATTGAGGACTGAGAGCGCGCAAAAGTTGATCGAAATTATGCCGCGCACGCTGGGTCAGGCCAATCGTATCAGTGGCGTGAATCCAGCAGATAT
>JAFMHF010000111.1 GCA_017854655.1 Puniceicoccaceae bacterium | reverse complement strand
GCGGCGGCTTCTAATCCTGCCACGGTGGCGGTCAGGATGGCGGAGGATACGTTGGCGATCACCGAATTCGCGTCGATGCCGGGGGTGGCTTGAATTTCCGCCATAAATGCCATCATCACCGTCTCTGCGATGATTTGGATTTCCGCTGCGGTTGGCACAGGTACTAAGAGGTAAGATTCAGCCATCAATGCTTCGATCGCCTGTTGGACGGCAACTGGATCGGACAGGTCGAGACCCGGGTTCGCCGCCCGCGCTTGTTTGACCAGCTCAGTAACGTCGGCTGCCAGTGTAGCATCTTCTGTCTCGGTCAGCGGCGCGGGTTCTGTTTGAGCTGATAATGCTGGGGCCAAACTGCAAGCCAAGCATGTCAGCAGTGCGAAAGTTATTTGTTGGGTAAGTTTCATAATTTGAAGAGTTAAAAGATTAATCTTTAGTGAATTGGAAATAAATGGCAACACTATAAGACGATTCAAATTTTTCGGCTCCATTCAATCTTTTGCGATGCTATTTTTACTGTTATGACTTTATTTCGCCCCTGTATCGATCTCCATGCTGGTAAGGTGAAGCAAATCGTCGGCGGCACTCTGAGTGACGATGGCGCCGGCTTGCAGACAAATTTTGAGAGTGATCGGCCCGCAGGCTATTATGGCGATCTGTATCGAAAAGACGCGTTGGTTGGTGGCCATGTGATCAAGTTGGGCCCCGACAATGATCGCGCCGCGCGTGAGGCATTGGCGGCCTATCCGGGTGGCTTGCAGATCGGCGGCGGGATACAGCGTGAAAATGCGAGCGCGTGGCTGGAGGCGGGCGCGAGCCATGTGATTGTTACGTCGTGGCTATTTGACGACAACGGTCATTTCCGCGCAGAGCGCCTAGCTGCGCTGGTTGCCGCAGTCGGTAAAGAGCGGCTTGTTTTGGACCTGAGTTGCCGCTCGGATGGCGACGGCTGGGTCGTTGCGATGAATCGCTGGCAAACATCGACAGATCTTATTTTGGACGCGGCAACACTGCGCCAGCTGGCGCTGAGCTGCGACGAGTTCTTGGTCCATGCCGCCGACGTCGAGGGCAAGTGCCAAGGCATTGATACCCGCTTAGTTGAGTTTCTCGGCGCACACGCGACCATCCCGGTGACCTATGCCGGTGGGGTGCATGCCTTCAACGACCTGCAAACCGTGCATGATTTAAGTGGGGGCAAGGTTGATCTGACCATCGGCAGCGCACTCGATCTTTTTGGGGGGTCTCAGGTATGCTATGCAGACTGTGTCGCGTGGAACCGGGCCCAGAGGGATGAGGCCTGAGACTTGAGGCCTGAGACTTGAGGCCTGAGACTTGAGGGATGAGACTTGAGGGCAGAGGGACAGAAGTGAACTCAATGGTCACATGGAGGAGTGGCAGAACTCAATGCCGAGTTATTGGGAGGGACGACCTCCGTGTCGTCCGCATCAGCGGCATCGTGTCGATGCCTACACTGTATTCCGCGGGGCATTCGGCGGTTCCACAGATCCTGACGGCTCTGTCATCAGCTATCAGTAATTAACGTCGCAAAGGTCCCGCATTTTAAACTTTGCAAAATCCCTAAAAGTCCCATCTACCTTTGCGATCGTTTAATTCTCAATCCTTCAAACGAGTCATACCCCTCTACTTTATTCTTATGGAATTACTCAATATTAGTTTCGCGCTGCTAGTGATCAAAATTGCGCTCTGCATTCTTCCTGGCGTGCTCGGCATCTTTTTACTAACGAGCTCCGACGAGGCCAAGCGTCAGATGCGCGGCAGCATTTGCAATCAACTGTTTGGAGTGAGTAATGCGATTCGGTATCCGAAATTTAGAAGCTTTTTGCGAATTTCAGGTACGCTGTTGTTGCTCGTCAGTCTCGCGGCGACTTGGTGGATCCATCTAAAGAAGTTCTTTTAGGCATTCTGCAGAATGGCTCGCGGCGGCGCAGCATATTTTTCTGCAGCGAATCGGCATCGAGCGCTGCGCTCTCAGTGGCTGGACTCTGTTTACTGATCCCTTGCCGATGGCGCACCCACTGCGGGAGCCCTGCACGCTGGCGACCTTCGTTTGTTTTGTTCAAAAAAACTTGAACAAAATAGAGTCCTGTTATTGCATAGCGCTTTTATATCCGACCATGGAAGCTCCGCGCATAGATCCCACACCCGCACCCACAGGCTTATCGCCGTGGGAAAGTTCGACGATCGAAGTGTTTATTCGCGCCGCCAGTTTGATCGGCTTACCGCGTTCGGTCGGTGAAATTTACGGATGCTTGTTTTGTGCTCAGTCGCCGCAGACCTTTGATGCGTTGGCTGCGCGGCTCGGCATAAGTCGAGGTTCGGTTAGCCAAGGGCTGAAATTGTTGCGCCAACTCGGCGCGGTCAAGGTGCAGTATGTCGCCGGCAGTCGCAAGGATCATTATCAACCCGAGCTGTCGATGAAGCGTCTGGTGCATGGCTTTGTTCGCGATCAATTTGCGCCGCATTTAGAGTCAGGCGGCGGGCGTTTGGACGCCATTGCCGCGCTGATCGAATCGGAAGCCGATCCAGCACTGCGGCTGCACGCTGCCCAGCGGATCAGTACCTTGCGCACTTGGCAGGGGCGTATGCAAAAACTGATGCCAATAATTATGGCCGCACTTGGCGGCGCCAGTTTTTTCAGCAAGCCCAATGAGGCTCAGCAAGACATTATCTGATCCGAAGATTTTGTAGCGAGCGGGTTGACCCCGCGATAACGGGTGCCCGCTACTGCGATTGCACTCCTGGGATAAACCCAGTCGCTACGGATTGGATCGCAGCGCACTCCTGGGATAAACCCAGTCGCTACAGATGGGCACTGCACCGCACTCCTGGGGTATTTAACCCCAGCCTGTGGCATTTACATTGCCATTTGCATCAGATTTCTATCCAACAATCATCGTGCTTTTCCCCATCATCTTTTTTATCTTGCTCGGCTGCTTTTCTTCGTGGCTGGTGATCCACGGTTTGCTGCTGGCGGGTGTTGGGCAAGGGGGCGCTGCCGACCCGCAGCACCACCATACTCACAGTGGCGTGATCCCCCGGATCGGCGGGGTCGGGATTGCCACGGGTTTTGGGCTGACCTATCTGCTCTGCTTCTTTCAGCTGAACCCGGCCGACAATCAGACCTTGATGCACTTTGCAGTCGTCGGCGGTGCGGTGGCGGCGTTCGCGCTCGGCTTGATCGACGACTTCCGCCCGCTCGGCGCCAAGCTAAAGTTAGGCGCACAGATCCTAATTGCCGCGGCCGCGTACAAGTGTGGGCTGTCGATTGTCAGCTTTGAGATTCCGTTCACGACAACGACAGTGGATCACCCGCTGATCAGCTTTGTGCTGACCATCGGCTGGTTCGTGGCAATTATGAATTTGATCAATTTGATCGACGGCTTGGATGGCCTGGCTGGCGGAGTGGGGCTGTTGCTGATGGCGCTACTGGTTTATTTAGGCATTGCGCGGGGGATTGTGTTTTCGTCGATTTTGGCGCTGGGGATGGTCGGCGCGATTCTGGGTTTCTTGTTTCATAACTTCCCCCCAGCTAAGTGCTATATGGGGGACTCCGGCGCGTATATGATCGGCTATGTAATTGCTGCGCTGTCGTTGCTGAATGCCGAAAAAGGTGCGATCCTCGCCGCATTGCTTGCACCTGCGCTGGCGCTGGCATTGCCGATTGTCGATGTGCTCTTTGCGATGACTCGTCGAGCGATTCAAGGGCTGCCACTGTTTCGCCCAGATCGAGGACACATTCATCACCGGTTGATCAGAACTGGCCTCTCGGGGCGCAGCGCGGTGTTGGTTCTGTATGCGATTTCCTTGTTCGCTCTGGTTGGTGGCTTGTTGGCTTTTGCCGATCGTGGGCGCCACTTCCCGATCTTCCTAGGATTTGCGTTTATGGTTTTTTTGTTTGCCGTGCGTGGACAGAAAATCTCGACTGCGAGCCTCCGGGTGCTGCTGGCCGACTCGTTGCAATCCCGTCAAGATACCCGCAATGCGCTGTATTTAAAAAACTGGCTGATGGTCGAAGCCGAGCGCGCCGATAGTGTCATAAATTTATGGTCCGACTTTCGTTTTGTGTTAAAAAAGATGGGCTTCTGTCGCGCGGAGTTACAAATCGGAGCAGAGACGCGCGACTTTTATGTGCCACGTACAGCACATGAGCAGCTGGACTTACTGTGGCAGGTAACGCACGATACCGCAGGCCAGGCGCCTGTCGCGCTCACGCTGTACGCCGAAAAAGAGAGCTTTTCAGAAAGTCAATTTGCCCTCGCTGCGGATATTGCCGCCGAAGCGTGGAGCGGCGCCTGCAGCAAGTGGAAAGCGCTCAACGGCCAGCCGATGGAGTTCGACTCGGTCGCCAAGGAAGCCGCCGACTACCGCCGCCAAAAAGCGCG
>JAFMHF010000039.1 GCA_017854655.1 Puniceicoccaceae bacterium | reverse complement strand
TGGTGTAGAGCTTTTCAGCTGGAAGGCCGGAGGTGTCGTGGCCGTCTTCTTCGCCACCGACGCAACCAGCTTCGACTTCGAGGATGATGTCGAGCTCAGCACATTCCTTGAGTAACTCTTTAGAGATTTTAAGGTTTTCGTCGAGTTCGACAACAGAACCATCAAACATATGTGATTGGAACAGCGGGCCCTTGCCTGCTGCGATGCGCTTGCGAGATGCTTCGAGCAACGGCTTGAGGAAACCTTCAACCTTCTCAGGGTGGCAGTGATCCGTGTGCAGGCCGACGAGCACGTCGTATTTCTCAGCGAGCAAATGTGTCGCTTCAGCGAGAACGATCGCACCGAAGGCAGCGTCTGCTACGTTAAGGCCAGAAGCGAATTGACCACCTCCTGTAGACACTTGGATGATGCCGTCCGACTTTGCGTCGGCAAAGGCTTTGAGCGCTGCATTGATCGTAGTGATCGATGTGACGTTAACTGCTGGGTAAGCGTAGTTACCCTTCTGAGCGGCGTCGAGCATCGCTGCGTATTGCTTTGGTGTTGCTACTGGCATAGTCTAATTAGGTTATGTTGTCTTATTTGTTTTTTAGATTAAGGAAAGCTAATGGCAGGTCTGGCTCCCATTAGGAGACAAACACATTTGAGCAGATCAGGATGATTACAATAGTAGAATGTGATTACATTGTCACCGAGTGGTGATAATTAGCTGTGCTTAATCGGCTTGGGGAGTTTTAGAGCAAGGATGAACGGTAGGATCACGATGACTGCGCCAAATAGGTAGGCACTTTTTGAGCCATACGCAAAGTAGGCGAAGGCTGCGAGTAGGGGGCCAATCGCACGCGCGAGTGAGCCTGCGGAGCGAAATACTCCGATCGCTGCCCCTTGTTCTTCCTCCTTAGTATACAGGGAGACCAATGCGCTGAGGGTCGGCGAGACGAGCCCGATCGAGAAGGCCATCAAAGCGAGCGCACCGAAGAACAGTTCTAAGTTGAGAGCGACTGCGAGGATTAGGAAGGCTGCAATGCCGCAAGCGATCCCTGTCACAGCTAGACGTTTTTCACCAACCGGCCCAGCGAGACGTCGGACGATGCCGCCCTGCACTAGGATCAGTACAAAGCCAATGAAGACGAACATGCCGCCATTCTGTGCGGGGGAGAATTGGAAGCGCTCGACCGCCAGAAAAGTGAGGGTAAATTCCATGCCGCTGAACGCTAACATGTAGAGTAGGTAGACTAGGTTGGTGCGTCGCGTTTCGGGGCAGCGGCTCTTGAACATACGAAACACGGGGACACCTTTGCGGTCGGAGTTCACCTTGCCGCGTTTCTCGGTTGGTAGGGTTTCTTTAAAACTACGCGCAACCCAAATCAGATTCGTGAGTGCCAGCGCGAAACTGACTAATGCTGGCACTGAGAAAGGGTTGACGCCAAACTGTCCCAACGACGGGGCGATTTCCAGTAGATTGATTTTGGCAAACAAACCGCCGATCCCAGGGCCGACGATAAAGCCGAGGCCAAATGCGATGCCGATGATCGCCAGTCCGCTGGAGCGCTTTTCGCGTGTGGTGCTGTCAGCCACGGCTGCCGTTGCCACCGAAAGATTGCCGCCCATCGCGCCACCGAGCACGCGAGACAGCACTAAGACCCAAAACGATGCAGCAAAAAACCAGGCGGCATAGCTGAGCGCGAGGCCTGCGATCGTAATTAGTAGGACCTTGCGTCGGCCAACTCGGTCTGAGTAAGCACCCCAGAGCGGTGCGCAAATAAATTGTAGGATCGAGTAGAGTGAGCCGAGAATGCCACCAAACAGCACCGCCGTCATAAAGCGCGGGTCTCCTGAGCCACTGCGCTCAGCCCATGCAGAAAGCGGCGCGATGAGTTGCCCAAGTAGGCTGCCATCACCTGCGCCATTCGGCAGGTAATAGTCCAACATTGCTGGAAACAGTGGGAAGATGATCGAAAATCCGACCAGATCGAGGAACAATGTCAGGAAAATAATTCCCAGCGTATGTTTCCCCGGTTTAGGATCGGTAGAAAGTGCTGCGTCAGCTGCCATATTATTGGTTGTGCCCGAATTTCATCGAGAGTGCGGCATGCACGTTGGTCGGGATCAAGTGTTTCTCGCGATCGGTAAATTTGAATACCTGTTTGACGAGGTTGGAGCTGGTAAAGAAATAGCGCTCGTTGGGCATCAGGAAGATCGTCTCGATCTTATCATCTAAGTGGCGGTTCATTTGCGCCATTTGAAACTCATGCTCGAAGTCAGACACTGCGCGCAAGCCACGGATTAGTGCGACCGCATTGAGCTCTTCTGCGAGGTCGACGATCAGGCCATCAAATGCGATCACCTCAATGTTGGGGCGATTCTTTACATTCTCCTTGATCAGTTCGACGCGTTCTTCGGACGTAAATAGTGGGTCTTTGCTTGGATTACGAGCTACCGCGACGATTACTTTATCAAAGATGTGTCGACCGCGGTTGATGACATCGAGGTGGCCATTTGTGATCGGATCAAAAGAGCCCGGATAAATTGCAATTTTCATGATAGATGGCGGATTGAGTCCATATTACGCTAGAAGTCCAACTTTTAACGGTAATAGGTAATGTAGCACAGCTTCGTTACCTCATTTGCCCAGACCGATAAGTTCCGCATTTTGAGCTAGCCCAGTTCCATGAGAGTCGCCACCCTAGGATTGTGAATCTTCCAAATCTTTTGACGCTCTCTCGTATTCCGATCATTTTTGGGGTGGTGGCTCTGTTGTATCTGCCTGTCACGGGGGCCAGCACGGCGGCTTTTGTGCTGTTTGTGATTGGTGCAATTACCGACTGGGCGGACGGCTATTATGCCCGCAAGCAGGGGATCGTTTCCAACTTTGGTAAGTTAATGGATGCGCTGAC
Organism: Puniceicoccaceae bacterium; assembly: GCA_017854655.1. Classification (GTDB taxonomy): domain Bacteria; phylum Verrucomicrobiota; class Verrucomicrobiia; order Opitutales; family Coraliomargaritaceae; genus Lentimonas. The sequence continues at coordinate 16,859 of JAFMHF010000039.1, read as the reverse complement.
TGACAAGATATTCATGGTTGGCTTGTTCATCGCGATGGTGGTGCTCGGTGAGCTGCCCGGTTTCTGGTCGCTCTTTCTATTGCTGCTGGTTCTGAGCCGAGAGTTCTTAATCACGGGCCTGCGGCTTGTCGCCGCTAGTTCGGGCATCATTCTGGCCGCTGAGAAATCCGGTAAGAACAAAACCGTATTTCAAATCGTTTCGGCGATTCTATTGCTGCTAGCTATCGCGATCCGTGAGGATTTACCCAACTTGTTTCCAGAGATCATGGGCTATTCCTTCGACGGGATTCTACACTGGTTCGGAGTCGCGTTCTTTGTGGTTGCAGCGGTGCTGACAGTGTCGTCGGGCACGAAATATATGACCAAGTATTGGTCGGTATTCATTGGTGAGGACGAAACAACAGGTGAATAACATTCAACGCTATTTTCCGTGGACACAGATGTTGCCCACATCGTTGGTGGTGAACCTCGCGACACTTGGCCCACTTGGCCTCGTCAAAAAAGGTCCAGGCACGGTCGGGAGTGTAGCTGGCATTGGCCTGTATGCCGTGTTGTTTCACCATGCCACGCCGCTGGGCTATCTCTTATATATGCTGTTGCTGAGCTATTTCGCAGTGGCGATTTGTGATACTGCGGAGCGTCGCCTGCAAATGCGTGACCCAGGGATGATCATTCTCGATGAGTGGATCGCTGTGCCACTGGTCTTTCTTGGCATGAATGGTCCGCAAGGGCTTGTTGCCGAGCATGGTGGCTGGCCAGTATTGCTCGCAGGCTTCGTGCTGTTCCGGATCTTTGATATCGCCAAACCTTTTGGGATTTCGAAATTGCAGAACCTCCCAGGTGGCATCGGTTGCGTGGTCGACGATCTCGCCGCTGCTATTGCGTCCTGCATCGTGCTGCATCTGATCCTGCACTTCTTCTTTTAGGCCGAGAATTACTCGTATGACTTTTTTAGATAAGCTGGAGAAGCGCTTCGGGCATTGGGCGCTGCCGAATGTGGTGCTGTATGTTATTGTCGCGCAGCTAGTGGTGTATGCCTTGGTCATTAGTGGGCGGATCTCGTTCGTGAACCTGCCTCTGGTTCCGAAGGCGGTGCTCGGCGGTGAGTTGTGGCGCTTGTTTTCGTTTTTGATTTCGCCGCCCAATATTGCAGGTGGCGCGATGAGCGCGCTGTTTCTTGCATTCTTCTGGTATATTTTCTGGATGATGAGCTCGGCACTCGAACAGATCTGGGGCGCGTTCCGATTTAATGTCTATCTGCTCTGCGGTGTGCTCCTTACGATTCTCACCGCGTTCGTCGGGCAATTTATTTCACCTGCGACCACCATTATCATCTTTCCGGACTTTCTCTATCTGAGTGTCTTTCTTGCCTTCGCAGTGAACCATCCGAACGTGGAATTTCTGATCATGTTTATCCTGCCGGTGAAGGTGAAGTGGCTCGCTTGGCTCGCGGTCGGATTAACTACATTCTCGTTTTTGGGCGCGCCGTCGTGGGGTGATCGTATCGCGATTCTCGGGCCGTTGCTTAACTTTTTTCTGTTCTTCCGCAATGACTTGGTCAATTCGGTCGAGAGCCGTAAGCGACGCACGCAGTTTGCCAAACAAAAGGTCGAGCGCGACAATGCTGCATTTCATACCTGCAGCGAATGTGGCGCAACGGATAAGACTCACCCCGAGCGGCACTTCCGCTATAAGAAAGTCGATGGTGCGTCGGTGTGCATTTGTGTGGTGTGCCGAGGTGAGGGAGCAAGCTAGAGCGATCCCCCGTCTCACGACGGAGGCCCCCTCGTGTAGCCTCGATAGTCAGATCGGGACGCGGATGCTAAGCCACTGAATAGTCCGTATAGCCCTTGAAGTCGCCGCCGTAGGAACTGTCGGAGTCGATTGCATCAAGTTCGTATCGAATCTTTTACAGCGCAAGTGGCAGTGCGATGAACAGCAGGGCACTGAGTAGGCCGCAGAGAAATGCGTAGAAACTCAGCCGCATCCAGCGAAACTTAGGCCGCAGCACGTCATGGCTCAGGTGATAAATGTCGGATACCATGAGCTCGGTGATGGTGTTACGATTCTCTAGAGATTCGCGCATCAGTGCTTTGTAGGTGACTTCATCATATTGCCAAATTCCAGAAAAGTGCAGCAGGTTTGATTTTTCGCCAGGGGCCGTTTGGTAGCGCTTGGGCATGAGGCACATGACCGCGAAGACAATACTGACTGCGGCGGCTAACACGTAGAGTGTGATACCAAGGCGAATTTGCGGATTCTGATAGGCCGAAATCGCGAGTGGGATAAGGAAAGCGTTGATCGTGATCACCACTTGCGCACGACGATCTGCTAGCGAAATATATTGCACATGCTTGGACTGTGCGCTGCTGAGCACAGAACCACGCAGCAGTGCCGGCCATTGGTTAACATCAGCGCAAGCAGCCTCGGGCTGCGAAGTGGTAGATTTAGAATCAGTGATGCGAGGAGCACAGCTGATCTGCCCTGAAAATGCAAGGCTATCGAGTTCGATTCTGGCTGTAACGTTGCCTAGACTCAAGCAGCAGGAGGCCCTGGCTCCTTCGCTCAGGCTGGGCGGTAAAGTCGGGGGGCCTATTCCCCTCCTCAAGCCTGGTTGGCATCTTTTCCTCTTCGAATCGGTCCTCTCGGGCCGTCGCTCTCATGCAGCACGCTGGCGGAATGCAGGTGCCGAGCAGCCTCTGCTGAATCTGTCACTTTAGTCGCACTGCGTTCCAACATTTCGGATTCAAACTCAGTTAACACACTTTTCCTCATTCCAGCTTTTCTCCAGTGTGATGAGGGGTGACATCCTTTTGAGATTCCTCGAGCCAGCGCCAGTGCATCTAGTAGCGCTTGATTGGCGCCCTGACCTTTGAATGGACTCATTGGATGGGCTGCATCTCCGATCAGAGTCACTTGAGCCGCGTTATCGAGCAATTCTGACTTGAGCAGTGCTCGGTCATACACGGGATAACCAGAAACCTGAGCTTCCAAGGTCGCCGCTAAAACTTGGGGAATGGGACTGTGCCACTGAGTTCGACGACACGCTTCAGCCTTAAGTGCTTGAGGTCCTTGAGCATATAAGTCCTTTGCTTCTTTTTCGGGTATAGGGAAGCTCAGTTGCCACATCACCGAGTCGGACGCATAAGGCATCATGTAGATTCGCTCAGTGCCATTGGCGGTTTGGAATACCGTGGTCGAGTCCAGTAAAGAACTCTCAAGACCTCCGAGAGCGTCCAATCGACAAATCCCCAGAATTACAATACAACCTAGATAGCGTAACGGGGAAGTATCTTCACCAATCAACAAGCTCCGCACCGAGCTACGAATACCATCTGCCCCCACCACAAGATCCGCCTTGGCGTGCTTTATCTTGCCCGCCACATTAAAGCTCAGACCCACACCGTCACCCTCACATTCTTTAACATCCACCAACTGGTGCCCCCATTGCACCGCATCATGTCCACCGAGCTGCTCAAGCAGAGCCAAGCGCAACGACTGCCTGGCGATATGTACATTGGTACGCCTCGGCGATGACTTCGCAGCATCCCGTCCCCATTTCCTGAGTCCCCATTCACCGATCACTTTGCCATCGGTCGTATGCACCACATGTTTGGTTGAAGTCACTCCCGCCTCTAGCGAGGCAATGCCTAATCCCTCGATCACTCGGGTCGCTTGTTGCAGTGTGAGTCCATAGCCTTGGGCGCGTGTATTGAAGCCGCTATCGCGTTCATACAGAGTAAAGGGAATTTCGCGGTGTAAACAAGCCACGGCTAGAGCGACCCCGCCGATGCCAGCTCCAATGATGGCAAGGTGTGGGTAGCATTCTTTATCTGCGATCGGGTGGGTAGTAGAATGAACCAATCCGGATCCCTTACAGTTTAGGCATCCATCAAGGTGACCCTTCGGGCGAACTGGCGCCGTTCCTGCGCTCTTGGTTGACTCAAATTGCCCCAGTGCTCGCTGGTAGCGGAGTCGCACTTTCCTGGAGAGCTTCCTGATTTGTTTGCCGTGTCCCTGACATTCCAGGCAAACAGTCCATGGATCCGCTTCGTTATTAATTTTTTGCACCTGTTCTGTATGTGACCCGCTCTGGTATACTGCACAATAAGATAAATATTGGACCATTCACCTAATGTTGTGGAGCGCGGGACGTAGTATTTACGGGTTTAATGACTACTGCAGCGTTCGCTCGAGCTCGTCGGCTAGTTTATCGAGGCGTTTTTCGGAGACTTTTTGGGAGGTGCCAAGTTCCTGGGCATAGACCGAGACTTTGAATTCCTCTAACAGCATGTGGTAGGCCTTGACCTGGCTGTGTTGCTCTAGGGATTTAGCTAATTGGTCTAACTTCGTTTGCCTTACTTCGTAGGGTGCTAATCGTTTCGATTTTTCGATGTCGCGCTGAAGGCTGTCTTTGGCGCGTTCGGCGCGCAGGCGCATCGCTTTTAGGAAACGGGTGAGGTGTGGCAGTTCAGTAAAGCTGTAGTGCTCTAGGATGTTGGTGGGCGCGATACGCTCCATCTGTGCGCGCATGCCGGGATAGACCAGCGCCGTACTGGTCTTCTTCTGCTCAAGTAAGAGGCAGATATCTTGGCGGGCTTCGAGTAGGGCGCGGAGCTGCTCTTTGAGCTTGGGTACGATCCCGCAGCGTTCTTCATCGGCACGCACGAGTACTTTTTTGAAGCGTGATTCTTTAAGCGGTAAGTATTCACCTGTGCGAAAGAGGTGATTCTGAATGTGGTGCCAAGCACTTGCTTTGACAGTGTCGAAGTCGCCAAGTGGCAGGAGTAGGGCGCCGATTTGTTTGAGGTCTTTTAGATCGTTGCGCAGCCAAGCGATGTCGCGGCCCATCACAATTGTACCGAGTGCCGGCCAGCCTTTTTGTGTGGCGTGGAGTGCGGCGGAGGCATCTGCGAGGAGGCGTAGATGCACTTGTTCGCCTTCTAATACCAATGCGGGGAATGCTTTGAGTGGTAGGCCGGAGTCGCCGCTGAGGTCGATCTCTGCGGGCAGGTCGCCGAAGCTCCAGCTGCTGAGGTTTTCGCGTTCGTAGTGTGCGGTGGCGGTTTGCCATGCGGGGATGGCGTCGAGGCCGTTGCCGCGTGACACTTCTTTGCTGGTGGTTTCTAAGGATGCGCGCAGCTCATCTAAGTCGCGCCCGTCGGCGAGAACGTCACCTTTTGTATTCTCAATCTGAATACGCGGTTGCAGGTAGCTGGGGATCTCGGTCTTCGACCAATTATCTTTGAAAGTTTGGATGCCGTATTGTTCCTTCAGTTGCTCGGCAAGTTGTTCGCGTAGTGAGCGCTCGGAGGGCTTGAGCTGTGTGCGAAGTTCAGCTGCGCGTTGTTTGAGAGGGTGGAGCTGGATGCGGATTTCCTTCGGTAGGCCGCGTAGTAGGCTCTCGATCTTTTCTTCGAGGTGGCCGGGCACTGCCCAGTCGAGCGTGCCTTGTTGGATCGCGCCGATCTGTGTGAGTGGCACGTGTAGGGTGACGCCGTCGGAGTCGCCGCCGGGCTCGTGCCGATAGCGCAGCGGGAGTTCGCTGCCGCCGATTGCCAGTGACTTTGGAAAGGCTTCGGTGGTGTCGGTTTGTTCCTCTTCGGGGAGCAGATCGTCGATCGAGGCTTTGAGGAAATCTAGGCGTCCGCCGTGTTCGCGTTTAGTGAAGCTGCGCAGTTCGGCGTAAGAGCCGACGGCGCTGAGGCGCTGTCGGTAAAAATCGTAGAGCCGATCCTCGACTGCAAAACCAGAACCGAGACGGCGACGAGCGAGTTCGGATTCGGCGCGTTCGCTGACTTCGTCGTTGTGCTGTAAGAAGTCGGGGCGTTCGCGGATGCCTTGTTCGATCAGGCCGTTGCGGACGAAGATCTCGGTCGATTGATCGGGATCGATGCGGCTGAGGCTGATATTACTTTGGCCGATCTCTAGGCCGAACAGCATCTTGCGCTGTTTACACAGAGCGGCTGCGGATTTGGTGCTCCAAAAGGGTTCGGAGTGCTTGAGCTTGAGCAGGTCGCCGGCCACGTCTTCGATCCATTGCACTTGAACCTTGGCGGCGGTGCGGGCAAACAGGCGACTGGTCTCCATCCACTCGCCGCAAACGATCCATGCGGGCGCGGTGGTTTTGGCTGGCTTAGGCTTGCTGGTTTTCGCGAAGGAGGCTTTGCGTTGCTTCTTGGCCGTGGCGTGGTCGAACAGGCCAGAGCCAGGGAAGAGTAGGGCCTTGCGATTGCGCGGGCCTCGGTAGTTGTGCTCCTCTTCTTTGACGGCGATGTTGCTGAGTAGACCGGTTAAGATCGAGCGGTGAATCGCTGCGTAGGTGGCAGCTTCGCTGCCAAGTGAGGAGTGAGGAGTGAAGGGTGTGGAGTGGGGAGCGGTGCTTGTTGCTTGTTGCTTGTTGTTTGATGCTTGCTTGGGCTTGTGGCCTCGCTCGTCAGCGCGGGGAGCGTTGGCTGCCTGTGTGCTTGGCTCAGAACCCTCAGTCTTACGGCCGAGGCCCCGGGCAGCGTTGCCCTTGCCGTTAGGCATCATCTTTAGGCTTTTGAGCACCCGTTCGAGCTGATGATGCACGTCCCGCCACTCGCGCATGCGTTGATACGAGACGAAATGTTTTTTGCAGAATTTGCGCAGCTGACCTTGGGAGAGCCGATCCATCTCGTCGTGGTAGGCGTTCCAAATATTCAGCAAGGTTAAGAAGTCGGACTCTTTATGGACGAAGCGCTTTTGCATTTCGTCGGCTTCTTTGGCAAGTTCGGCGGGGCGTTCGCGGGGGTCTTGAATCGATAGGCCGGAAGCAATCACCAGCACATCTTCGATTGCATTTTCGCGCTGCGCTTGCAGCAGCATGCGAGCGACGGTTGGGTCGACTGGTAGTCTGGCGAGCTTGCGCCCGAGCTTGGTGAGTCGGTAATTGTCTTCGTTTTCGCTGCGGCTATCGCTGTAAACCGCATCCAGTTCTTCGAGTAGTCGGTAGCCACCGCGGATTGCGGTGTCGGACGGTGGATCGATAAAGGGGAAGGTGCGAATGTCGCCGAGTTGGAAGGCGAGCATACGCAGAATGACGGACGCGAGGTTCGAGCGGTGGATTTCCGGCGTGGTGTAGCGTGGGCGACCGAGAAAGTCTTGCTCGGAGTACAGGCGGTAGCAGACGCCGTTGCTCACGCGGCCGCAGCGGCCTTTGCGTTGATCGGCGCTGGATTGAGCGATGGGCTCGATCGGTAGGCGCAGCGTGCGGGAGGTCGCGCTGTAGCGACTGATGCGGGCAAGCCCGGTATCAACGACGTAGCGAATGCCAGGCACGGTCAGTGAGGTCTCGGCAATATTGGTCGAGAGGATGATGCGCCGTCGGCCTTGCGGATGGAAAATGCGCTGTTGATCGGCATTGGCCATACGACCGTAGAGCGGAAGGATGTCACAACCGCGGGCGCGGCTGTCTTCGAGTTTGCGGCGCAGTTCGTTAATGTCGCGCTCGCCGGGCAGGAAGACGAGGATGTCGCCTTCGTTGTTGTGATTGATGATTTCGTTAATCAGTTCGGCGGCGGCTTCGATGAAGGTCAGGTCGCCAGCGTCTTCGAGCATCTCTTCGATCGGGCGGTAGTAGGTATCCACGGGAAACATACGGCCGGAGACTTCGATAATGGGGGCGCCGTCAAAAGCTTTGGAAAAGCTCTCGGTGTCGATCGTCGCTGAGGTGATGACGATCCTTAGGTCTTTGCGCAGATCGGTGAGTTGCCGTAAGCAGCCGAGGATGAAATCGATATTGAGGCTGCGCTCGTGCGCTTCGTCGATGATGATCGCATCGTAGGCGCGCAGCATAGGGTCGTCCTGAATCTCGTTCAGCAGAATGCCGTCGGTCATGACCTTGATCGCGGTGTCGTGGCGCGTCTGATCGGTGAAGCGAATCTTAGCGCCGACTTCGTTGCCATAGGTGACGCCGAGCTCTTCGGCAATACGTTGCGCAACCGAGAGGGCGGCGACGCGGCGCGGCTGCGTGCAGCCGATCAAGCCGTTTTCACCGTAGCCTGCATCGATTAGGAACTTCGGGATCTGCGTGGTCTTGCCCGAGCCTGTTTCACCGGCGATGACGACGATCTGGTTTTCCTGGATGGCGCGAATGATCTCTTCCCGTCGCGCATGGATCGGGAGGTCTTCGCTGTAGGTCGGCTTGAGGATTGAGGGCATTGAACGTCAAACCTTCAACGTCGAACGCTGAAGATATAAAAAAAGAGAACACAGGACGATGTCTGTGTTATGCTGTCAGGCAAGCTGACAATTCGTGGTCATAATCTTAATCCTGCTCTTACTCCTAATCTGCTCCGCGAGGAGTAAGAGCGTGAGTAAGATTGCGAAAAGGACTTTAGTTCACTACGCGTCTTTGTTGATGAAAGCCCAGATGTTGTGGCGACCGTAGGGCTTAATGTGCGTGACCAGCTCTTCCTTTTTTAAATGTAGCGGAATGTTAGGCACGGAGCGGTCGACATAGACGCGATCGCCGGGGCAGGCGCCGCAGAGGCGACTGGCGATGTTAATGGGCCGGCCGATGTAGTCGTCGCCCACTTCGAGGTGACTGGCGAGGCCAAAGCAGATGCCCGCGCCGAGTGATTTGGGCGCGCCGTGGCTGAAGTGTGGGCTGTCTTGCACCTGTGTCCATTGATTACGCAAGCTAATCGCAGCTTCGAGTGCCACATTGACCGCGATCTCACGATCGGCAGGAGTCGTCTCCCAAATCGCCAGCACGCCATCGCCGAGGAATTTAGTCATTTCTGGCGGGAAGCGCTGCAGTGAGCGATTCACCATGTGGTAAAAGGCAGACATGAGGCCGCAGGTATAGGGCGACTCGATGTTGGGCTCTTCGCAAAAAAGGCTGAAGCCTCGAATGTCGATAATCAGTGCAAGCACTTCGCAGGGCTTGCCGAACTCAACTTCAGGCTCGGTGTTTTCGATGAAAGGATAGTTGGTATAGATCTCTTCCTCAAATTGATAGTAGTTAGCCTTATTGACCGAATCGCTGTAGAAGTTTAGCCCCTGGAGATAGCGTTCGTAGTTGGCAGGGCGGTATTGCAACTCGGAGACGCCGTAGCCTTCGCTGTGCTGACTGCGGCTGGTGTAAAAGCGTGCGGAATATTTGCGTACCCGATTTTCTTTACCTTCGAGCTTCTTTAAGACCTTCGAGACTTCAGGCTCGTCGAGCACGATAAAGGAATCGAGTCCATCTACCGTGAAATAGACATTCCGGTATTCGGGATGCACGGTTTGAAAGCGGCAACAAATATCCCAAAAGTCCCGAAAGCTTAGATTCGGAATGGGGTAGTGTCGCCGTATAATGGAAGATGCCATGGGTTGAAATAACTGATTGAAAGTGAGAAGTGTGAGATGCTGCTAATCAAGCTATTAAGGGGCTATCTACCGGTCCTGGCACAAAAAAGCCTCGGTCGTTAGACCGAGGCTTTAAAGAAAATTTGTGTCGGACTACGCCTTTGTAACAAGACCAGCCTTGATCGCCTTAACAGAGACCCACATGCGCTTCACTTCACCGCTCGGAAGTTTTACACGAATGCGTTGAACGTTTGGGCAGAAACGACGTCTGGTGTTCTTAACGAGACTGGTTCCGATACCACCGCTTTTTTTGGTGAGACCCTTACGGATGATGATACCACCTTTGACGGGGCGTTTACCTGTGATTGCGCAAATACGTGACATGAGAGTTCCTTGATTAAAGTTATGAAGGGCAGGAAAGTAGGCGGCTGTGGCAGCCAAGCAAGCCTTTTTCTAGAAAAAATTAGCTGCCTCGTAATCCCCATAGCACTTGGAAGCGCCGGCCCATGTGTGCGGGGTGAATCAGTTCCATAAGTGTCTGCCTGTCAGGGCTGAACATGCCCGCTGTATCACTGACAATCGACTCTGCTGCGCGCTGAGCACGTTGCACTAAGAACGATTCCTGCGTCTCAAGGGTGACAGATTCAAAGCTTTTTTCACTCAATAAATCGACCAGTGGGTCCCAGCAGACGTCGCAAGTGATGTCTTTTTCCCCAGGTTGATCGAGCAAGTCGTTGGCCTGTGTGTGCTGGTGATAGGTGCGGGCGGTGCCTGCCGGGCAGTCAGTGGAAAGTGCCTGCCATGTCTTGCCGTAGTCGAACAGTAGCAGCATGCCTGTCCACTCTTGCTTGAGCAGATCGGCAATCGCGGCCTCGGCCTGCAGCGGCAGATCGAGCTCGTAGCCTTCGAGCGCCTGCACGGGGAGGCGCTCATGAATGGCCGCAACTTCCGGCGTGAAGTGGTCGAGTAGCACGTCTTCGAGTACGTGCTCGGTATTGAGACGCACCCCGCGTTCGTTCCATTGACCATCGCGAAATATCAAGCGGTGGAAGGGCAGGGCGTCGAGCCACTCATTGGCAAAAATCACCACCGGGCCATCGGCGCAGATCGGATCGCCTTGGCGAATCACACGGCTGTCAGCAAATGGGTGCGACTCGAGACGACTCAGCAGTTCCGCACCAGGTTCAGCGGCGATTTCGATGAAAGTCGATTGCGCGGCAGTGGTTTCGCCGAGGAGGTCATGCGTTGCGGTGGTAATGAGTTGTGCAAAGACCTTGCCCAAACTCTCTGCGGTGTAAAAATCGCGATCTGGGCTGCGACCAACGCGCTCACGCGCACGGGTGTAGTAGCCGCAGTGGTCAGCATACAGGACGAGGTCGATATAGTCACGATAGCTGATCGGGCCGCTTGCACACCTCGTCTGGAGTTGATTGCTTAGTGTTTTGTCGCCCCCGTTCATACCATTTGATCAACGAACCTATTGCCGAGTAGTCGAGAGTAAATGTGAATATTTCAACCTCTGATAGGCATGGGTATTTATGAATGTTTAAATCCTAGGAGCACTCGTGATCCGTGCCCATCTGTGTTTGTTCGTGATTGATAGCAGTAGAGCTTGGGTCGGATGCTCAATATTGGCTCCATCTTTATTTTTACTTTTCTCTCACTCCCGATATTTACAAACGGCGACTAGGTGCACACAGTGCGTGGTATGGAAAAGCATACACTGCGCTGGGTGATCCCCGTTGCCTTATTGGCGGTGCTCGCTTCGCAATTCGCAACGCGGGCGGATTGGCGCGCGATGTTTTCTCTGGGTTATTGGCAGAGCCTTGCGCGTTACGGGATGGTGATGCGGATTGTGGAGTCTGATTTTGTTCATGCCGATGAGGTGGACTTTCAAGAGCTGACCGATGTCGCCTTGCGCGCAGCCGTGCGTTCGCTGGATCCGTATTCCGAGTATATGACGCCCGACGACTACGAGGAGTTTGGCATGGCCGCCAATCAAGAGTACGTCGGCGTGGGTATCGAGGTCGGGCTTTTTTCCGGACGGATCATAATTTCTCAAGTATTTGAGCAAGGTAGTGCTGGAGTCGGGGGTATTCTTGCTGGTGATTTCATCGTCGGTGTTGACGAAGTCGATACGCGCGATGAGTCCCTTGGTCAAGTGATCGATAGGATTCGCGGTGAGTCGGGCTCGATGGTTTCATTGCAGGTCGAGCGTCCCATCACTGCCGAAGAACATTCCTTTAACTTGGAGCGGCGGGCGATTGCGCTCGATTCTGTGGTCGATGTCGAGATGGCGACGCAGACCGTCGGCTACATGCGTGTGCGTCAGTTTATTGACGAGACCGATCTGGAAATGGTTTCAGCGCTTCAACTTCTCAAATCTGAAGGCATGCAGGGCTTGATTATCGACCTGCGAGGCAATCCTGGCGGTCGCGTCGATATTGCCGTGCGAATGTCCGAAATCTTTCTAGACGAGGGACAAGAAATTCTGACCATGCAATCGCGTCGCGGCGTGGAAGAGGTCTTTTATGCTGAGGCAACACTGAATGCGAATCATCAACCGTTGGTCGTTTTAATTGATGGTAATAGCGCGAGTGCTTCCGAAATCTTCTCTGGTGCGTTGCGAGATCATGCCCGGGCAGTGCTGGTGGGAGAGAAATCTTACGGCAAAGGTTCGGTGCAAAGTGTTTATTCTTTCCCTGATGGCGATGGGCTAAAACTTACCAGTGCTCGTTATTTATTGCCCAGCGGTGAAGCGATCAACGGTACCGGCGTCTATCCGAATGTTACGGTCGAGCGCAGCACCGAAGAAGCGATCCTGCTCATGCTGCAAGCGCACCACCTTCGTAATATGAGCGACGACGCCTTTGCTGAAGTATTCGGCTTTGCGCCTGTCGAAGACTCGCAACTGCTCGTCGCAGAGCAAATGCTCGATGCGCTGATTGATGCGACCGAATTAGGCTCTGTTTTAGACGTCGCTGCCGAGGGGCAGTGAAATCGGACTGCCGCTAATTGTCTTAAGTGACAGTGGCATACTCCAATCAGGTTACGCATTTTAGAACCGCAGATTCACGGATTAGGATTTCTGCGTTCATCAGCGTGAATCTGCGGTTTAAATGTTCAGTTCATTCACCTTCTTATAGTGCTTCCCATTTTTCATACTCTTCTTTTCAATCCCCACAGATGATTTTAGCCATTGAAAGTTCTTGTGATGAGTCCGCGCTCGCACTGTTCGATCCCGCCAAGGGAGTCGAAGGCGAGTGGGTACACAGTCAGATCAGCTTGCATAAAGAATACGGCGGGGTCGTGCCTGATCTCGCGAGCCGTGAGCACTTGAAGAATTTCTTCCCGCTGCTGGAAGCATCGGATGTGTTGGCGCGCCAGTCAGAGATCACTCGTATAGCTGTCACGCAGGGGCCTGGTCTTGCCGGTTGCCTCGCGCTCGGGATTGCATTTGCCAAGAGTCTCGCACTTGCATGGAAGTTGCCACTTTGCGGGGTGAATCACCTGCGCGGTCATGCGTATTCACCTTTCATTGCACTGCACCAAACTGCCCCGGACCGCTTTGCCCATGCATTCGATGAGCTGCTGCCGCATCTAGGACTTGTGGTCTCCGGCGGTAACACCATTCTATTTGAGATTAACCAAGCCAAGCAGCTCAACGTGTTGGCGGAGACTGTTGACGATGCTGCGGGCGAGGCCCTCGATAAAGGCGCCAAGCTTCTTGGCTTACCCTATCCTGGCGGGCCGCATGTCGAAAAGATTGCCGCCACGGGGAATGCCAAGGCATTTGATTTCCCCAAGTCAATTGCGCCGCGCAACGAGCGGCGCTTTAGCTTTTCTGGACTCAAAACCAGCCTGCGCTATCGCATTGAGAAGATGGACGATGCAGAACTCGAAGCTGCGCTGCCTGATATTTGCGCGTCTTATCAAAGCGCAGTGATCGATCAACTGTTTGGCAAGACCAAGCATATTTTAGAGGTCGATCGCTATAAGAGCCTCGGTCTTTCCGGCGGTGTGTCGAATAACAAAGCGCTCCGCGCCGCGATACAGCGGCTGGCTAAACGCTATCGACTGCCGTGCTTGATCGCCGAGCCGCAGCACACTGGCGACAACGCCGCGATGATTGCTTTTGCTGCTTACGCCGACCCTGAGGGCACGCAGAACGACGCGATCAGTATCGAGCCTGCGTTACGATTGAGTTAGAAGTTATCTCCGTCCTTACCACGTGCTAAGCACTGCGGCCTTTGAAAGTCAGTTCGGCGATGCCGGACTTATCGAGTTCGCATTTGCTCATTTCGATAAGCTTGGTGTTTTGCTCAAATGTGGCGACCGCGGGTGTGGTATAGGCAGTCGCGCCGATCTCGAACGCCAGCTCGTTGGCAATAGTGGCGTTAATATCAAAAAGCGCTGCGACGGTGTAGTCCTGGTCTTTCAAGTAGCGTGCAATGTTGTCGCCCATGGGAACCACTCGCTCGAATCCGTTTTTGTATGTTTTATAAATGCTGTTTGGTGTCGTTGTTTACAACGGCCCGCGAAGCTGGTGCGCAATCACGATGAGGCCGTTGTAAACAACGCCGCCACGGATTCTAGGCTTAATCCGCGAGTGGTCGAAAGGCGTCTTTGGAGATCCAGCCAGTGGCCTGGCCTTCAGTTTCGATTTCGTAGAAGTGGTTGTATTGATCCAGGATGCGTGCGCGCTCGCCGGGGCGGGCGGTGCCACTTTCGGGGGCAGCTGAGGCGGGCGCGGCGTGGAGGCTGGAAGCTTCGTCGGTGATGATCGTGCCTGTTTGCAGTAAACGCAGGTTGAGCCAGAGCGATGGTATCGAAAGAGTCAGTGCGGCCATACTAATGACGCGTAGTGTTTTGATGCCTAAGCTGGGCTTTGCGCCATTGATGCGAGGCAGAATAAACACTGCGAGCAGTAGCCAGAAACTGATCGTGGCGATGATAACCCATGTCTTAGTTGGAAGTGCTGCGCTGGCGAGGACATACCATTTGGGTGATCCGGCGAAGAGCCCGAGTTCTTGACGGACGGCTTCAAGTTTGTAACGGTAGTTTGCGTTGAATGGCTCCAGTAGTTGCGCGCGCTCAAGTTGCCAGACAGCTTCGGCGGGTGCGCCGAGTTGGAAGTGCGCGAGCCCTAGGTTGTGGCGTGCGGCGGCGGTTTCATCCAGTTCGAGTGCGGCAGTGAACTGGGCCTTGGCTGTTTTGTATTCAGTGTTTTGATACGCTTCAATGCCGGATTGAAAGGGCGGCTCAGTTTCGCTGGTCGCAGCAAATACGGCGATGGCGGTGAGGCTGTAGAGAGCTAAGATGCGGAAGAATGAAATCATAGTGCTTTCAATATCGTGTTGAGCTGAGTGCGGGCGCGTTGCAGATCGGCGCTGTGAGTGCGGCCTGAAAAGCGCTGGTTGTCGGCTTCGTTGAAGAGGGCGCGTGCTTGTTCAATCACGCCGTCGGCCACTTGGCTCTGCTTGAACTGTGTTTCGAGTGTGGCGAAGTCAGCAGAGCGTAGGTTACGCTTGATGCGCACGGTTGCTGCCAGACGGATCGCATCTTGCGCACATCGGTAGAAGACCGCGGCATCGTTGCTTTGAGATTCTTTGACTGCGGCCTTGAGTGCTTGCTTGGCTTGATGGGCTAGAACGTAGTCTGCATTTAGATACAGCCGTTTACGGCGATAGATTACAATACCTGAAGTGGTCAGTACGACGAATGCGGCGCTGTTGAGGCCGTAAAACAAAGGGCTCGAAAGCAGGTTTTTTTCAACCTCACGCCCCTTGCGTGGACGGTAGTCGAGTGTGTTGAGTAGTTCTTCTGGGCTGAGTGCTTTGGTCAGATTGATTGTTGGGGCAGTGTCTTGCTGTTCAGCCTCGAGTGCCGTTGCAGTGGCGGCTGCAGGGCGGTCGGACGGAGCGACTTTGGTGATGAGTGCAGGGGCTGAGAGTTCGACATACTTCTCTGTGTTCGGATCGAAGTATGAGAATTTTACTTCGGGAAGTTTGAGGCTGCCTGCTTTCTCTGGGATGAAGACATAGTCGAAGCGCTTCATGCCTTTAAGGGGTTGTGAGTCGTTTGGCTCGAAAGTGGATTCGGGTTTGTAGTTGCGCCAGCCTCTGGTCTTGGGCATCTGCGGGCCCTTGATCCGATCGAAATTACCACTGCCACTAAGCTTGAGTGATAGCATGATGGGCTCCTCAACACGCGTCGAATCACTGTCGGCTGAAACCTGCATGTTAAATTGACCTATGGCACCTGAGTAGCTCTCTGGTTTTCCCTCGGTGGGAAGAGTGAGGACCTCGATTTGAGTCGGCGGGGTGTAAATGTTGAAGCGTTCGGAGCGCCCGAAGAAGTTGTCAAACACGCCACCTCCAAATGGGGAGCCACGCGTATTTTGTTGGTTCGGCATTTGTGCAGACAGTGTGAATTGGAAGTTTAGATCCTGGGGTCCTGCGCTGATTGGTGTGATAGTGAGTGGCCAGCTGTATACGCGATAGCGACTTCCGTTGACCATCTCGACGCTCTCTGAGGATTCTGCTGGCAGCTTACTCACCGTAAATCCGTCGGCGCGCCGCTCTAAGGGATTGAGCCCACGCAGGGTTACATTACTTGAAACGTAGAGCTTTAATGTGATTGGTGTTGTCTGACCGACGTAGAGTTGTTCAGGCACATTGGCTTGCAAGAAAATTAGTTCGTCGACGGTCGGTACGGCATCGGCGGCGCGTTCGACTACAGTGAGCGTTGCCGCTGGTGCTTGTAGTCGTCCGCCTTTGTATTCGAAAATGAAAGTGGGTATGGTGAAGCTTCCAGGTGTTGCAGAGACTGCGTCGATGATGAGTTGCTGAGTGCTGCTATATTCGCTCACACCATTGGTGATACGAGTCGATTGACTGTTCGAGGTGCGGCCGTTGCGTAAGGTGAGTCCGCCATCGGAGGGAATCGGCAACGAGGTGATGCGCTCCGCTGCAGGCTTTTTGCTGTCATCGGTTTCGACGATCTCAACGATGTATTGCGATGTGCTGCCAATGGCGACACGTGCAGGCTCGAAGCGTGCGCTAACACGAATCTCTGCAATCAGTGCCGAGGTCGTCACGAGGGCGAATATTAGGAATGCGTTTCGTAGTTGCATAGGTTTCTAAAGGTCGACTTTACCAGTCGCGGAGTTCTCTATTGCGGTTCGATTGGCGGGTTTCGTCGGATGGTTCGGAAAATGGGAGTAGGTGCTCGGAGCCGCGTAGGCTGTCAAGTAGGTCTTGGGCTTCAGAGATGCTCATCCCCTCGATCATCATCTCTTCTGGAGCGCCCTCTGTGGCTTCGCCGTCAGTGCCTTCAGTAGGTTGCGGAGACTCGCTACTTTCTTCCTCGGTGGCTTCCTCGCCTTCGCTAGTGGCCTGCTCTTCGGCTTGTTGTTCCATGTCTTCGGCAGGGTCACCGGTAGATTCAGTGTTCTCGCCTTGCTCGTCGGATTCCTCGCCTTCGGACGATTCAGATTCAGAGCCTTCTTGGTCTGACTTTTCATTACCGTCTTGGCCTTG
>JAFMHF010000110.1 GCA_017854655.1 Puniceicoccaceae bacterium | reverse complement strand
CTGTCGGCACATTGCAGTCGCGCCGATGCGAAAGGTTTAGAATCTGCCAGTAAGGATCGCGCCTTGGTTACGTTTCCTTATCTGTGTTTTATTCTAGCAAACAAGGGGCGCGTGATGCACTCGAACGATTCTTGCCACGTGCGGGTCTGGACTATGCCCGTGCCCGCAATTTCGATTATGGTCTCGAGCGCCGAGACAATGTATCGATGCTCTCGCCTTGGGTACGCCTGCGGGTCATGCCTGAATGGGAGCTGGTCGCGGCGGTGTTGCAGCAACACTCGGTTAGCGAAGCGGCAAAGTTTATTGATGAGGTCTGTTGGCGGACCTATTGGAAGGGCTGGCTGAGCCGCCGGCCGACGGTGTGGCAGGATTACTGTGCCGAATTGGCGGCGGAGCAAGCCTCACTGTCTGAGCAGTCACGCTACCACGCCATTGTCAGCGCCACCAGCGGGATCGATTGCATGGATGCCTGGACGCGTGAACTGCTCGACACTGGCTATCTGCACAATCATGCGCGCATGTGGTATGCTAGTATTTGGATACACACACTCAAATTACCATGGACCTTGGGGGCTGATTTTTTCTTTAGGCATTTGTTGGATGGAGATCCTGCCTCCAATACTCTCAGTTGGCGCTGGGTGGCGGGTTTACATACCGAAGGGAAAACATATTTGGCCACCGCAGATAATATCCAGCAATACAGTGATGGCCGTTTTAATCCACAGATTCAATTCGCGACAGTCCCTGCAGATGTGTCTCGCAGTAGTCGCAATCCGCTCGCGGCCCCGCATCAAAGACTGGCTCCGCTGCCGGACTCTGATCGAGTGGGCCTGTTGCTGCACGAGGAGGACCTGTCGGCGCGCAACTGGTTAGGCGAGCAGGTCACAGTCCATGCCACCGCAGGCTTTATTCCGCAGCAGTGCTACCAAACGCAGCGCATCGCACAGTCGGTGTTTGATTTTCGGCACAATTGCTTGCGCGATGCACTCGATGGCAGTGGCGAAGTCTACACCCAGATCGATTCAGTCGTGGCATGGGCAGAACAAGCGAACATCACCGTCCTGCTCATGGCCGAGCCATCCATTGGTATCTGGAATCAGGTCTTACCGGAGCTGCAGCAGGCACTGCGTAACAAAGACATTCAGTTAGTCTGCCAACGTTATTGGTGGGACGACCATTTCTATCCACACGCGCAGGCAGGCTTCTTTCGTTTTAAAAAAGCCATACCCGCCGCCATCGAGCAATTAGCCGTAGAAAATTAAATCTCACCAACAAGGCAAGGTTGGCTCCGCGTCGTCCGCACATCACCCCTAATCGAGGCCTGCCACTGTAATGGGGGAGGGATGACCTCCGTGTCGTCCGCATTTCCACGTAGCGAGCGGGTTTATCCCGCGATTATGCCCTTGGGTGCGATCAGTTCTGGCGATCCGTCCTGGCGTAAAGCCAGTCGCTACGTCCGCATCGGGAGGGATGACCTACACGTCGTCCGCACATCACCCCTAATCGTGGCGTCTCCGCTTGCGGAGGCCTTTCACTTCAATGGGCGAGGGACGACCTCCGCGTCGTCCGTACATCACCAAAGCCAATCACATAAACCCCTTAATTTGGCTACCCAAATGGCGGAAACAATTTCGCTAATTAGCTCAGCTTCGGAAATTCGCTACACAGGTCCTCAATCAGACTGGTCAGTTCCTCACGAATAACAGGTTTGGATAAATAGCCATTCATTTGTGCCTCTAGGCAGCGTTCTTTCATGCCCTTCATCGCCCACGCGGTCACTGCGATAATAATTGTTTGCTGTGCATTGGCTTTGTCGGCGTGAGATTCTTGTTCTCGAATCCGAGCGGTCAGTTCGAAGCCATCCATATCGGGCATGTTCAGGTCCATGAAAATTATATCATACCAACAATCATCCATGCATTTCATACATTCGGTTGAGTTATAAGCAATATCACAGGACCATCCTGCCTTGTTCAGCATTGTCGCAAGCAGCTTTGCATTCACGCGATTGTCTTCGACAATAAGCATTTTAAAGTTACTATCTTTCAACTTTGTAATCGACCTTTGTGGGGATTCTCGTGGAGCTATAAATTCAAACTCTGCATGCGAATATACGGGGATGGAAAAGTGGAAAGTGCTGCCGACACCGGGTTCGCTGTTTAGCTTAATGGATCCGCCGAGTATTTCACATAAGCGCTTCGTGATAGCCAAGCCGAGCCCTACACCTTCGTATTTTCTAGTGGCTGATGAGTCCACCTGCGTGAAAACATCAAATAGCTGCGTTTGATCGTGTTCGGAAATACCGATTCCAGTATCTATGACGGAACACTCAATCACACCAATGTAGCCGTCATGTTTACTGCTTTCATTGAAATTAATAAATTCTATTCGTATTTCTATTGATCCTTCATTGGTAAACTTAATCGCATTACCAATAAGATTGATAAGGATTTGTCTAAACCGACTTGGGTCGGATTCAACAAAGGTGGGCACGCCTTCATTCACGTTAATAATTAAATCGACGGATTTATTGTTCAATTGATCGTGTAATAGTTTGATCACATTTTCCAATAGCTCACGGATATTAAAGTTCCGTTTTTCGATCTTCAATTGACCTGCTTCAATTTTGGAAAAGTCCAGAATGTCATCCAAGAGTTGTAGTAGGGTATTACCGCTATGGTGAATGATATCGATAAATTCCTGCTGCTCCTGATCCAGCTCAGTGTCGCACAATAGCGATGCAAACCCGATCACTCCATTCATCGGCGTGCGGATTTCATGGCTCATCGAGGCGAGGAATTCCGATTTGATTCGATTGGCCTGCTCGGCGGCCTCTTTGGCGGCACTCAAGCTTTCAGCTTTTAGCTTTTGCGCTTCTGATAGTCGCTCATGTAAGCGCCTTTCGCGATCTTGGGCGAGGGTGCGTTCTTCTTTTTCAGTGTTGAGCTCTTTAACTCGAGTAGAGAGTTCATCGGAGGTAAGCCGAAGTCGGCTATTTGATTCTTGGATACGCTTCAGCATCTCATTAAATGCCTGTGAAAGTCGGCCCAGCTCGTCGCTGCTAATATGCTGCGAACGTAGGCTGTAGTTTTCGGTTTGAGAGACTTCATCCGCGACTTTGGCAAGCTCCTCAACCGGCGCTGTAACGCTGCGGAGATAGCCAAGTGCCAGTTTAATTGCGAGCGCGGTGCTTAGAATGATTGTCACTACTGAGGTAATGAATAAGCTGAAAATAGCGGAAATGACGGGTTCCTTCGAAGCCACGACCAGTACGCGGCCAATCGTGTCGCCGTCTAAATAAACGCCCCGTTCGACTGACAAGCATCGAGAAAAAGGGCCGCATTCATCGGGTGTTGGTAATATGTCGTGTATGTGCTGAGCGTCTGGCTGACTATATTCGGCAAATATCGTACCATCGTTGTTGTACAGCGCCGCCGCCTCGATGTACGGTTTAAATCGCAGCGTAGAGAGTGTATTCAAGGCTTCAGATTTAGAATTAAATATGAGCGAAGCCGATACGTTTGAAGCAAGCAGTTCGGTGGTGGTCTCAATCTCACTTACAAGTCTATTATTTGCAAATCGAGCTTGAGTGATGATTGTAATCACTCCGCTAAGGGTCACAGCAAAAAGCGCTGCACATGTAATAATCAGTGTCAGCTTGTTGCGTACCGATAGATCTGAAAATCGCGTGTGCATGAATTTCTAGAAATTAACCACCTCCGCGTGGCGCAACAGGTTTCCGCTTATTTCAAGTCCACTCGCTTTGACGGCGGCGAGATTGACCGAAAATGCTAAGTGATCATCGATCACTTCGACCAGAATCATGGCGCCGGCTTCAAACACATTCGGCTCTGTAGTCACGGTCAGGGTCGGCAACTTGTCTAATTCATCTCTGACTTCAATGAACTGTTGTAACTGCTGCTTTGGTATGACGATGACTTGGCAGTCAACAGCTATACTGTCCTTGTTTTGACGATTGATCTCAACTTTACGCCCCTGCGTCTCTTGGCCCTCAATTATTTCGAAGGCATCGGCGAGCGCGTCATCATTCCATAGGGTAAATACAAACGGTGTCGTGGCCGGCGGCCACTCCGTGAATTTTGCAATATTATAGATCAGCAGCGCCTTGCCTTGATTTTCCTCAATCACTGGCCGGTCATTGGCGGCAGAGATCGGGCACGTCGATAGCAACACACACAATGCCCAAAATAAGCATTTCTTCATGAGCTGCACGACAACAAATTAAAAGCTAAAGACAAAGCTAGCCGAGAAGCGCCAGTCTTCTGATGGCTGTGGGCCGTTTAAGTCTTGGTAGAAAGGCGCACCCGCCTCAAGCTCTAGGAAAGTATTTTCAAGTCGGCCCCGAGGGTCTTTTAAGCGCAATCCAACCAGCGCCAGTAATTTAGTGCCACCGAAATTATCAGGTTTCACCACTGCTGCTGGGTAG
>JAFMHF010000109.1:2151-4509 GCA_017854655.1 Puniceicoccaceae bacterium | reverse complement strand
GAAGCCTCGACCGCAGCCCACGCCGGTGAAGGCGACGCCCGAACCTTTGATCTCGGCGGCTGATTTCTTTAAGGAGAACCCTAAAAAGAATCCCAAGCCGCGCAAGTCGCAGCCAACGAGACCTGCTTATCAGGCACCCACAATCAATACCTCTAAAATTCAGCAAAATTTGCAGAACAACCTGCCGACCACGGTGCATGCGCCTTCGGGTAGTTTAACCGCGGCCGAGCGCACTGCCTTGCAGCGCTATGGGGATCAATTGAATAGTCGTCTCAACCGCGCCTGGATCAAACCTGCGAACCTTGCCGGAGTGGGCTTGGTGGTGACTGTTGTGTTTGATGTCAGTAGTTCGGGACGCATCTCAAATATCCGCCTACGGCCAGCGTCGGGGAATCCCTCGTTCGATACATCTGTAAAAGCTGCATTTACTCAAGTCCGTTCCGGCGGCGTTACCCCCACCGGGCAGGCGCATAGCTTTACGATGTCGTTTAAGATGGTGGATTAGGCCGAGCGGTCTTTTTGATTCGGGTCAATACTGGACGAGCGGAACTCGCGGACATCGGGGTCGATGTCCCTCCAGTCCTAGCTAGATCTCATTATTGATGGAGGGATGCCGTCCTCGGCGTCGGCAGTTAGATCGAGAGGTCCTGTTGATTCGGATAAATGCTTCAAGTGAAGTTAATTATCACTTGACATCAAGTTAAGATCCATGGAGGGTGCTTGCTATGGCCAAGATTTATCAGAACTCCGGACCGCACCTCTTCCTATTACTGTGGAAGGCATCGCACGCGGTGAATAGCTACAGCCAAAAGAGTATCACTGCCGCGGGCCTGGGCTCATTGAGTGATTTTGCGATCTTAGAGCTGTTGCTGCATAAGGGCGCGCAGCCGGTTAATATTATCGGTGAGAAGATTTTACTGACCAGTGGTTCGATTACCACCGCAGTACAGCGCTTAGCTAAGCGCGGGTTGGTGAGTCGGGAGCGCAGCTCGACAGATGCGCGGGTGGTGCTGGTGCACCTGACGGACCTCGGTCGCGAGTTGATCGAGCCGAGCTTTGAGGCGCATGCGCAAGACTTAAACGTGTTGTTTGAGGTGTTGGATGAATCCGAGCGCAGCCAATTCGCCAACCTGATGCGCAAAATCGGCCAGCGTGCAGAACAGTTGTAAAGCTGCTATTCTCCTATAAGCCTTGACGTCAAGTTTACTCTTTAACCCTATAACGCTATCCATTATGAAAATCAACGAAACACTCTTCAAGACAAGCAATCAGCTCGCACTCTTACCAATTCGTATTGGCGTCGGGGCAACGATGGCAGCGCATGGCGCGCAGAAACTATTCGGTTGGTTTGGTGGCTATGGGCTTGAAGGAACTGGCCAATTTTTCGCCGAAAACCTCGGCTTGAAGCCGGGGCTGTTGATGGCTGCGTTGGCAGGTGGCACTGAATTTTTTGGTGGGCTGCTGTTGTTAGTCGGATTACTGACCCGTTTCGCTGGCGTGTCGCTGGTGGCCACGATGGCCGTTGCGATTGTTACCACCTATAAGGGTGTGTTTTTCGCCCAAAATGGGGGGATTGAATATCCACTGATGTTATTGCTCGCGTGTCTGACGTTGGTGATCGCTGGTGGCGGCGCATATTCAGTCGATCGCAAGTTGTCGGAGTCACAGGGCTAGGGTTGTGGTTAGCCATGGATGAGCAGCTATCCTGCGCTGGCGATGTCGGCCTGCAGACCTGTGGCACTTTCCGTTGAATGAGGCGCACTCCACCTTGACATCCGCTCTCCAAGCACAAGCGTGCTGAGCCGTTATGTCACCTCCATCCAAATCACCTCCAGACTTTGACCGCAGCTTTCTGCTGGAACTAGCTGGGGGGCTGGTATTCAAGCAAGCCGAGCGCTTATTTGAGGCGGGCGCGGTGACAGCGGTAGCCTGGGAGAGCCCGATCCTGACGGGTACGGTTACCGGCATCGACGATACGTACCAACCGAAGCTGAATCTGCGCTCGACTGTTTTTGCGGTCAACCATTGCAACTGCCTGGAAGGCCGCCGGCGCAAGGTTTGTGCGCATGCGATTGCCATTGCGCTGCACTATGAAGCGCTCAAACACGAACAGGCCCATGCAGCACAGCCACATCCTGATTTCGTGGCGGAACCCGAGCCAGAGCCCGAAGCGGCTAAGTCGCGCGGTGTGCGTTCGATCAAGCTGTCGGCTGCCGGTGATACGTTGCGCATGCTAGTGTTTTTGCCGCCCAATTTGCCAGCGGCGGCCGAGCGCGATGCGATCGTGGTTAAGCTCGATGCTGCGGCGGGGCGTGAAATTGTGCCACTCAATCAACTCAGTCCGACGCGCAATTATGC
>JAFMHF010000109.1:0-1862 GCA_017854655.1 Puniceicoccaceae bacterium | reverse complement strand
ACCAGTTTGCGAGAAAAGTCGAAGCCCAACCCGCGGCGTATCGCGGAAGCTCGTGCGCAAGGTCGCTGGAAGACCGCTGCGGGGGATTATCCAGTCGCAAAGGCGGTTGCGGATTCGATGGAACAATACGCCACCAATCGAGTGGTGGTGGATGGATCGCCCAACTTTTTGGCGATCCGATTACCAGCAGGCCGCGACGATGATTCAATTAAACCGTTACGTAACATTTTAAAGCTAGAAGGCTTCATGCTCGAGCCGTCGAATCGTAAATGGTGGCTACGAGATCGGCATAAGACGCTCAATTTCCTCGCCGCCCACTGGAAGGCACTGCGGGGAGAATGGCGCGCGCAATTTACAGCCAGTTTTGAGGAAAAACTCGCAGATGTGCAGCTTTCTGAGCCGGCGATCGAAACCAAGGAGGTGGACGGCCGCTTTGCGCTGGAGGTGACGCTCTGCAAAGAGGGCGATGAGGCGGATCTACGTCGCGCGATCGCGACTGGTCGCAGTTACGTCGAGAATGAGGGCTCCGGCGCGCAAATCACATTATTGGATCGGGCTGCGGTGGAGCGCTTGCACCAGATCGAACGCTCAGTCTCGGGGCAGGCGGATCGACCGTTCACGCCGACGTTCTCGAAGCGTTTGGATACCCAGGAGCTGGTGGATGTGGAAGATTTGCTAGACGAGCTGGTCGAGGGCTGGCAGCCGCCGCAGGCATGGCAGTCCCGCAGCCGTGCGCTCAAGCAAATTGGTGCGCTTGAGGCCGCGCCAATCCGTCCGGTTTTTGATACGATTCTACGCACTTATCAACGGATTGGCGTGGCGTGGATGTGGCATCTGTATCGTCATGAACTGGGCGGCATTTTGGCCGACGAAATGGGTCTAGGTAAAACGCTGCAGGCGCTGGGTCTGATCGAGTGTATTCGCACCAGCAATGCCGAGCCTCTGCCGGCGCTGGTGGTGTGCCCCGCAAGTTTGGTGGAGAACTGGATACGTGAAGCTGGGCGCTTTGTGCCCGGCCTCAAGGTGGCGAAGCACCATGGTACCAAGCGGGCCAAAGAGCCGGTGGTATTTGAGGAGGTGGATATCGTGGTCACCTCCTACGGCACGCTTCGTCAGGATATTGAGATGCTGTCGACCATGGAATGGTCGGTCGTGATCGGCGATGAAGCGCAGCACATAAAGAATCGTCGCTCGCAGAATGCCAAGTCGCTGACCCGCCTGCACTGTAAAGGGCGCTTTTTACTGACCGGCACGCCAGTGGAGAACTCGCTCGACGATTTGCTCTCGCTGTTTGCTTTCCTGATGCCCGGTTATGTGACTAAGGCAGCGGGGAAGCTCTCACAGGAAGAACGCGCGTGGCATTCGCGCCGTCAGACCCAACGCGCGGCTGCTTACATTCTGCGCCGCACCAAGAAAGAAGTCGCGCCGGAGCTGCCTGATAAGATCGAGAAGACCTTCTTTTGTGAACTCGGTACGAAGCAAATGCGTTTCTATAACGACACGCTCGAAAAGACGCGGCGCGAAATCTCTAATCTGGAGATGGCTGGCGCGAATGCTGGACGCGTGCAGTTTGCCGCATTTACGGAGCTGTTGCGCCTACGTCAGGCCTGTGTCGATCCGCGTATTATCGACGACACCTTTCCGGCGGCCGATTCAGCCAAACTAGCGGCCTTCGACGAAGTACTCGATGAGTGTATTGATGCGGGCAGTCGCATCTTGGTGTTTTCCTCTTTTGTGACCGCGCTTAAGTTGCTGGCCCAGCATTTGACTGAGAAGGGCCACAAGTTCTGCTATCTCGACGGCAAGACGAAGAACCGGCTCGCGATGTGTGACACTTTTAATGAGGACGACAGCATTCCGGT
>JAFMHF010000038.1 GCA_017854655.1 Puniceicoccaceae bacterium | reverse complement strand
CTTAAAATGGGGAGAAGCAGGCATCAATGATTGGGATTGGGATTAGCAAGAAAAAGTAAGCACTCAAAAGATGACAGATTGCGCAAGAATCGCAAGCAAAGTTGCCATAGAGACCGAACAGACTGACACCATCATTCAACCCCACAAATGTGGGTCAGCGCAAGCGAATTGTTAATAGTAACTCGGCTGCACACTCAATTGACAGTTAGCCGTATAGGGCGCCGCGCGCCAGCCATCTTCCCTAGGTGAGACTATTTGCGGATCTTCTTTAGGCGTGCCCTACTGATTTAGATCCAATGCACTCATCGACTCGGCTTTGGGGAATCCTGATTGAGCTCTAAATCCGCAGCAGAGGGGGTGCGCGAAGGCACGCCCGCTGCTGGCACTTCGCCGTGGGCGGTCCATACGAGTGCATTGAGGACGAGTTTTCGAAAGTCGTCTTGCTGCCAGTTCTGATGAAAGTGTCCGCCGCTAAAGCCGAAGCCGCGACCACCGTTGGCGCGCTCGTAGGCCCAGGCGAGATGCTGCTGCTCCCCTGCGCTGACCTTGGCCAGGACGACTGGATTGCTGCCGCGGTTGCTATCGTTGGCGCGATCGGTGAGCGTGCGTAGCGGTGGTAGCGCTGAAAGGATGGGAGTGACGCCGGCCATTTCAGGTTGAAAGCGCATGTGATAATACCACTCATCCTTAATGGCGAAAGGCTCGACGCCACGGCTGATGGGATGATCTGGGAATTCGGTAAACTCGGGGGTCCAGTGTGGATTGACTGACCAACCGATTTCAAAGTAACCGCCGATCCAATCGAGAAATTGCGTGCCTAATTCAGAGGGCTCGACTTCGACGCCAAAGTGCAGGCAAGCCACGCCAACTCCCGCGTCACTTAAAATCTGAATTTTATCCTGATGTGCCTTCGCCATGTGTCCCTTATACCCATCGCAATACATCACGATGCTGTCGGGCTTTTGATAGCCCATCCACGGCTCGGGCCATGCGCCTTCGGTCACCACTTGTGCGATGACGTCGAGACCGCTCTCATTTAAACTGCGTGCGAGTAGCATCGATCCGGCTTTGTGCTCGTGCGCGCCATAGCCGTGGCTTTGTGTGCCCGCTAGAAAGAGAATTTCTTTTTTGTCTTCTGGGTTCAGCTCGCGGAGGCGAAGCTTGCGAAAGCGCACCTCCATCGCTGGTCCGCTGTGGAGTTGTAGTGCGATCAATCCGGACTTTAAGCGATCTTCGGTGGACTCGCTAAATTCAGCGGTGATCACGCCATTGATCATTTGTATGCAATGATTGCCACGAGCAATAATGTGATACTCATTCCATTCGTCCGCCTTCAGATGTGCATGCAGCGCTGCGCGACTGATCAAGGAAGCAACGTGTTGCTTCTGCTTGGGAGTTGCGCCCACAATTGATTTTTCGCCGGGCACGGCCATGATCTGTTTATATTTTTCGCCATAGACCGCGCCCGTCCATTTATTGCCCTCGGACATATCCGCTTGGTAACCGCCGACGACCCATCGCTGGCCTTTAACTGGGAAGCTGCGGTATTGAATGCCGCTATTATGGTTACGTAATTTGAATTCTGCTTTGAGTTCAAAGTCTGCGACAGCGTCATCCTCCCAGATGAGGAAAGTGTTACCCTTGGTCGGATTTTCGGCAGTCGTTTCGCCCACAATTTCGCCGCCTTCGACGCGCCAAAATGCAGGGTCTCCATCCCAGCCTTTCAGTGACGTACCATCAAACATGTTGATGAATCCAGATTCAGTCTGGATCGAACGTGTCAGAGCCTTGGCTGTGGTTTTGATATGCTCTGGCAGAGCTGCGCCGAGCACTGCTTTTAGCAGCTCGTTTGCGGCAGTTTTGTTGCCGTTTTTGATCAGTGTATCGGTGGCATCGATCGCGGCTTGAGCTGCGGGCAGACGCAATGCTGCGGGGCCGCTTTCGAGGGTCGTCCGAATAGTGCTTAACGCTGCATCGCTACCGATCTGTGCCAACGCGGCGAGCGCAACGGGTGCAACAATCGTCTGATCCTGAGTCACTAAGCGTTGTAGGGCGGGCACGGCACTCTCATCGCCGCGTTTACCGAGAGAATTGACCACGCCGGCCAGCTGACGGCCTTTGAGCGTCGACAGTGCGGCGCGGAGAGCTTGGCCAGCCTCGGGCGCTGGTATCAGCTCTAAGCCGGTGCGCGCGTAGCTTGAGAGCTGTGGATCGTTTAAGAGTGCGGCAAGAACTGGAACTGCATCGGCGTCGCCAATGCGAGACAGCTGTTGGCACGCTTCCGCTTTCTGTTGCAAGACCGCGTCGGAGCTGAGCACCGCAAGCGCGGTCTGCTGATCGTTGGCGAAGCTCGAGTTCGAGGCGGCAAGCGTCAGCAGGAGCGCTAGGAATAAATGGATAGTTTTCATTTTAAACAGTGGGCTGGAAAGTTAAGCGTGCCAAGGAGCGCGACGCGCGCGGCTGCACATACGGTTGGCTTGATCGTCGTTGATGAAAGTCTCTGTCGTCGGATCGAAGTTGACGGTGCGACCGAGTTGCCAGCCGATCGCAGCGGCGTGGCAGGCGATATGACCGGAGCGAGTGACGTCTGCATTGGCAGCGGGCTGGCTGCGTGATTTCACACAGTCGAGGAAGTTACGAACATGCCTGAGTGGATTCGTGCCAGAAATGTTGGAGGTTGGTTGGCCCACGAGTAGCGAGTCCGAACTGGCGGCCATTTCGCCGGCGTCGGCAGTTTCGACCCAGCCAGCATCACCTTCGAAACGCACTGGGCAGGTGCCGCGCACATTCCAATCGCCCTCGCCTCTAAAACCAGCAAGGCGCATGACGAGCCTAATCCCGTTGGCATAATATCCTGTAATGGTGTCACCCGCATACTCGAATCGAATCGGCACGGTGCCGTCGGCACTGGCTGCCCACTGGCAAAGGTCGAGCGTGTGTGTGCCCCATTCAGGCAAACCTGCACCGCCATGTAAATCGTAGTGCCCACGCCAGCGGCCTTGGACATATTTCTTATTGTAAGGCCGCCAAGGGGCCGGACCTAACCAGCGGTCCCAGTCGCACACGGCAGGATCGGGTAAAGGTTCTTCGGCCAACCATTCTAGGTTGGGTCTGAGCGTGAGAATGGACGCGTGCACGGTATGAATTTTACCAAGTTTGCCGCTGCGGGCGAGATTGGCTGCGAACTCGAAATTGTCGACGCTGCGGCGTTGTGTGCCTGCTTGGAAAACGCGCCCGTAGCGATTGGTGGTATCCGCGAGTTCCTGACTTTCCTGAATCGTCATGCTGCACGGCTTTTCGCAATAGATATCTTTGCCAGCTTTGGCCGCAAGAATTGAGACCAGCGCATGCCAATGGTCGCCAGTGGCAGTCAGAACCGTATCAATATCCTTACGCTCGAAGATCTCACGCATCTCGGAGGTTTTATAGCAGTCGTCGTAACCAAATTTTTTCATCGCTATGCGACGCACGATTTCGGCACGATCGGCTTGCGCATCGGCGATGGCGACAAATTGAACGTCCGGTTGCTGCAGAAAGCATTCAAGCACCTTGCGGCCGCGCGGGCCAATGCCGACTGCGCCGAGCACGATACGATTACTCGGTGCGACAGTGCCATTTTTGCCGAGCGCGCTGGCGGGAATGATTGTTGGCAGGCTCAAGGCGAGCGCTGCGGTTTTGAGGAAAGTGCGACGAGTTGGATTTTTCATGGCGGAGTTGTGAATGATTTGGACGAAGCTGTTACGAGTGTTGATTGCTGTGCGATTAGGCCTGTTTAACTTTTGTCCACTGTCCGGTTTTAGCAGAGCTAAGCACCGCGTCGGTGACGTAGTCAGTGCCAAGGGCATCTCTGAAAGTTGGACCGACCACTGTGCCTTCTGCAATCGCGGTAAAAAAATCAGCCACCTGATGAACGAAGGTATGTTCGAAGCCGATTTGCACACCGGGAATCCACCAGTGATCGAGATACGGATGCTCACCTTCACTGACATGGATGGAACGCCAGCCACGCAGCGCACTTTCATCGCGATGATCAAACCACTGAAGGCGGTGAAGATCGTGCAGATCCCAAGCGATGGAAGCATGTTCCCCGTTGATTTCGAATGTATTCAACGCTTTATGGCCCCGAGCGTAACGAGTAGCTTCAAACGTAGCGAGTGAGCCATTGCTAAAGCGCGCCAAGAAGGCAGATGCATCGTCGATCGTGACTTCGTGCAGTTCACCAGAGTCAGCGTCCTTGCGCTGCTTGATAAATGTCTCCGTCATACCACTGACCGTCTCAATCGAGCCATTTAACCACAGTGCGGTATCGATACAGTGGGCCAAAAGATCGCCGGTCACGCCGCTCCCTGCGACGGAGGCATCGAGGCGCCAGGTACCGGCACCGCCTTGGGGGACTTCGGCACTGATCGTCCAATCCTGCAGGAACTTGGCGCGATAGTGAAAGATCCTTCCCAGTTTACCAGAGTCGATCAGTTGCTTAGCTAAAGTGACGGCCGGCGCGCGGCGGTAATTATACCAGACCATGTTGGCGACGCCTGCTTTTTCAACGGCTTCGACCATGCGCAGCGACGCCTCTGGATTCATCCCCAGGGGCTTTTCGCACATGACTATTTTCCCGGCTTTAGCGGCAGCGATGGCGATTTCCGCGTGTACGTCATTGGTCGCGGCGATATCGATTAGATCAATATCCGGACGAGCGACTAGGGCTTTCCAATCGGTCTCAACGGATTCGTAGCCCCAATTCTCGGCAAAGGCTTGCGCCTTCTGTACATCGCGACCGCAAACGGCTTTCAAGACCGGTCGTCGTTGAAGCGGAAAAAATTGAGGGGCTTGCCGGAAGGCGTTGGTATGGGCACGGCCCATTAATCCTGTGCCGACCATACCGACATTGAGTGGCTTCATAGTCATAAGGTTTTAATTTGTAGTTACTATTTAAATACTGCCTTAGGCTTTCCAGCCGTGATTGTTTCTGACTTCAATCATGGCAGTGAGAATGTCGTTCCACGTTTGCTGCTGGTTCATCACGCTGTTGGGAAACATACAACCGTCCCAACAGATGTGAGGCATCGACTGTGTCACAGCACCATTCGAATCGCGGAGCCAGTAACCTGAATCACGAGCAATGTTGAGCTTTCCCTTGGGGTCGGTGGCGACGCAGTGGCGGCCGGTTTTTTCGTGCGCTCCAGAGCCAAAGACAGAGCCATCATTCTGGGCTACGTGGAAGTCAATCGTCCAGGGGCGCAAGGCATCGGTGAGTTGCTTCATCGCGGCGCGAAATGCGCCGGGCTCCCAATCGAATTCAGCGGGGACAATGCGGTGCTCGGGAGCGTTTTCGCCCAAAGTGTAAAGCAGCGTGTGCGACATGTCTGCCTGAAACCCGACGACACCCGGCATGCCGGTTTCTTCGAGCAGGTCGAGCATGTGTTGCCAACTATGCATGCCACCCCAACAAATCTCTCCTTCAGCAGCGAGACGCTCACCTGCATCCTCTGCAATCTTACCCGCTTCACGAAACGTCTGTGCGATACGTGTCGTATTCGCTTTAGGATCCTTGGCCCAATCACCTACTGGAGCTGCTGAGTCTATGCGCACCACTCCGTGTTCGCGGATGCCGAGCTCACGAAGTCGACTCGCGATCTTTATCGATTTACGCACAGCATTGAGCCATCCTTCGCGACTGGCTTCGTCCCCCATCGCGGTACCGTCAAACCAGACAGGAGCGACAAGTGAACCGATCTTAAGGTTTTTAGCCGCGACCTTATCAGCGAGCGCTTTGATCGCTTCGTCATCCGAATCGATATCAACGTGTGGGCTATAGAGGAACAGATCGACTCCGTCAAATTTGACTCCATCGACGTCGGCCTTTGCGGTGTAGTCCAGCATCGCATCCAGCTCAATCACAGGTTCTGAATCAGGTGCGCCTTTGCCGACGAGGCCGGGCCACATGGCGTTGTGCAGTTTTGGGAAATTATTGTCAGACATAATACTATGAGTTTTGCGGTCCGCCTAGAAAGAATTATTGCGGTAGGCTCCCATGACGGGGGCACTTGGGTTTACTTCAGGACCAAAGTAACGTAAGCAAACGAGTGGTTCAGTGCCACTGGTATTTTCGAACGTTACGCCGGCCTTAGCACCATCTTCGGTGCAGAAATATTCATCTTCAGTCAGTTCGTGGAAGCGAATCATCTTCGGACTGACCAGCGGCTCACCGTTGATAGTACCACACCCTTGAACGCAGATGAGGCCGTAGGCGCCGGAGTCTTTGATGACTGCTCGGCAACCGGGATCGATCGTAACTTCCTTGGCCGTAAAGTATTGAAAGGCGTCGACCTTGCCATAGACGATCCAGCGATCGACATAGCCTTCGCTGCGTGTATCCGCCACAGGGACGGGCTCCAGGTAGTGGTTGTCCTTAAAGTTCGGATCCACGTTCTTGTCCCAATCGAGTTGATCGACGATAAAGTCGATGTCCTGATGCTTCTCCTCAGGCATGTCTTTGACCAGTAGGCTCCACGGCACTTCGCGCCCTTCCACCAGGTTTTGATACATACCGAAAACGTCACTCCCCCACTGTGGTTCGTAAGTGCAGAGGCTGCCAGGTGCGTGTAGGATACAGGGATCGATCAACCAGCCAGTGCCGGGCTTGAGGCGATACGCTTTGGAAAGATCCAAGATGCCATTGTCGCCCTTGTTCCAATTTTTAATGCAATCACGCACTTGGTCCTTAGTCGTGCCTGGCTCAAGCCCCATGAAAGTGTAAGGAAAATTGTTGCCGACATTGTTATGCTGAGGAGGAAAGTAGTAGGACTCTGGCTTGCCCTCCTGAGCGACCAGAGCGGCCTGCTCGGCGTTTTGGTGCATGTGGTGAGGAATCGGCCCCATATTATCGAAGAACTTCGAATAAACCGGCCACTTGGCATATTTATCCCAGATGGCTGCACCGACTAAGGAAGCGCCGCATTCGTCGACAGCGTCTTTCAAAGTAAACTTCTCGTGACCGACGACACAATAGCTGAGGCCTTCGTCATCTGCTCTGCCTTCGTTGGCGGTGACAGTTGTGGAAGCAAACCAGCGCTCGTCAATCCCACCTCGGTTGAGACCGTAGGCGTAGGTGTCATCCGGATGGAGCTTGATACGGAGACCTGGCTGAAGAAACGATCTTGGGACCCATGTCGGCGCCAGACGAAGAAGGCCTCCTGTGCGCGCAAGCTCGGCTGCGACGATTGACTTCAGGTGACTCTTGGCCTGCGTGAGATCGGTGATGGTAGTGATAGCCATTTTTGATTTTTTTGGGGGTTAAAGGGGTAACATCACATACTTGATGCAATGCTGATTCGATATACATCTTAACCGAATCTGGCAATATAGACTAGAAACAGAGCGGCATATTTTAGTCTAGGAACGTCATTTAGTTGCGCAAGCGCGCAAGCTCGACTCAATATTCCAACGTTCTCGTTTGTGCGCTGCACGATGAGGCATTGCTGCCGGCAGCACCACGCGGTGAATTTCGGCCGACAAGCGGGAGCTAAACCTGAAAACGAGTCCGGTATTGACGAGGCGTTTCGGCCATAATTCGCCGAAACTCTTTGGCAAAATGGCTTTGGTCGGAGAATCCATACTCGCTAGCGACTTCAGCAATCGAAAATTCAGAATACACTAATGCGGTGCAGCTCATTCGAACGCGAATCCGTCTGATATAGTCGTGCGGCGTGCACACATAAACCGCTCTAAATTTCCGCTCTAGTGCCCGCACTGATAGATTGCAGGCATCCGCGAGATCTTTACTCGTTATAGAATTTTTGAAATTTTTGCTGATGAATCGTACCGCCTCTCCGAGTTGTGAGTCCGAGTTACGACTGATGGCTTCATCGGTTTTAGGTCGAGTAATTCCCGCGTTGCCCACAATCTGCCCAGATTCGTCATGTAGTGGGATTTTGGAAGTCAAACACCAGCGCGCGGTGTGATCAAAGCGCCCGACCATTTCCAGTCTCGAAAAAATACGTTCGCCCCGAAGAACTCTTTCATCATCGATTCTGTATTGGTTGCCGAGGGCTTCACCACAGAGATCATAATCGTTATGGCCGATAATTTCTTGCCGATTCTTAAAGCCGAAATTGATAAGAAAGGAGCTGTTCACCCATTGGTAGGCACCAACCTTGTCTTTAATCCACAGAGGCGTGTCCTCTAAGCAGTCAAATAGCTCAACAATTTCGGGAACCTCAATACCCATCCGTTTTAAAACGGATGGCATCGTATACGCGTCTTCGCAGTCAGTCATTTGATCGGCGTTTTGAGCATACAGAGGTCAATTCAACAGTACGCTTACTTGCGAATCTGATAGTCGGTCTGCTCTGCAATAAGTTTTTGAATACTTTCGAAGGCGGTGTTCACTTCCTTATCCTTGAGGGTACGGTCGGCGGCGCGGAAACTCATGCTCACTGCGAGGCTCTTCTTACCTTCAGGGAGACCTTCGCCTTGGTAGACATCAAACACGCGAACGCTTTCGCAGTTGAAACCTTGGGTGGCTTTTTTAGCGAATTTGGCGACGTCGTTTTGCACCTGTCCAGCGAGGACGGCTTGATCGACGATGAGTGCCAGATCTTTTGATGACGCTGGTTGATTGCTGATCACGCTGTGGCGACCGCGCTTAGCTTTGCGCTCAAAGAACTTCGGAGTCATCAGCACCGAACCGGCAATCACGGCTTGATCGATATCCCAGCGTTCCTTGAGGGTCGCGATATTTAGCAGACCGACAGTTGCTTCAAAGCCCATCTTGGCAAAGTCGCCAGCATAGGCGGATTGACCGCCCTGCCACAGTTTGCACTCCGCAATCGGATTGTAGTTGAGCTTGCTAGACGCGGTGCCAGCCAGATCGAGAATGTTACCTGCGAGTGTGCGTGCGGTGTAGAAATCGGCGACTTCGCGCTGACGCCATTCGCGGCTGACTTGATCGGCAAGGATGACAAAGCTGACCGAAATGAGTTCGACCATCTCGCCCTTCACTTCGCGATAAACGTGACCACGCTCAAAGAAGCGCGTCGCGCCAGTGCCCCGAGCGTTATTGAGCTTGAGCACATCCAATAGCCCTGGGATCAGTGACGGGCGCATGTGGCTTTGGTCGCTCTGCAAGGGGTTATCCAAGGCCAGCAACTTGAAGCCGCCGTCGCCAAAGAAGAACTGAGTCTCTTCGGGATCGCGCAGCGAATAGAGGTATGCTTCGTTGAAGTTTTGACCCGTCAAGTAATCGGCGACCGATTCGTTGACTGTGTAAATGCGGTGATCTTCGGTGCTGATACCACGCGCGACGACTTCGGACTCAGGAATACGATCGGTGCCGTAGACACGAATGATTTCTTCGATGAGATCGACATCACGTTGCAAGTCTTGACGGAAGGATGGAATGGAAACTTCCCAGCGCGGGGAACCGTCAGCTGCGTCGTGAATAGCAACTCCAAGCCCGAGTGATTCAAGCACGGCTTGCATTTCTTGGTCACTAATATCGAAGCCGATAAACTTACGAACACGATCTGGGCACAACGCGACCTCTGTGATCGTTGGCGGCTCAGCGCCCTCTTCGATCAAGTTGCCATCGACGGTGCCGCCAGCAACTTCGAGAATCAAATCGACTGCACGCAATGATGCGTAAGTCACACCCTTCGGGTCGACTCCACGTTCGAAGCGATAGGAACTGTCGGAAGACAGGCCAAGTTTGCGGGCTGTGGCGCGCACAGATGTGGGCGCAAAATATGCGGCTTCGAGAACGATGTCGGTGGTGGAGTCGTCAACCTCGGCGTCGACAGAACCCATCACGCCTGCGACTACGAGCGCACGCTCAGTGTCGGCGACGACTGCCATATTGGCATTTAGCTTACGCTCAACATCGTCGAGCGTGGTGATCTTTTCGCCCTCGCTCGCCATGCGGACGACGAGTTTGCCACCCTTGATTTTAGCCGCATCAAATGCGTGCAACGGTTGGCAGGTTTCGTGCAGCACGTAGTTCGTCACATCGACGACGTTGTTGATCGAACGTTGCCCGGTGGCTTCGATGGCATCCTTGAGCCACTTCGGGCTGGGACCGACCTTCACACCTTTGATGCTAACCGCAGTATAATGTGGGCAAGCTTCAGGGGAGCTGACTTCGACGCGGGAAATGAGCGGTTCGCCATTACTAGCGTTTTCGGTGCTGGCTTTGACTTCTGGGTATTTTACCGCGAGGCCGAACTTGGCGGCCAGTTCGCGAGCGACACCAATGTGGCTGAGCACATCGACGCGGTTAGGAGTGATCTCTAGGTTGAGAACCGTGTCACCATCGGTGTAGAGGTCGTTGACTGGAGTGCCGAGTGCAATGCTCTGATCAAGAATCATGATGCCGTCGTGGTCTTGACCGACCTGCAGTTCTTTAGATGAGCACATCATGCCAGCCGACGGTTGGCCGCGCAGCTTGGATGCCTTAATCTTAAAATTGCCAGGGAGGACCGCACCAGGGAGTGCAACCATCACGTGGTCGCCTTGAACGAAATTCTTGGCACCACAGACGATGTCGTGGACTTCGCCCTCTTTGCCGGTGGAGACCTTGCAGCAGCGCAGGCGGTCGGCGTCTGGATGTTGTTCGAACTCGAGCACTTGGCCGACGACGACGTTATTGAGCTGCGGTGGGCCGAGTTTCTCGATCTCTTCGATATCGAAGCCGAGTAATGGTAGCACCTCTTGTAACACCTCAGGTGAATGCTCGACGGGATCGAGATCGATGTAGTTTTTAAGCCAGTTGTAGGAAATTTTCATTTCAATAAATACTTTTTAAATGTGTTTTTTGGAACCACGAATGGACACCGATTAAGACGAGTGCACTCGCTACGTGTCATCTACATTAGTGTTTGTTCGTGTGGATTCGTGGTTTCGAGTTTAGCGCTCTAGGCGAACTGCTTGAGGAAGCGGACGTCGTTTTGGTAATAGTAGCGAATGTCATCGACGCCTTGCAGAATCATCGCGATCCGCTCAATGCCCATGCCGAATGCGTAGCCAGTGTAGACTTCGGGATCGATGCCGACAGCCTTGAAGACTTCTGGATCGACCATACCACAGCCCATGATTTCGAGCCACTTGTTGCTGAGCTTACCAAGATCGGGCGAGAAG
Organism: Puniceicoccaceae bacterium; assembly: GCA_017854655.1. Lineage (GTDB taxonomy): Bacteria > Verrucomicrobiota > Verrucomicrobiia > Opitutales > Coraliomargaritaceae > Lentimonas. The sequence goes on along the minus strand of JAFMHF010000038.1, from coordinate 9,275 downwards.
AAGTCCATCTCGAAGCTTGGCTCGGTGAATGGGAAGAAGCTCGGGCGCAGACGAGTCTTAGCCTTGGGGCCGAAAATGGTCTTCACGAAATGATCGAGCGTGGCTTTGAGGTCGAGCAGCGTGACGTTCTTATCCACGTAGAGGCCCTCGATCTGGTGAAAATTCGCGCTGTGAGTGGCGTCGGGTGTATCACGACGGAAGCAGCGACCGGGAGCGACAATGCGGATCGGCGGCTGCTGCTTGAGCATAGTGCGGATCTGCACGGTCGAGGTGTGCGTGCGCAGCAGGTATTTCTCGTCGGCGTGCTTGGTGACGTTGTTGACCTTTAAATCGTCGGGCAGGTAATAGGAGTCCTGCATGTCGCGAGCTGGGTGATCGCTGGGGATGTTGAGTGCGTCGAAGCAGTAATGCTCGGTTTCGACCTCGGTGGCCTCTGCGACGGAGAAGCCGATACGGCGAAACAGCTCGACCATCTCCTCGCGGACCTGCGAGATCGGGTGCAACGTGCCGCGATCGAGGTCGGGACAGGGCAAGGTCGGGTCGATGGCGGGACCAAGCTTGGCGGCCAATTCGGCGGCCTCGAGGCGAGCGATGACTTCGTCAAACGCGGCTGTCACGGCATTCTTGGCTTGGTTGATGCACTTGCCCATGGCAGGCTTATCCTCTTTGGGGACGTGGCCCATGCGCTTCATCACATCGGTGAGAGTGCCGTTGGGACCAGAGATCGTAGCCTTAAAGGCCTCAAATTCTGCGCGTGTTTGAATGTTGGGTGCGTTGTCCCGCACGCCCGCTACGATGGCTGTTAACTGTTCTTGCATGATTGCTACCGGTTAAAGTGAATAAAGAGGGTTTCAACCTGTGGAATTTTGTCGAGACGGATTTCGCGGTATTTCAATCATTCAAGCGCCTGCAAAGTTCAGCACAGCGGTCACGCGCGATCAAAGCGATGCTTAGTATGTTCAATCTACTGCAGTTGAGCAGCAGGAAAGGCTCAGTCTGTGCATGTTTCGACCCGTGGCTCAATGTTTGGCTCAAACCGCTGAGCGCACTCAATTCGAACTGACAACGATTGCAGCGGTACGCCCAATTCAGCGAATAATCTTTTCATCGAGTCTACAATGATCACTGAATACCACGATGCATTTGCCGATCATCTACCAGAGCACGGACTACGTCGCGATCGACAAGCCAGCAGGCCTGCTGGTGCACCGTACCCAGCTCGATGCGCACGCCACTGAATTTGCATTACAACTTCTACGCGACCAGGTCGGCAAAGAGGTCTTCCCATGCCACCGGCTCGACCGAGCCACCAGTGGCGTGCTCCTCTTCGCGCTGAATCGCGAGGCGCTGTGTTTTGCACAGGCACAATTCGCAGAGAGAACCACTCATAAAGAATACCATGCAGTCGTGCGTGGCTGGGCAGCAGATGCCGGCGAGATCGACTACGACTTGCGCAGCGAGGAGCAACCAGCAAAATCTCAAAGTTCACAGACACGCTATAGCTGCGTTAAACGCGTTGAGCTAGGGTTACCCGTCGGCCGCTATCCGACCGCGCGATTCTCGCTACTCAAGCTAATCCCATTGACCGGCCGAAAGCACCAACTGCGTCGTCACATGGCCCATCTTCGGCATCCGATCATTGGCGACACCTGCCACGGCGACAGCGCCCAAAACCGCTTTTTACGGCAACATTTCGGCGTGCAACGGCTACTACTTCGAGCGACCAAACTGGAACTCGACATGCCGAATTGTAGCACTCGCCTGCAACTGCAAGCACCGCAGGCATGTGAATTCAGTCAACTCGTCGAGGCGCTCAATCTTTCGTAGCACTGACTTCGCTTGGCGAAAAGAGCTCTAAGATCCTCTGCTTAAGCAAAGCGATCTTTAGCGGCTTACTGAGGTAAGCGTCCATTCCACCCTTTAGGCAGCGCGCCTCATCGCTCGACAACGCATTTGCCGTTAACGCAACAATTTTAACGTCCTTCATCGCATCCCCTGCAGCCCCTTGACGAATCAGAGCAGTCGCCTCCAGTCCACCCATCTCCGGCATTTGTAGATCCATAAAGATCAGGTCGCAGTCGTTGTCCTTTAAATACTCGATGAGTTCGACACCGTTTTCGTTGCACTCCGCTTGCCAGCCCAAACTACGTAACATCATCACCAACAATCGCTGATTTGCCTGATTATCTTCTGCAATCGCAATTTTAAGCGGGATCTCATCACCTAACTTCTGCCGACTCCGAGTCTGAGGCTCAATCACACGCGGTTGCTTTAAAGGCATGCTCCCTGGCGTCAGATTTTCGCTTTGCTCAACGACCTCTACTGGGATTCTCGCAAAGAAACTAGAACCTTTACCGACTCGACTCGTCGCCCAAACTTTGCCCCTCATTGCCTCGGCTAAACGCTTACAGATAACCAATCCTAAACCGGTTCCGCCGTATTTGCGAGTCGTCGATGAATCGCCCTGAGAGAATGGACGAAATAGCTTACGCAACTGCTGAGAGTCGATACCGATACCAGTATCACGTATCTCAAATTCAATCGAATACTTACCACTCGCATCCGGAACTGAGTCACAGATCACCATGATACGAATCTCCCCTTGGGTGGTAAATTTAACCGCATTCGCCATCAAATTCGTTAATATCTGCCTGATTCGTATTTCATCCCCGGCAATACTGCGTGAGACCTCCTCACCGATTTCAATATTCACCACGATCCCTTTTTGCGTCGCATCGTTAAAAAATAAACTAACCACCTCGCGAAGCATCGTGACCAAGTTGAACGTACGTACTTCCAAGTTTAAAAAACCCGATTCGATCTTAGAGAAGTCCAGCACATCACTAATTAATGCCATCAAAGTATTGCTGCTGGAACGAGCTGTATCCACATAGTCCAACTGCTCTTCATCGAGCTTAGTCTCAGCAAGCATATCAATAAACCCGATCACACCATTCAATGGAGTACGGATTTCATGACTGATCGTGGCCAAGAATTCACTCTTCGCACTATTGGCAACGTCAGCCTCTTGTGCGGAAGCCCGAGCTTCCTCAAGAACAAGACTCAGACGCTGATTGACCTCCTCGAGCTCGCGCTGCGCCATTTCCGCGTCTTCCATCATACTGAAAGCAACCTTACCACCCTGACTTAGTTCCTGAGCCTTATTTAGCAAATCATTGTTCATGCCGACCAACTCTTTCTCGGCATGTTTCCAACGCTGCTCCGTTTCAGCTCGTTCATATAAAGCATCCCGCATCATGTCGGCGACTCCCTTAAACTCCGCAAAATCAAACATTTGAGGCAATAATGAAGAACCCTCGCTGCCACCGCTGGACCAACGGTCTCCCAGCAAGTTTAGGTTCTGCTCCACCATCGATGCAATGTACTTAGCAGCAATCACTGGGATAGCTACGCCAATCATCAAAATAGCTAGAGCAAATGTCACCTCTAACAGAAAATCCTGATTCAAATTACGTACATGCTCACCCCGAATCGCTTCAATCTCATTAATACGATCGCCAGGGAATTCACTCATTTCCAAAACCAACCCATTTAACTGCGCCTCGAGTTCGGCTTTACCTTGTTGGAAGTCAGAGAATTTATCCGAAACAAGCAGACCAATCAGCAGGCATAACACCAAGACCATCGGCAGTCCGGCATACAAAATAAACGTCTTCGCAATCGAACTTGAACGATTATTCATGCTTCACCGCCTTCTTGGTTATGAATTCTTGCTTAACCAAGCGCGACACATCCGTGTTCGAATCCACTTGATAACGAACCGGCTGCCCTGCCTGCTGGAGTATCTCATTTACCTGCGCCTTCAATTCCAATACCCGGTCTTCGCGACGCACGATTCCTTTCTTGAAACGCTCTAAGTCTTCGATCAGGCGCTCATGATCGCCCAAGGTCTTTCGAGGCAAACGAAAAAAAACGGCTTCGACTAAATGAAGCTGAGGTATGTAATGCCCACTGATCAGCAGTTGCACTGGCTTACCATCAGCCTGCTGACAGACGAGCTCTTCTCGGACACCAACACTACCAGTTTTTATTTGATACACGACACTCGTCAACTGCGATGAGTCGACTCCCAACACTTCTTCCAAGCTGGCACCTGCCAAATTTTTATTCGCCGAAATGCCCAACAGCTCGAAAAAACCAGAACTGACACGGTCAATGATTAAACTGCCTGGGTCAAAAGTTACCAAACAAGCGACTGAATGCGTGTATAATTCATTTATGCGAGCCGCATTCAGGTCAAGCAGCAGCAAATGCTTCCGCTCAGCGAGCGCTAATTCGTGAGCCAAAAACCGTTCGCGATACACAAAAAAACCCATTATTAAAGCACCCAACGAAGCAAGAATCACCGTTTCAATCGGTTCGACCCCGATTTGCGATAAAACCAGACTCAACGCTGCAAGTAAAAACAGACCAGTAGCAACTCCAACCAAATAATGGTGAGACTCAGAGTCAGCAGGTTGCTCAGTTTGTTTATCGGCGGGCATAATTGATTAAAGAGACAGGCAATTGCGCATCATCTTAAAACGAAGTAACTGATAGTACCGCATCTTGCTTCAAGCAATGAAAATATGCCGTGCGAGGAGGCCTTGTCCGATCAGCTACAACTGGACTTCAGCGGAATCTCGCCACAGATAATCCAAGCGATACAAATCACGCATTTCCTCGGTTTGTAGGTGGATCATGAAATCAAAGGCATCCACTACAATCCAGCCGCTGCCGACTTCACGATCTTGCCCGAGCAGCTTTACCTCGGCCTCGCTCAGCGCCTTATCCAAGCCCGCCTTAATCGCTTTCACGTGGGGATTTGAAGTACCTGTCGCCAGGATCATGTAATCGGTGATTGAGGAAGTCTCTCGCACATCGAGCACGCGAATTGCCTCGCCCTTTTTATCTTCGATTGCGGATACCGCGCAGCGAATTTCGTCGAGCGTTGAGTTTGTTTGATTCTGTTTTGAAGTGGCCATATAGATTCTTACTGCAAGTTCGTATAAAGCTCCTGCTCCGAAATGAAAGCCTGAACTGCATCTGGCACCAAACCTTCTAGTGAACGCCCCTCCCGGCAGCACTGCCGAATTGCACTCGAACTGTCACTCATCAGCGGTGCATCGATCACTTGATAGCGTAAGCTGGGGATCTCTGCGGAGGCTTCCAAATGTGATCCGGGTCTGGCGAACACTAAAAAGGTCACACACTCGATTAATTCCTCGATTCGATGCCAGCGATCCAATTGTTCAAACTGATCCGCACCAATAATCCAATACAGCTCGGTATCGGGATGGCCTGCAGAAAAATGTCGTACCGTATCAATCGTATAGCTCAGCCCACCCCGCTCTATTTCAGACTCGTCCAGCTCGAAGTACGCCTCGCCCTGCAGCGCGAGAGAAAGCATCTGTAAGCGCGCTGCCGCATCAGTGAGCGGCGCGTGCGCCTTTAACGGTGACTGCGCTGCAGGAATAAACACGACTCGATCTAATTGCGCTTGCTCCAGCGCATAACGCGCCACTTGCAGATGGGCACAATGCACTGGATCAAACGCACCGCCATATAGAGCGTAGCGCCTAAGTCTCTTTTTTTTCACCAGATCTTTCATACTTTCAGCAGATTGTTTTGACCTTCAACGGATACTGATTGATAGCTTTTGTCCAGAATCCATGAAGCGCAACATACAAACTGACCACGCGACGCCCACGCACAGATCCCTGGCCGAGACACTCGAAAACGCCCTCGCCAGTGAAGATCAAAACGGCCCATCGATCGGCGAGCTCACCGATGCTGTCGGCGAAAAAGGCTTCGGCCTCCTCCTCGTGCTGCTGTCACTCCCCAGCGCCTTGCCCGTGCCCGCGCCTGGCTACAGCACGCCGTTTGGCATCGTCATCGCATTAATCGCGCTTCAAATGCTCATGGGCCGCCAAACCGTGTGGCTGCCCGCACGCCTGCAGTGCATTCGTATCAAACCGTCAATGGCCAGAAAGATGAGCGGCGCCGCGACTAAATTTCTACGCACCGTCGAGCACTTGATTCGCCCTCGGCAGCAATGGATACGCGCCCAGCTAGGGCAATCTGGCCTCGCCATCGTCATCCTGATTATGGCTTGCCTCATGATGCTACCGATTCCGTTAACCAATACGCTTCCGGCCATGGTCATTTTCATGATCGGCGTCGGCCTATCAGAAGACGACGGCCTACTCGCGATCGCTGCCTTCGCGGTCGGTTGCGTCGCAGTCGTGCTTTACAGCTACATTATCTACCTAGTGCTTTCGCAAGGCCCAGAGGCGGTTGACGGCGTCAAAGACTGGATCAAGGCACGCCTTGGAATGGGCGTATAAAAAATCCCTGCTGAACAGATCAACAGGGATTTTAAAATTGGTAGGCCTACAGGGATTTGAACCCCGAATGACTGCACCAAAAACAGTAGTGTTACCATTACACCATAGGCCTTTAAAGTTGGCGAAGAGTAGAAATGATCCCCCACTCGTCAAGCCCTCACTTCAAAATTTTCATAGTTTTTAAAATCAATCGCAAGTCCTGAATTAGAGCAGTGATTTTTACGGTTATGCTAAACTCGATTCTCAAATCGATGAGTTGACGTCTGGCTAAAAACAACGTTTAAAACCCTTTTAATGGATGAAGTAGACAAAACTAGCCTAAAGCCGAAATATCATCGTATTATATTAAAGTTGAGTGGCGAAGTGCTGCGCAACACCGAAGATGGTGACCCCATCGACGCTAAAATCCTTAAGAACATCTGCCAGGAAGTCAAAAAAGTCGCTGATATCGGCGTCGAAGTTGGCCTAGTCATTGGTGGTGGTAACATTTTTCGCGGCCTCAGTGGCGCTGAGATGCGCGGCGTCGATCGCACTACCGGTGACTATATGGGCATGCTCTCGACTGTCATCAACGGCCTTGCCTTCATGGACTGCCTTGAGAAGCTCGACGTCACCGTGCGCCTACAAAGCGCCATCCCGATGGATAAGCTCGCCGAGCCTTTCATTCTGCGCCGGGCCACACGACACTTAGAACGTGGTCGCGTGGTGATCTTTGCTGGCGGCACTGGCAACCCCTACTTCTCAACCGACACCTGCGCGGCGCTCCGCGCCAGCGAAATTGGAGCCGACATGCTCATGAAGGCCACTAAGGTTGATGGCATTTACAACAAAGACCCACACAAGCACGATGACGCCGTCAAATACGACCACCTTGAATACATCGACGCACTGCGCGATCGCTTAAGCGTAATGGATTCCACTGCCTTCTCGCTGTGCATGGAAAACAAAATGCCAATTCTCGTCTTCAGTATGCGTGAGCCTGGCGCCATCCTCCGCGCAGTGATGGGCGAAGAAATCGGCACACTTGTTAATTAACACCTACACTTTCAAATAATTCAACACCGCTACAGATATGGAACCAAAAGACATTCTCAAAATGCTCGCTGCCGACCTCAAAAAAGCAGTTGATCATACACTCAATCAATTCGGCAGTCTGCACACTGGCAAAGCATCACCAACGATGCTCGATTCAGTTCGCGTCACTGCCTACGGCAGCACCGTCACATTAAAAGAGGTCGCGGCAGTCACCACCCCCGATGCCAAAACCATCATGGTTCAGCCTTGGGACAAAAGCGTCATCCGCGATGTCGAAAAAGGTATCCAAGAAGCCAACCTCGGCCTCAACCCGATGGTCGATGGTGGCATCCTTCGCGTGCCCGTACCAGAACTGACCGGCGAGCGACGCCAAGAACTAGCGAAGACTGCTAGCAATATGGCGGAAGATGGCCGCGTGCGCGTACGTCAAGCTCGGCGCGATGCACTCGATCTTTTTAAGACTGCGAAAAACGACGGTCTTTCCGAAGACGATTTTAAGCGCTACGAAAAAGAAGTGCAAAAAGAACACGATGATTTCATATCCGAAATCAACCAGCAGTTAACGGCCAAGGAAGCAGACCTGAAGAAGGTCTAATTTAAACGTGCTGCCACTTCAACAGGCCAAACGCGTCGTCATTAAACTCGGCACCGGTGTCTTAACATCTGGTATCGGTGATTTGAATACAGCGCGCATTGAAGCGCTTTGCTACCAGGTTAAAGTGCTACGCGATCGCGGAATCGATGTCATACTCGTCAGTTCTGGCGCAGTCGGCCTTGGCATGGGTAAGTTGGCATTGGAGCAACGTCCGAAAGAGCTCGCCATGCTACAGGCTTGCGCCGCAGTTGGGCAGACTATCCTGATCAACACTTGGCAAAAGGGATTCGACCTACATGGTCTGACCGTTGCGCAGATACTCCTCACCCGCGAAGACCTGCGCGCCAAGCACCGCCACAATGCAGTCTTTAATACCATCGAACGACTGCTTAGCAACGGCACGGTGCCGATCGTTAACGAGAACGACACCGTCAGTGCCTCTGAAATAAAATTTGGCGACAACGATACACTGTCTGCCCTGGTCGCTAGCGTCAGCAACGCAGACCAACTCTTCATCCTTTCCAACATTCCAGGCCTCATCGACATGCAAGGCACTGGCGAAGTCGTGCCCTATGTTGAAAAGATAACTCCCGCGATCGAGGCTATGGCACAAGGCACCAAGCAAGTCACTTCGGTCGGCGGCATGATCAGCAAATTATCCGCTACTAAAATCGCTCACCGCGCAGGTTGCGGCGTGACCATCGGCAGCGGCCAAGATGCCGAACTATTCAACAAGCTCCTCACGGGCGAAAGCGTCGGCACCTACTTTGCGCCGAGCGCAGAACCAATCAAATCGCACAAACGCTGGATCGCGATCCAAGATCATACACACGGCACCCTCACGGTCGATGCTGGCGCCGCCAGCGCGATACGGCTATCTGGCAAGAGCCTACTTTCCGCGGGTATTGTTAACTGTGAAGGTGACTTCGAAGAAGGCGATGTAGTGAAAATTTGCACCGCAGATGGCAGCGCCATCGCCCACGGTCTCGCTGCGATCAATTATACTGATTTATCCAGTATTTTAGAGCACCGTGGAGATGCCAACCAGAGCGATGCCGCTAATCACCACTCCAGCGCGATCGTCCACCGCGACCATCTAGTGCTGCTCGACTGAGCGCAACCGAAAGACCGCTAGCTGCCAAGGTGCCATTCTAGGGGTTACTGCGCCAATCGTTTTCGGCTTTGTAATCCGGATTCTCAGTTGTCATCACCGCGCCGGAATGGTCACGCCAGTCATGCAGCATCTTTGTCAATTTAGCAGCCAGTTCCGGCATGGACGCGGCGAGGTCGTTGGTCTC
>JAFMHF010000108.1 GCA_017854655.1 Puniceicoccaceae bacterium | reverse complement strand
TTAACTTTTACCTAATCTAGACACCTCAATCCTCCTGCCTTATGAAAAAGCACAACCTTTTCTCTTTAATGCTCCTTGCATCAATCGTCCTGTGGGCCCAAGTGGGGCTGGTAAATGATCCCACGCTGAGCGACATCGATTTATCCGATGTGGTGATCATCGAGGATGTGGTCGATACATCCGACTCAGTGGATACGGCCGCGCTGAGCGGCTTCGGAGATATCGCAGCAGTCAAGGTTGACGAAGTGGCTGCGGCGCAGCCGTCAACTGCGGTGGCCGAGCTTGAGGCGGGGTTAGATAGCGTTGGCGAAGTCGTAGAGATTCTAGATGCGCCGACTGCTGGTGTCAGTGTGGATGTAGAGGCACCTGAGATCCTTGATGTGGCGACTACCGCATTGCCGCGCGATTCCGAAGTGGTGCTGGAGTTGCCTGGTCAGGAAACATCGGGCCCTGGTTCGGTGTCGATGACTGAAGAAGAGACCATTTCGGTTGATTTCCCGGACGAGGAAGTCCGCACGATTCTGCGCAATGTGGCCGACCTGTTTGATTTAAATGTGGTGATTCCTGATACCTTACAAGGACGCACCTCAGTTAAGCTTCGCAATATTACCTGGCGCCAAGTGTTTGAGATCACGTTAGAGCCATTGGGTTTTACGTATACTGAGGATCGTAATATCATTCGAATTAGAAGTCTAGTCGACTTGACGAGTGAGCCAGTCGATACCCGAGTCTTTATTCTCAACTATGCTGGAGCCGAAGCGATTCAGGGCTCGATCTCACCATTGATCGATACCGCTAATGGGGGCAAGATTCAGGTCGACGTTCGCAGCAACGCACTGGTGATTACCGAGCGCCCGTCGCGGATGAACAAGATCCAAGAGATCATTGAAAAACTCGATAAAGCGACTGAGCAAGTGATGATTGAGACGAAGTTTATCGAAGTCGAGAATACCGATCAAAAGGACATTGGAGTTAATTGGAGTTCTTTGGCGGGCTACGGCGTCACCGCCGGGCCATTTCAGCGTGAGTGGTCGCGGAATCGGAGTAGCCAAGATGATTCGATACGTAATGATACGAGTAATAATAGCTCTAGGTCTGGCAGTGTGGATGGCTTCAGTTTGGCGGATGGACCAATATTTGCTTCTGAGAATGAAGTTTTATCAGGGAATGGCACTGACTTCACTCGCACCATGGAGAGTTTGGCCGGCACCAGTCGCTTCGACACCGCGGTGTTCTCTGCAGACGAGTTTCGAGTCGTGATTTCTGCACTCGAGCAGAATAATGACACGGAACTAGTCGCGAATCCAACGGTGGTGACCATGAGTAATCAAGAAGCCACCATCGATATCGTAACAGAGATCCCCCAAGTTGAGTTCTCGATTGATGACGAAACTGGTGAACGACGAGCGGATGGTTTGGCTGAGCCACTGATATTTGGCACGCAAGTGCGGGTGACACCTCAGGTGAACGATGCGGGATTTATAAACCTATTGGTAATTCCGAGCGTATCGAATCAGATTGGCACCCAATTCACTGATATTGGACCTCAGCCAATTATATCCAGAAGAACAGCTGAAACAAATGTCGTGATTAAAGATGGCTACACCCTTGCGATCGGTGGATTGACTCAGAATGAAGAGGTGAAGGGAGGTACGGCAGTGCCTATCTTGGGGAGTCTACCTTACATTGGACGGCTCTTCAGTAGTGAGTCTAACACAATGAGACAGAAGAACCTAATTATCTTCATCACCGCGAAAACGTTGAATCCAGATGGCAGTACTTACCGCGACATCATCGACCCACGCGTGCTCCACCAAATGGGCGTGGTGCCAGCGGATGTGCCTGGCTATGTGCTATCGCCAGAAGATTTGAAAACGCTGCAGGACATAGAAGATTTCCGAGCGCAGACACGTCGAGCCGAAGCGATGGCGGAGGGGCGCACTGAACTCAAGGCAATCGAGCGCGCGGGCAAGCAGGCCGAAAAAGATGCCAGCAAGCTAGCCGACGAAGCAGCCGCCGCGATTGCCAAGGAGCCCTCTGAGCTCGAGGCAATCGAGCGCACTGTTGAGCAGGATGAAAAAGATACCAGCAAAGTTGCCGCCGCCGACGTCGCAGCCGTTGATACCTCAAGTCGCAGTAATCGCCGCCTTCGCTAATTTTAACCCGAGCAAGAGAGATTCCTTATGGATATTATACTTAGACTCAAAAAAGTCCGCCGCTTCACGCGGTCTGCTCTCCTTCCGGTATTATTGTTTTTTGCGGCCGAGATCGGCGCGCAGGCGCAGGATTACAGTATGTCCGTCGGCGACGACTTCGGTGCTGTGGTTGATGCCAAGGGCAATCTGTTCGTCTGGGGCGCCATTGCGACCGAGGTTGCAGCGGGCGAAATTCAGCAAATTCTGCCGCCTGAGCAGTGGAGAGAGGTCTCGGTCAGTCGCACGCCCGCAGCATCGGCTCACGTGCTTGCGATCCAAAAGGACGGTACTTTGTGGGCTTGGGGCTCGAATACGCGTGGCCAGCTTGGCAACGGAACGACTGCGGATCGTGTGGACCCAGTGCAAATCAGCACCGCGATCGATTGGGTCGAAATTGCCGCTGGGGAATTTCACTCGATGGCGCGTAAGAGCACCGGTTTACTTTTCGTCTGGGGCGGCAATAGTTACGGGCAGCTTGGCATCGGCCCTATTTCTAATGATCCTGATCTGGATATTCGGAAGAGTATCCAAGCACCTTTTGACGCGAACCCCTATATAGCGATTGCCGCAGGCAAAGCGCACTCGCATGCGATCCGCTCGGATGGCACGCTGTGGACCTGGGGCAGCGGCAATTCTGCTACGAATGGCGGGTCTGAGCTGGGCATACTGGTAAATGGCGCCCCCCCGATCGGGGTGGTTGCCCCGACTCAAGTCGGCACGGCCGCTGGATGGAGCGATCTTTTCGGTGGTTACAATGCGACCTTTGCCTTGCGCAATACCGCGACTCAAACGGGGCAGCTGTGGGTGTGGGGTAGCGGTTTAAATCTCGGCACCGGTAACGGTTTAGAGAGAACTCCGGCTCGGGTTGGCTCGGGCGTCGGCTGGGTCGATATTTCAGTTGCATCGACTTCGAGCTCAGCGCATACGCTCGGCTTGAAGGGCGATAAGCTATACGGCTGGGGCTTAAATTATGAAGGCGGTCAACTCGGGTTGCCTGTTTACGACGGGCAAGGAAGCTTCCTTATTGCGAATATTAAAAAAGACTTACCGACCGCACTCGAAGTGTCGGACAGATTCCTCGCCATTGGTGCGGGTGAAGAGTTTTCTGCGGTCGTTGACGCTGACGGATTTCTACTGACTGCGGGTATCAATGATGTGGGTCAGTTGGCGAACGGACAAACCGACCCGTCCCTACCCGGGCAGGATTTCTTTGCGAATTCCAACCTCGGTGTTGCGGACTTGCAGGGCGAGGGTGTCACGATCAACACTCAACAACCGTGGACCTTACCAAGTGTCAGTGCTTCTTTTTCGATGAAAAATGGCGGAACCGGCGAGATTGATGACGAGTTCAACATTTCGGCCGTATTGAGCCCGAATACCAATTACGATACTGAGTCCGCGATTCAGTTGGAATTCGCACCGGGTAAAACGGAGTTGCTAGTCACAGATCCATTGGCCGCAGGGCAAAGTCTATCCGTGCCATTTTCGTTTCTGTTGCCTGATAGTGTCGTGCGCGGAAATTACTATTTGGTTGTGAAGGCCGATTCGTTTAATAATCTGGAGCCTAGCAATGAGGACGGCTTAATCGTTGAGACAGATGAAGACAATAACGCAGCAGCCACGCTCGAAAGTTTCGAGTTTTACCCCGACCTGATTGTTAAATCACTCGCAGTGGTTGATGGTTCCTTCGAATCTGGGGATCCTTTGACAATTAAAGTCGAACTTGAAAATCAAGGAATTGGCACGATTACTGCCGGCTCCCAATTTGAGCTGCGTCTGTTCCTTTCACCCGATAAAACTCCTGATAACTCTGCTGCGGTCGACCTCGATGCTGATATCGCTGATACACTAGTGACGGTTTATACTGTGGAGTTGGCTAGTGATTTAAATTCGACGAATGTGATCGCACTGGATTTCGATCTGGAAGTCCCTAGAATGTCGGGAGGCTTTTACTATGTCGGAGCCTTCGTCGATGTGATCCATGAGGTCGAGGAACAGACCGAGATCGTGATCAATAATGTCGTCGCTCGTGAGGATGGTGAGGATAATAACCTGACCTTTACTGCGACTGCTTTGGTCGAAATTACTGGAATCGATATTCCGATTGCGATTGATCAAGAGCTTCTCACGTTCACCATCACAGGAGATGGTGACTGGTTCGGCCAGAATTTTGTCTATAACGAAGCAATTCCTTTGAATGACGACGCGGTTCAGAGCCCATCATTGGCTGTGGGCGATTGGGCGGCATTTAGCACCGATCTTGATCTTGGTGGAGGTGAAAAGCCTTATGCGATCACTTTCGATTGGAAGTCTGAAACCAGTAGCATCGACAATAAATTGATCTACCGTGCGGTGAATGGCGCGACAGGGGGCTTGTTTAATGAGATCTCTGGAATCACCGAA
>JAFMHF010000037.1 GCA_017854655.1 Puniceicoccaceae bacterium | reverse complement strand
AAGATAAAGAGCGCGTGACTCGTAGAAACCTACTCGGTGTGCTGTACACCGTGCTTTACAATGAGGCATCAGAACCGATCGCTCGCTAGGGCATTTTCTCGGTTATCGATTAAGAGCACAAAAAAGCCTCGGTGTTACCCGAGGCTTTTGAAAATATGAGCGGTGACTTATTTGGCAGGCTCTTCTCCCTCAGTTTCCGGTGGAGTGGTGTGCTCTTCGTACTGCTGTTCCTCATCTTCCTCTTCTTCGTCCCACTTCATGGTTTCGTCGGCGACGATCTTTTCTTCGGTGTCGGTGCCTGCATCTACATCTTCGAGGTCTTTTACGAGTTCTTCGTCTTCGGACTTTGGAGTGGTCTCTTCGTCGTCATCGAGTTCGAATCCTTCTGGCACGTATTCTAGGATCGTAGTGAGTTCGGTAAAGTAGTGCGTCGCTCGACCTTCGAGAAAGTCGCCATTTTGGGATTCGCGGATTTCTTCTTCGAGTTCTTCGACTGTCAGCTTCTGGGCGAAATCGATCAGGTCGTTAAGCATTTTAATGCGCAGCTTGGTGATGTGGTCGAGCAAGTCGGCGTAGGGGCCTTTATCTTCGTCTAGTACATCGGGCAGAGCAAAGAGTGGATCTTCGCTGTCGAGGATGTTGTCCTGCACGCGTTTGAGTAAGACGGACTTGTCGTCCTGAATTTCGTCGATCCCAAAAGAATAGAAGGCATCAGCGACAAGATCAGTTTGTAGGCCGTATTCGTTGAGCGGCTCGAGTAAATCGAGAATGTGCTGGAACTGGCGGGGGTCAATGATACCGAGGCCGTCGATCTCCCAATGGATTGGATCACTGATTTCTTTGATCCACCAGTTCATGTCTTCTCCGATGCGTGCTTTGCACCAGGTGAGTTTTGTAGATGTATTGGGCATGCTTTAAGGCGTGGTTCCTAAGTATATTTTATTAGTAGCTTCGTGCTGTGACTAGGAATTTCATGAGATAATATACAACGGGTAAAAACTTCCAAAACCGAATTGTAAAGTGCTTTGTTAGAAAATTTTCAAACGAATGATTTTCATTGTTTAGTGGCGATGCCTTGTTAGCTTGCCCATTTCTTAATTTAGGCTAACAGATTTACCGCTATGGGATGTATCTACGAAAAAATTATCCGCCCAATTCTCTTTAAAATGGAGCCGGAACAGGCGCATGATCGCGGCCGCACCGCACTTATGACGTTGAGTCAGGTGCCGGGCCTGTGTCGGTTGCTGCGCGCTTGCAATCAAGTCCGAGAGGATAAGCCCGTAAAACTGTTCGGTTTAGAGTTTCCAAATCGTGTCGGTCTCGCTGCTGGGATGGATAAAGATGGTGAATTTGCGCGGGCCATTGAGGCGCTGGGCTTTGGTCATGCTGAGGTCGGTACAGTCACGCCTCAGGGTCAGCCTGGTAATCCACGTCCGCGCTTATTTCGCTATCCTGAGCAAAGGGCACTGATAAATCGCATGGGTTTTAATAATAAGGGTTCCGAGGCGATGTTACAATGCCTCTCGAAGCACTACCCGAAGGGCAAGCGTAGGATGCCGGTAGGGGTGAACATCGGCAAGGCCAAGGCCACACCGCTGGATCATGCAGTGGACGACTATGTGGCATCGTTTCGTACGTTGGCGGATCAAGCCGATTATTTCACCATTAATATCAGTAGTCCGAATACACCAGGCTTGCGCGAACTGCAGACTGAGAGCTATCTGCGTGATTTGTTAACTACACTGCGCGATGAGAACCGTAGTTACGCCAAAAAACTCGGGCACCAGCCACATCCGTTGCTGCTCAAGATTGCACCAGACCTGACGTACGCCGAGATCGATCAAATTGTAGAAGTGCTGCTTGATTTGGACTACGACGGGATTATCGCGACCAATACCACGATTGCACGCCCGCGCGGCTTTACATCCACCGAGACTGGCGGCATGAGTGGCGGCACGGACCTTCACAAGCGTTCCAACGATGTGATTGACTTCATTCACCGCTCAACTGAAGGCAAGTTGCCGATCATCGGCGTGGGTGGGATTGATTCGGTCGAATCTGCCGGCGAAAAAATGGATGCTGGGGCATCGATGGTACAGATCTATACAGGCTGGATCTATCGCGGCCCATTTTTCGCCAAAGTACTGGCGCAAGCGTTAAAGTCTCACGGCGAAGACTGGATCTAGAAAAGCAGAGGGTCCGATGTTCTCGATCTATGCAGGTCTAGGGCTTGACGTAGCCTTGAGCTCAGCAAGTGGAGTGCAGGGTGTCTGTGTTACTCGATATTTTGCACCTGTTCACGGATACGTTCGAGGGCATTTTTACCTTCGATCACGGCACGGGTGATTTCGATCGGTGATGACTTACTGCCAGTGGTATTAAATTCTCGGTGTATTTCTTGGCAGAGGAAATCCATCTTTCGACCGGTCGCTTCGTCAGCAGCAATGAATTCGTTGAATTGATCGAAGTGGCTACTCAAGCGTGTGAGCTCTTCGC
The DNA here is from genome assembly GCA_017854655.1 of Puniceicoccaceae bacterium. GTDB lineage: Bacteria > Verrucomicrobiota > Verrucomicrobiia > Opitutales > Coraliomargaritaceae > Lentimonas. Next base: position 18,021 of record JAFMHF010000037.1, on the reverse strand, counting down.
TGATGTCCGAGCGGTCGGCGAAGATAGCTAGTTCCTTGAGCACACGTTCATCATTTATGTCTAGTTCGAGCTTTAGTTGCTTGAGTCGATTCATCAGAGCATCGCGATAGGTCGCGACTGTGTTCTCTGCATGTTTTGCAATTAGCTGACGAATGGTATCGAGCTCTTGAATGCGCTGTCGTAAGTCTTCCGCAAGTGCCTTGCCCTCGTTAACTCGCATGGAATCAATATCTGCGAGCGCAGTATCAAATGCTGATTTGATGGGAGCTTCAATTTCGCGCCAGTCTGGGAGTGCAGTGCTGTCTTTTAGTGTTTTTGCTAAATCGAGTAATACGTGACTATCGACAACAAAGGGGATATTCTGGCTTTCGGCAAAGCTGCGCAGTCGATCCAAGCTTTCGTTCATACTTTGGGCACTCCATGCCAAGCCTGACTGAGCGCCCTCGGTCGTCTCTGCCTTAATTTGAATGTTTACGCGACCGCGCTGAAAAGCGTCCTTGAGCCAACCGTTGCATTGTTGGTCAAGCCCGTTCCATTCACGAGGGCAGGAGATTTGAGCATCTAGAGTTTTACGGTTTACCGAAGTGATCTCGACTTCGATTCGCACATTCTGTTTAGAGGCATCCGCAGAGCCACGGCCATATCCTGTCATACTTTTCATGCACTAGTCTTAGTCAGAGTATATGACTGTGGGCGATACATTTTTTGCGCCGCTCGAACTACTGTGCGATTCTGCTGCACGTCGATAGCATCATTCTGATGGGTTCAGCATGATGGTGACTGTATTATCGTCGAAGATAGTGTAAGTTAAATTTTTTGGCTGTGTGTCTCTATCGATATTCTTCGGTAGCTCAATCTGCTGCCTGTAGGAATTGCCCATATTATCGGACCAAGTTATAACACTATAGTCCGCCATCATCTCTCTGTGATTAAAGCCGACAGTGAATGCTCTGTTAGGCAGTAAGGACTGGGTCGATCCAACTGCACTGGTTGGCTGATGTAGTACTTTTACATCATATAGCATACCATTTGTAGCATTCTGTATCGTCGCTTGATTTAGCTGGAATCTCTGTTCTTTAATCAGGCTGCAAGCGTTTGCGGCCAATAAGTAGATAACTATCGAGAGGATTATGAGAATCTTTCGGACTATTGGCATATATATTGTTTAAAAGGGCCACGTGGCAGCGACAGAAATCTGCTTTATAGGCGTTGGCGCGACGGCCCTACTTTTGCTTATGCCCGATATGACTGACTAGTCCCGCGACGAGAATCGCCGTATACATCACCCCTGTAACCGCCTCAAGATAGGCAGCCATACGTGCAAATCGACTGATTGGTAAGATATCGCCATAGCCGAGAGTGGTGAGTGTTACAAAGCTATAGTAGAACAGTGCGGAGCCTTTGGCTTGGAGGTCATGGGCAGAAGCGAAGGAAAATGAATTCAGGCTGATGAACTCAATATAAGAATACAACAAACCCCACATGATTCCTAATAATAGGTAGCTAACAATTGCACCCGACAGCTCATCGGCACCCAATGATTTCTTTTTAAAGACGGAAGATAAAATGATCCATATAATGTATGCTATAAATAGAAAACTAATTGGCAGGATCAAGTGGTAGAGGAACTCTTGGCTGAGCCCTAAAACTTGGCGAGTGAGCAAAGTGCCGATGAGCAAGAAGAGTATACCGCTCGCTAACTGAATGCGTCTATACGTTCTTTTATCCTCATTTAATGAGATAACTATGGCTGCCACCGTAATTAGACTCCATAGAGTCAGGCAAATGTGTCCAATCTCATACTCCTCAAGCGCGGGGTAGAGTATGAGCGCGATGAGAAGGCTGATGAGTAATACGGTGTATTTACCTATTTTATTTGCGATCTTTTCAAACATCATAGTTTTACAACATCTGCTCTAGTATATTTTGGCAATTGCTTAGTCGGGCATGATACTTGGATGGATATATCGGCCGTTGCTAGAAACTCGAGGAGACTAAGAGAGTGGGGTTGGTACCAGCTAAATTGATTTAGCCAATATAGGCAGAATTGACTAAAGCCTTTAAGCGCTCGACATCCGCGCTCGAGGTCTTGGCAATAAAGCCGCGCGCGTGTGCAAAATGCACGTCTGTTTCGGCGTCGAGCGGGCTAAAGTCCATGCGTTGATCGTCGTTGAAGCGGCGCATGCCGTAGCCTTCGCCGCGACTGTCTGGGTAGATCAGTGCGAGTACTTCTTCTTCGAGGCCGAGGGCGATAACATGACCGCCGAGGCCTGCTGAAGCTTCATCTGGCATCGGTTCTGTACGGGGCATGAACAGGACTTTAAATGCATCGTCACCAGTGCCGAGGGTCCAGACCTCGGCATGCTGAGCGACGAAGTTGAGCCGCGTGCGCAGGCCGGTTACATAATCAACCAAGTCTTGACCGATCATACGCATGATCTCCCATATCGGCTGACCTGGCTTGTGCTCCGTTTGGCTGGCGAAGCGGCGGAGGATTGTAATGTCGAGCGGGGAGTTCAGTTTGCCAATAGTTTCGCGGTCCATGCCGAGCCATTCGGCGGTGTCGTTGGGCCCGCGGCAATCGAACCATTCGGCGACTTCAAGCCAACTGCAGAACTCGCGCGCATCTTGGTAAAGGCCGAGGTGTTGGAGTACCAGTGAGAGGGCGCAAGTCGGCACCATATCGCGCGGGAATTGATGGTGGTCGAAGTTACTCCGTTCGGGAGCATGCTCGCCGCCGACGTCGAGCACGGCGATGGATGTGTCTGCGAGGTCGGCTTCGGTCGGTTCGCGACGTTGGATCGCGACAGGTGCTTGAGTGAGTAGCACAGCGCAGGCTAAGAATTCGTCTTTATGGGCACCGCCCGGATGAGTGAGGATAGAAGTGATCATGAAGATCGTACGCTGAACATCGAACGCCGAAGGTCGAATGGTAAATTCATAATCTTAAAAGCGGGCCCAGCTCAGCCGACAGGTCGTGGTAAACGAGATGTTACTGCGCCTAGCAAACAGGAAATGCCCATGGCGTTAGCCGTTGCGTTCAAGGAATTCAACACCGACTAGGCAGACATCATCGTCGAGTCCGTGTGGCTCGGAATACTGTTTGATGGTGCTGGCGATCAGAGCCATTAAGGTGTGTAAGTCTGTAGATTGATTGGCTTCCACTAGCTGTTTAAGGCGTGCTTGGCCGAACTCGACACCATCGCTATCGGAACATTCGAAAACGCCATCAGTAAACATGAGAAACAAGTCGTGTGGGTTGGTTGCGCGGCTGAAGGTCTGGTAATCACTTTCGGGAAACAGGCCCAGTGCTGGGTTGTTGGTGAGATGCGGAGTCAACTGTACGACCCTGCCATCGCGACGATCCACCAGCAGTGGAGACGGGTGGCCAGCTGAGGCATAGCGAGCGGTTTTGTTTTCTAAATCTAGCACGAGATAAAAGGCAGAAGCGAAAATGAGTTCTCCAGAATGGTATATTATTTTATGAAAATGCGAATTCAGCTGCTGTAAAAAATCTGCCGGCTGATCGGCATGACTTTTAAGATTGTGTATTAATGTCGTTAAAATCGCAGTGACTAGGGCCGAGCGCACGCCGTGCCCCATCACATCGGCAATAAAAATACCGACGACTGAATCGCTTAGTTTTAGGACGTCAAAAAAATCGCCGCTGACCGAGCTCGCAGGCTTATAAATGTGATAAAAGTCCAGCCCCATCATGTCGCTTTTCAGGGGCGACTGGAGACGTGGATATTTTTGTGGCATCAGTTTGACTTGAAACTCACGGGCAAATTCGAGGTCACGTTCGATTTCATCGGTTTTAAGTGCGATCTCAGATTCCAGTTTCTCCTGATAGCTCAGAATACGTTGGCCCATGAAGGCAAACTCTCGTGCAAGCTCCTCAATCTCATCCTTAGTTTGGATCGAGCGGACTTCTTCAAGCAGTACCGAAGATTCTAGCGCTGCCTGTAATTTGGAGCGGCGTTTGGGCTGCTCTTCTAAGCGTACCGTCCGAGAAACTGCCTCAGAGGCTAGGCGCAGCTTGGTGATTGGTTGAATAATCTTACGGGAGGCGATGGCATAGCCGGTCCAAGCAAAAATACCTGCCAATAGTATGCCGATCTGAGTGATTTGGCGAACTCGTCGATTCACTGGGGCCATAACGAGCGTATCATCTCGATATATTACCGCCCACATCGGGCGCAGTCCGTAAACTTGAAGTTCGCTGTCGTCTAAATGCAAGCGGATCGGCGCGAAGCCGATGACCGACGGTTCGTCGTGGTCGACATATTCAAGTGCCCAGCCTGGCTTTCTGCCCTGTAGCAAAGCAGCTGCCTTGGGGTTGATCTGCTTGGTTAGCGGTGCGATTTGAGTATTTTGAATATTGACGAGTACTAGCCCGCTATTGAGTACCACTTCCTGAGTGGGGACATCCTTAACGTCTAGGACTGGAGAATTATAAAAAATGGTAGAGGCATCCAGCACTGCCTTAATGACACCGACGATCTCGCGACCTGTTGCGGTTACTTGATACAAGGGGAGGCTGATATCGATCGAGTGAACCTGTGCGCTCTCATCATAATTGAGAGCTTCGAGATTTAGCATGTGTTCATCCAAAAGTACCGCTGCTTGCCACCATGCTTCGTCAGCTTGCCAGTAGTCGCTGGTTTTTTGCGTGGCAGCGATCAGACGACCCATTTGGTCGGTGATGAATATCTCAGCAAAATGAGGGTTATTTGCGATGAATGCCTGCATCTGAAGTGATAGCTCATTCTGCAGAAGCGCTTGTAAGCGTGGGCTGTCCGGGTTTAGCGTGGGCCAGAGTGCTTCGGTGGCTTGAATCGCAGCGACATCTTCAGCCTCGTCCCAGGCAGGCTGACCTGCCTGCTCGGCATTCACGGACGAAGCAATTTTGCGGAGCTCGCACCATTGATTAAAGAGCTTGATCTCGCTGACTAACGAATGCGTCATCGAGTACGAAAAATGCACCGCAGCTTCTTTAAAGCGAATGCCCTCGGATTGGCGGCTGTAGTGCTCGCCAAACCAACGAAAGACAATCAGCGCAATGCCTAGGGGTAAGAGGGATGCGATGACGAGGATTCCGATAAACTTTGAGCGGATTCGAAAATTCATTAGCGTATTCAAACTATAGCTTAAATTCTATGATTTAGCGATAAAATGTCAATAAACTCAACGGCGGCAGAATCATATGTTGGGTCAAGGCGGTGACATAAACGCGTCGCAGTACGTGTTCAAATGCCTGCTCTTAGCGTACTACGTAGTTTGCGACGGTACGATTAGTTAGCAACTGTCTAGCCGCCTAGAATAGGCTCGTGCTTGACGTGGCGAAGCAAGTTGCCATCTCAAATGATCCTCAACGGGCGACACGGGTTGACCTGTAAAGAGTGCTAGATCGTTGCGGCGGTTAAGGGCAGTCGTCTGATCGTACGGCCTGTTTGTTGGGCCTGAGCGGTCTTATTTCCTGAGGCCGACTTTCGGTGCGAAGCGCACACCGATCATATTATAATCGGCATGGGTGCCGAGCGAGAACTGTGCGTCTTTGGGTGGATTGAGCATCCGTCCTTCTGCAATCATTGGCATTTCGACGCTGATATAATCTGCAGAGCTGAGTCGAACGGTATAAAGGCCATCGGATAAATTACTAATCGGCACCAGGTTGCGGCCCATTGCTAGACGCTCGACGGAGTGGGGGATGCTGCCGTCGGCGGCGATAAATTCAATCCGCGCACCAGGGCCAGTTTTGCTGTATTGCGTAAACTCGACCATGTGCTCGTTGGCGAAGCGGATGCCAACGTGGAGGATGCCAGGTGTCTTTGCGGTCGCCTTAGGGCCAAGGTAAATGAAGAGGCTACCAACGATCGCAGTAAATATAAAGAGGCCGAGGGCGACGTATTTACCCGGAGTGCCTGGTGCTGTATTCGTTTTTTTTATGCCGCTCATGCGGGTAGTTATGCGTGAGAATCCGAAAGTGAGAAGCCTGAATTTTACCTTTATGATGAGAGGGACTGGTCGAACATGTGCGGGGTACTCGTATTAGTAGTATAACGAAAGTTAATCGCTAGTATCTGTTTTGCTAATTGATGCACTCGTTCTGGAACATGTCATTGCTACAAAAAAATAATACCCCTAGTCCTTTGCGCTTATTTTACGACTCACCAGGTCTGGTGCGTATAGATGCTAGTTTTACCTATTATATTTAACCCTTAACATACGCCTGATCAGCCGTTTGGTTCATTGCGAATTGAATTTGCTGATAAAAAACGGTTGCCATGCCAATTCGGCGCACTTTTAACAGACCGCTTTAACTCTGATGAACAGCGAAAAAACTACTACACGCAAAGGATTTTTGAAACGGGCAGGTCTGGCATTTGCCGGGGTATTTGCGCTGACTCGTGCAGCCAGCTCTGAAGCGAAGCCTGAATCCTCTAATCTTGCCTCTTCTGCGACGCCGCGTGCGATGTCTCGCATTCGATCTGCTAAGGGAGCAGTTGAGCGTAAAACCGTCTAATTTAGACGTTTATAACTTTTTATTATATAAGCGATGGCGAACGTATTTCCGAGGTGGGTCAACACGATCCCTATTAAAGTAATCGTAGCACTTGTGCTGACCGTGACAGCAGTCACTCTAGGGATTACTTACTACGCAACTCCCAAGTATACTCGGGTAGGCTACGCGCCGACGCAGCCTGTGCCTTTCAGCCATGCACTGCACGCCGGGCAGCTTGAGTTGGATTGCCGCTACTGTCACACATTTGTGGACCGTTCCGAGCACTCCAACGTGCCAGCCACCAATGTGTGTATGACCTGTCATAGTATGGTGCGTAAAGATGATCCGATTTTGGCACCAGTACGTGAGAGCTATGAGTCTGGTGAGCCGATCCCTTGGGTGCGCGTCCACAAGACACCTGACTACGTTTACTTCAATCACTCGGTCCACGTAAACCGCGGAATCAGCTGCGTCGAGTGTCACGGCCGTGTGGATGAGATGGAAGTCGTCGAACATGCGAAGTCATTCAGCATGAGTTTCTGCTTGGACTGCCACCGTAACCCTGAAGACAGCATTCGACCTATGGAAGAAGTTTATAACCTTGATTGGGAACGTCCCGATACAGAAGCATTTGAAAAAGAAGCTGTCGGCTTCGTTCACGACTGGAAGGTCAATCCTCCGCAAAGCTGCTCAGGCTGCCACCGTTAATCGCACCCTTTTAGATAATGAAGAACTCTGAATTCTCAGGCCCACGTTACTGGAAAAGCCTCGACGATCTAGCGGAAACTCCCGCATTTACAGATTGGGTCGAGCGCGAATTCCCCGCTGGCGCTTCCGATATGGAAGGTGTCAACCGTCGTCACTTCATGAAAGTGATGGCTGCATCCTTTGGTCTGGCTGGCCTAGGTATGACAGGTTGCCGTCGTCCAGAACAAAATATTCTGCCTTACTCCAAGCAACCTGAGAACGTGATTCCAGGTGTGCCGGTCTATTACACCTCCTCGATGCCGAGTGCGCGTGATAATGTGCCAGTGATCGTTGAGACGCATACAGGTCGTCCAACTAAGATTGAGGGTAACCCAAGCTTTACGCCTTACGGCGGTGCCACGACTGTTTATACACAGGCGAGCATCTTGGATCTGTATGATCCAGACCGTGCGACCAAGAGCAAACAGGGGGGAGTGACACTTTCTCCTGCTGCTGTTCGCGATCGTCTCGAAGCAATTCGCAAAGCACATGGCGCAAATCAAGGCAAGGGCCTCGTTTTTCTCGCCGAGCCGAGCACATCGCCAAGTCGAGCTGCATTGGTTAAGCAAATCAAGCAGGCCTTCCCGCTGGCGACTTGGACAGAGAATACCGCAATCGATCAAAGTACTTCCGAGCAAGCTGCGCTAGCAGTATTTGGCAAGTCTCTGCGCGCACTTCCTGAATTTACTAAAGCGCAACGAGTGCTCGCACTCGACGCGGAGTTCCTCATCAATGCCGATGGTTCTTTGAGCCAAGCGCGCGACTTCACCAAGACTCGTAAGGTCAAGGCTTCGAAGGATGCGAGCAAGATGAGCCGCCTTTACTCGGTCGAGAGCACGTTGACATCGACTGGCTCTATGGCCGATCACCGTCTCCGTCTTAGCTCTAGCCAGATGGGCGCATTTATCGCTCAAGTCGGTGCGGCAATTCTCAAAAAGAAGCATGTCGGTGGTCCTTTGGCTGCTGAACTGGCTAAGGTCGGTGCTTCGCTTAAGGTCGACGCTCAATGGGTCGACGCCTGCGCGACTGACCTGGTTGACCATGCTGGCCACTCTATCATCGTTGCTGGTGAGCACCTTCCTAAGGCTGTTCACGCGATCGTCATTGCGATCAACGAAGCACTTTCTGCTCCGATCAACTACGTCGAAGTGCCGGCTGCAGAGCAGGGCATCGCAGTTGCCGTAGCTCGCCTGAATCAAGGTGATGTCGAGACACTTGTTATCCTTGGTGGTAACCCAGTCTATGACGCACCGATCGATCTGAACTGGTCCGAAGCTCAAGCACAAGCAGCTGAGAGCATCTATATCGGTGGTTCGATCAACGAAACTTCTGAGGCCGCAAACCTCTTTATCGCACGCTCGCATTACTTAGAGTCTTGGGGCGATGGTCGCACATTCAATGGCACACTGGTTCCGGTGCAGCCAATGATTGAGCCGCTGTTCGATACTTTCAATGATCTGGAAGTATTAGCCCGCCTCGCAGGTGCGTCCGTTACGGATGGTTACTCGATCGCACAAGCGACATTCGCTGCACAGGGTGGAAGCGATTATAACAAATTCCTCAGTGACGGTGTGCTTGAAGGTTCTGCCTACAAGGCAGTCACTCCTGAGATTGATTTCGCCGCCGTCAAGGTGGACGGCTTGACGGCTTACGAACTCAGCGCGGATAAGCTCGAAGTTCGTTTCGCGCCGAGCTCACACGCTTACGATGGTAGCTTCGCCAACAATGGTTGGATGATGGAGTGTCCGGATCCGATCACCAAGTTGACTTGGGATAATGCGATCCAGATCAGCCCAACACTTGCGAAGGAACTCGAAAGTGCTCAAGGCATTCAGATCTTCCCGTCCAAGAAGCCAATGAATAAGGACAGTGAGTTCTTTAAGGCGGCTAAGGGCACACTTCAAATCAACAAGGCGAACTTCCGCCGCGGTAAGGAAGAAGCGGTTGTTGTCGAATTGACTGTTAACGGCGTCACGATTGAAGCACCGATCCATGTAGTTCCAGGTCTTGCAAACTATACCGTTGTGCTGCCACTCGGGATGGGCCGCAAGGTCGTCGGTCGCGTTGGTCAAGGTGTTGGATTCGATGCCTATGCGGTACGCACCTCTGGTAGCCTTGGTTGCGCACTCGGTGCCTCGATCAAGCTGACTGAAAAGACATATCACCTCGCGAATACGCAAGAGCACTGGTCGATGGAAGGCCGCGCTCTGGTTCGCGAGAACACAGCTGCGGGTTACGCTGAAACACCTGATTTCGCTAACAAGGTCGGTGTCGAGTCACACGCTCCATCGAATTATGCGAAAGATGCCGGTAAATCACTTCAAGAGAAGTCGATCAACCAGTATCGTGGTAACTCTGCTTATGAGCACCCTGCATTCTCTAAGCCACTGCCGAACGTAAAAGTTTGGAAGGACAACGAGGATAAATTTCCGATTCCGCAGCAGTGGGGGATGGCGATTGATTTGAATAGTTGCATCGGTTGCACGGCTTGTGTCGTTGCCTGCCAAAGTGAAAATAATGTGCCAATCGTTGGTAAGGACCAAGTTCTTCGTGGTCGTGAGATGCACTGGATGCGAATTGACCGTTATTTCTCAGCTGAGAAATACGATCAGACTGAAGTGCCAGACGACGTGCAAGTGTCCTTCATGGGCATGATGTGTCAGCACTGTGAAAATGCACCGTGTGAGCAGGTTTGCCCTGTGAATGCGACCGTGCATGATTCTTCCGGTCTCAACACCATGGCTTACAACCGTTGCGTCGGCACTCGCTATTGCGCGAATAACTGCCCGTATAAGGTGCGTCGCTTTAACTTCTTCGACTGGAATAAGCGTCAAATTGGTGAAGTTTATAAGGGCCCACTCGGTCCTGTCGATGAGCCAGAGCTTGAGAAGATGCAGGCTAATCCAAATGTCACTGTGCGTATGCGCGGTGTCATGGAGAAGTGCACATTCTGCACGCAGCGGATCGAAGCTGCTAAGATCGAGCAAAAGCGTCTCGCTGGAGCTTCGGATGACATTCGTATCGCGGACGGTAACATCAAGGTGGCTTGCCAACAGGCTTGCCCAACCGATGCCATCACCTTTGGTGATATCTCAGATGCGGACTCTGAAGTCTCGCAGATGAAGGCAAGTGACCGTAACTACTCGGTGCTTGGTTACCTGAATGCACGACCTCGCACCACTTACTTGGCTCGTCTGCGTAATCCGAATCCTGAGATGCCGGATGCTTACGAAAAACCATACGCCTACGCTCAATACGACGAGCGTTATGGACATGGTAGTCATGGTGACGACCACGGTGGTGATCACGGCGCAGGGCACGATGCTCATGGCAGCGACGACCACGGTGCAAGCCACGATCCCCATGCAGCACCTGCGCATAATGATCACGGTCACGATCACTCCTCCCACTCTGAAGAAGCGCATCCCGCTCACTAATTTCTAACTTGCGAACCTATTAAAATGGCTACGACTACTCAAGAGAGTTCATTGGACGCGACACAGGCCGCTTTGTTGGCTAAAGTGCAACCAGCTGAGCTCCACGAACAGCCCCTTGTCACGAATGATCGTGATTTCAACTGGGTCACTGATAAGATCTGCCGCATCGTCGAGACGAAAACCCCGATGTGGTGGTGGGTCTGTATGGCGATTGCGTTGGTGACTGCATCCTTCACTGGCATGGGCCTCCTTTGGCTGGTCAGTTCTGGTGTCGGTGTGTGGGGATTGGCAAATCCGATCAACTGGGGTTGGGCGATTGTTAACTTCGTCTTCTGGATTGGTATTGGCCACGCCGGGACGTTGATTTCCGCTGTCCTCTGTTTGTTAAAGCAGGGTTGGCGAACCTCGATTAATCGAGCCGCTGAGGCGATGACGATTTTTGCGGTGGTCTGCGCGGGTGTCTTTCCGCTATTCCACGTCGGTCGTGTCTGGTTTGCTTGGTGGTTGTTCCCGCTGCCAAATTCCAACGGCATCTGGCCGCAGTTTCGCTCTCCACTGGAATGGGACGTATTTGCGGTTTCCACTTACGGAACAGTCTCAGTGCTGTTCTGGTATATGGGTATGATTCCTGACCTAGGAGTGCTTCGTGACCGTGCGATCCAACGTCTTACCAAAAGTGCTTACGAAGGTTGTGGCTTCATGACCAAGGGTATGGATGTCTTTCGTAAATATTTCTATGGGGTGGCTGCCATGGGCTGGCGCAATGCTGGTAACCACTGGCGCAACTACGAGATGGCTTACCTCGTGCTGGCTGGTATCTCCACTCCGCTGGTTCTTTCGGTGCATACCATCGTCTCCTTTGACTTCGCCCTTGCGGTGTTGCCGGGTTGGCATACCACGATCTTCCCACCATATTTCGTGGCGGGTGCGATTTTCTCGGGTTTCGGTATGGTACTCACCTTGATGCTGCCCCTGCGTGCGCTGTACGGCCTGCACGATCTCATCACTCAGCGTCATATCGACAACATGTGTAAGATTTGCTTGGGCACTGGTTCGATCGTTGGTTACGCTTACATCATGGAGTTCTTCATCGCTTGGTATGGTGCGAATCCATACGAGAGCTTCGCTTTCATCAATCGTGCGTTCGGCCAATACTGGTGGGCTTACTTGATGATGTTCAGTTGCAACGTGTTCACTCCTCAGCTTTTCTGGTTCAAGAAAGTGCGCTGCAACACTGCGATGGTTTGGGTTATGTCGATCTTCATTAACGTCGGTATGTGGTTCGAGCGTTTCGTGATCACTGTGACTTCACTGGCCAATGACTTTATGCCAAGTAGTTGGGGTTACTACTCACCGACCATGGTCGATATTCTGACCTTCTTCGGCACCTTTGGTTTGTTCAGTGTATTATTTCTATTATTCCTACGCTTCCTGCCAATCATGCCGATCGCTGAAGTTAAATTTGTGATGCCTGCGGCAGATCCGCACGGCCATCACGACGATGAAAATGGAGGACAACACTAATGTCTGAATCTGAAACACACGGAATTCTCGCAACCTTCCCCAATACACCTGCTTTTTTCCATGCGGCGGAAAAAGTGAGGGATGCTGGTTACAAAAAATGGGATACGTATTCATCGTTCCCGGTTCACGGCATGCCTGCAGCGCAAGGCCAGGGGCGTTCGAAGGTGCCTATATTCACCTTTTGTGGTGGTATCACAGGCTTCTCACTCGGCACCATCATCGTCTGGTTCATGAATGCCTATAACTACCCGCTCATCATCGGTGGTCAGCCTTTCTTCAGTTTGGTTTTCCCATTCCCGATTATGTATGAGTTGACCATTCTGTTGTCCGCTTTCGGGACACTCGGTGGTATGTTTATTACAAATTTGCTACCTCAGCACTATAACCCTCTTTTCAATAACGAAAAGTTCCTAGAGGTCTCTGGTGATCGTCTCATCATCGCTATTGAAGCGCGTGATTCGAAGTTTGATCCGGTCGCCACACGTCAATTCCTAGAGGAAATTGGTGGAACCGACATCGAGGAGGTCTCAGCGTAGAACAGTATCATGCGTATCTTTTTAGCACTTTATGTTTTTGCGATCGTTGCAACGGTGTCGATTCTCGGCTTCCGTGGCTCGAAAAGCACAAAACCACCTCTCGAAGTCTTCCCCGACATGGATCGTCAAGCGCGCTATAAGCCGCAGGCCGAAAACGAGTATTTTAGTGATGGTCGCAATGATCGCCCGGTACCAGCCAAGACGGTTGCTCGTGGTGATTACTTCAACCAAGCAGAGGTTTTCTCTGCTGGGTTCGAAGATAAGACACTCGGTGACACCGCTTTTAATCAAGGTAAGCAGGCTGATGGCACGTTCGTTAAAACTGTGCCAATCGAAGTGAGCCACGAGCTCATGGCTGAAGGCAAGGTGAAGTATGACATCTTTTGTACTGTCTGCCACGGTGCAGCTGGTGACGGCAATGGTGTGACTAAGCCATATGGCGTGCTCGCAGCAAGTTACCACGACGATCGTCTGCGCGGTGTTGAAGATGGCTACATCTTCGATGTCATCACCAACGGGAAGGGGCTCATGCTTCCTTTGGATGGTAGTATTTCTCCCGAAGAACGTTGGGCGATTGTCCTCTATGTTCGGGCATTGCAGCGCTCACAACACGCTAACGCTAAGGATCTCTCCGAAGCACAACGCACAGAGTTAGGATTTTAATACTATGAGTTCGGACGCACATCACGCTCAAGCAAACAAAGTAGGGAGTATCGCTCTCATTGTTGGCCTCATCGGCATCGCATTCGCTGCGGTTGGCCTACTACAAGGTTGGAACGAAAGTGACGCACGCCCATTTATGGGTTGGCTCCTCGGCATCGGCTTCTGGATGTCCATCGCCATCGGCATGACATTCCTGACTTTGATCTGGTATGTGTTTTACGCACGCTGGCCAGTTATTATTCGCCGTCAATGTGAGCACGGCATGGCAGCATTCCCATGGTTGCTGCTGCTCTTCTTGCCATTATTGGCTATTCCGCTTTTTCATGAGAATCCCGGTCTGCTTTGGAAATGGATGAGTGGGCTCAATGAACTGCCTGGTCATGGCACTGTCGGTGAAGATGCAATCTACACCTGGAAGCAGCCTTACCTGAATATTAATTTCTTTGTCGTCCGTGTATTCGCTATCTTTGGTGTATTCATCCTCATCACGAGCCTTCTACGTAAGTGGTCGTTCGATACCGATAAGACTGGCGATATCAAGAACACCACGAAGGCACATGCGCTGTCTTCAGTTGGGCTTTTCATTTGCGCGGTTGCAATGACACTCGGTGCGATTGACTGGTTCAAATCGCTCGAATACCACTGGTTCTCAACTATGTATGGTGTGTGGTTCTTCGCCGCATGTATGCGTGCTGCACTGGCCATCTTGGTCATCCTGACTGTGGTGCTTGCATCGAAGGGCTATCTGAAAGGGATTTTGAAGCAAGCGCACCGTTACGATCTGGGCTGCTTGATGCTGACGTTCACTATTTTCTGGGCTTACATTAGTTTCTCGCAGTATTTCTTGATCTACAGTGCGAATATTCCGGAAGAAACCTTCTGGTATAATCTGCGCGAAATGAATTTCGATGGCACTACCAATTCTTGGTGGTGGGTGAGCATGGGCTTGATTTTTGGTCACTTCCTCACGCCGTTCCTCTGCCTACTTTGGTATAAGACCAAGACCGTTGTTTGGCGCACCGTTGCTATCTCTGTCTGGATTCTAACTTTCCACCTGCTCGACCTCTACTGGAATATCATTCCCGGTAAGCTCGTCAACCCAGACGCTCACGCAGCGGGTTACTTGGTTCGCCAGTTCTCGGTCAATTGGGTGGATGTCGCGTCGCTGGTTGGTATCGGTGGCATTTGCATCTATGCATTCTGCCGCAGTACCAAAAAAGCCGAGCCGATTCCTATTCGTGACCCGAATATCGCAATTTCCATCAACTACTCTGAGTAATTTAAGATGTCTCAACCAGAATTATCACCAAGCAATCGCCTGCTCTCACTCGTCGGTATCGTTGGCGCGATCTTAGCATTCGCCGCGATTCTTTTCGTCGCTTACTTGCCTAGCCGTCCTGATCCGATTGATCAGGCAGTTAATGAGGAGCGCCAAGCTAAGGCTGACGAGGCTCGCGCTGCAGGTGTGGCAAAGCTCGCTGGTTTCGAAGTCATCGACGCAGAAGCCGGCACCGTTCGTATCCCAATTGCGGATGCGATGGATTCGACCGTCGCGGCCTACCAAGCCGCGAAGTAATCACTCGAAGCATTCATTCTTAATGAGCAACGCTCCTCAGTCCAACTCTCAATCCACTTCCACGGACGCCTGCGTGCGCACCGTGCTGAGTGAGATCGATGCGTCCATCCGGTTTCCGGCTCTATTCTTTGTGATCGCTGCGATCCTCTGGCTGGTCGTCGGCACAGGCTTGACGTTGATCAATGCCTTACAGTCGTATCAGCCCAGCTTCATGTCAGGTTGCGAGTTCGTTACTTACGGTCGCCTCTATCCTGCAGCGACCAACGCGATGCTGTTTGGCTGGGGGTGCAATGTGATCTTCGCAATCGGGCTTTGGATTATGGCTCGCTTATCATTGGCGCCAATTCGTAGCGGCGGAATGTTGATTGTCGCAGGGTTATTTTGGAATTTCGGTCTAAAGGTCGGTATCCTTGGCATCCTTGCGGGCGATTTGACCGGAGCTGAGTTCTTGGAAATTCCGGGTTATGCAACTCCGCTGCTATTGATTTCTTACGCGTTGATCGGCGCTTGGGGCATTCTGGCTTTCCGTGCTCGCCAAGGGCAGGGCGTGTATGTCTCACAATGGTACATCCTTGCTGCGTTTTTCTGGTTCCCGTGGATCTATATGATCGCTCAGTTCATGGTTGTCTGGTTCCCCGCACGTGGCGTGGTGCAGTCAATTACTAGTAGCTGGTTTGCCTACAGCTTTCAGAATCTGTGGCTCACACCGATGGCTTTGGCGACCGCGTATTACGTGATCCCTAAGGTGATTGGTCGTCCAATTCATTCTTATGCGCTGGCCTTGCTTGGTTTTGTTTCTCTAGCATTGCTTGGCAGCTGGACCGGTATGGTGCAGTTGATCGGTGGCCCGATTCCTGTTTGGATCAGTTCTGTGAGTATCGTTGCTGCGGTGATGATGGTCGTGCCTGTGATTACCGTGGCACTCAATTTGTATCTTTCCGTTAAAGGTGAACGTACCGCAGTATGGCGCAGTCCAGCGCTACGTTTCGTCATGTTTGGTGTTTTGTCTTATTTCTTTGCCAATATGATCGGTTCGTTAATGGCGTTTCGATCGGTCAACGTGATCACACACTTTACGACTTTTTCGGTAGGCCAAAATCAGCACTTGGTTTATGCATTCTTCTCAATGGTGATGTTCGGTGGTCTTTACTTTATGTTGCCTCGTTTAACTAAGCGCGAGTGGCCGTCCACCCGCTTAATCTACTGCCACTTCTGGGGCAGTGCGCTCGGTATTACAATTGTTGTGGTGTCACTAATTTTCGGCGGTTGGCTTGCGGGCAATCAAATGAATGACGCTACGGTGCCCTTCTTAGAGGTCGTTGAAAGCATGCTACCATGGCTTAAAATTCGTTCAATTGGTGTGGTCTGCCTGGCAATCGGCCATCTCGCCTTTATCATTAATTTCTTATGGATGTTATTCGCCACGGGCTTCATCCGTGCGAAACAAGGTCCTACATTGCTTGAGTCTGCCAACCAGGAGGGTGCAGCGTAATGAAAAATCTACCGCTTCTTTTTTGTGGGATCCTTATCGCCTTGGCGTTCTCCTTTACGGGTCTGGTTCTCAGTAGTTATATTCAACTCGGCAGCCTGGCGCAAACCACGGAGACCTTGGATGAAATCGGCAACCCCGTTGCTGGTGATCCGCTCTATCCTGCGAAAATGTCAGGTTCGGCGCAGCAGGGTAAAGCAGTCTACACCGACTTGGGCTGTGTCTATTGCCACACGCAGCAAGTCCGTCGTGCTGGTTATGGTTCGGATATTGAGCGTGAGTGGGGCAAGCGGCATACTGTCGCACGCGACTACGTGACTCAGGGCAACGTATTGCTCGGTCGCCAACGCGTCGGCCCCGACCTAATGACCATCGGTGACCGCCAAAGCGATGCGAACTGGCACCACCTACACCTTTACAATCCTAAGATTACATCGGGTGGAGTTTCGACCATGCCACAGTATGCGTTTCTTTATGAAACTCGTGCGATCGAAGGCACTGCGTCGGTGCATGCGTTGCAGTTTGAAGCCGATTCGAATTACGCACCAGCGGCTGGATACGAAGTAGTCCCAACAGATCGAGCCGAAGCTTTGGTTGAGTATTTGCTCAGCCTACAACTTAACTACAGCCTTCCAGAGGCGCAGATTTCTGAATAATGAGCGACGAGCAACACACTAAGGATAACGGCGAGCAAGAACTGCACGACGCCCTCATGCGCGAGCAGGATGAGCCGAGCAACGGCTCTTCGCCAGTTCCTATTTTCATCCTTTTCCTCTTTGCCGCTCTGTGTTTCTGGGGTGGAGTGTATTTGATTCAGTATGGCGGTCACTTCCATAAGGAAGCCTATACGTTCGATTATAACCCGTATGCAGAAGTCGTTGTGGTCCAAGTATCATTGTTTGACCGTGGTGCGAAGATCTACAATGCGCAGTGTTCCGCTTGTCACCAAGCGACTGGTCTCGGTATCGCTGGAGCGTTTCCGCCACTGGCAGGTTCGGGGTGGGTGACTGACCATCAGGAGAGCCTCGCTCGTATCTTGATTAACGGTCTCAATGGTCCGATCGAAGTCGCGGGTAAGCAATACAATGGTAACATGCCTGCCTTCGGCCCGAATGGTCTCAATCTTAAGCCAATAGAGATTGCTGGCGTCTTGACCTATATCCGTCAGTCGTGGGGCAACCAAGCCTCAGAGCTCACTGAGGCGACGATGATTGCCTACATGGATCAATACGGTTCACGCGGTACACCTTGGACCGCTGAAGAGGTGGTTCTCGATCTGAGCCCCGAGCCAGTTTCGGCAGCACCTGCGGCAGAGCCAGTGCCTGCCGATGCACCTGCTGCCGAGCCAGAGCCCGCCGAAGCACCAACCGAAGTAGCTGCGGCTCACTAAATAGTCAACTTTTTCTATAGTTTTGGCCTCGCGGGATTCATTCCTGCGGGGCTTTTTTGTGTTTCACACCTCGATGAGTGAGAAAGACTAAAGGAGGGAGGGCGACTCGCCCTCCTTTACCGCAACACAGGATCAATGTGGGCGAGTCGCCCAC
>JAFMHF010000036.1 GCA_017854655.1 Puniceicoccaceae bacterium | reverse complement strand
TTTCGATTCTGATTAAATCGAGTTTTAGGCGTCGTTTGCGCATCCCGCACGGCGGCTGGATGCGGCTTGGGTATTTCTGTTTGGGAATCGTGTTGGCGGTTGGATTTTATTCGATCAGTGCGTCTCGGATACAAGCGCAGGCGCTTGAGTTACATGCCCGACAACGTCTAGACCAAGTGGTTCAATTGGGAGTACATCGGTCTGGCAATACGGATTTGTTGGATGAGGTAATCGAGTTATATGAAGCTGCGACATGGTTGGATCCTGACAATGCGGATGCGTGGATTGGATTGAGTGCGGCAAAGTGCCAGCTTTTTTATAGAACCCCTGCAAATTATGAACAAATCGGGCTGCGAGCGTCGAACTGTGCAGAGCGAGCGATTGAGTTGGCGGAGACCTACTGGATGGCGTGGGCGCAGCTCGGCATTGCAGAGGGGCTCGGTGGTAATGATATCGAAGCCGAGGCGGCGTTGATGCGGGCGCTAGAGTTGGCGCCGAATAATGGCAATGCACATTATTATTGGGCGGCCTATTTGAGCCATTTTAGCGAGAGGCGCGTCGAGGCGATTGCATCGGTGCGACGCGCACTCGAAATTAATCCAAATCATGCTGCGGCTCGTAAGTTACAGCAAAAACTTCGCATTCTATGAGTTCGTCTTTGCACAAGGTCTTTTCTGTTGCGTTTGCGGCTCTATTCGCGGCGCTTACGATGCTTCAAGCCGAAGACTGGATGCGTGGCGCGGCAGTGGTGACGTCTGTGGCGGGGGAGGTGATTTTAGAGCAAGTGGGTGGGGAATCGTTACAAATGAACCCGACTGATCGCATGCCGCTGGTTGTCTCCGGCTTGCTGCAGATTAGCACAAAAGAGAAGGATTCAGTGTTTCTCAAGACGTCGAATCAGATCTCGATTTACCATGAAGGCGCAGGATTTTTTGCAATTGAGCGCTTTGAGCAAGATGTTGCCACCTCCTCGATGGACCTGGGCAAGAGCCGGATGATTTTGAATTTTAGGCAAGGATTGTTGGTCGTTGATAATCGTGCTCTGAGTGAGGCCTCTCAGATGATTGTGGTGACTCCGTTGGGGCGGATGTCGGTGAAGAATGGCTGGTGGTCGATGGAAATTGCCTATGATGCACGCAGGCAACTCTACGATTTTTCGATTAAATGCGCGGATGGGGCCTTGCGGTTCACTGATCTGTTCGGTCAGACCTATACATTACGCAGTGGACAGCGACTGGTCGGTGCGGGCACTTCCGCAAGCGCATCAATTAGAGTCGCCGAAAGCTCAGCGGCAGAGAGTGAGCTGTTTGAAGAGTTTGAGGTGATGCAGGCTGATGCCGATGCGCTTTCTCCCGCAATTTTTCGATCGAAAATGAAGCAACTGAAGCAAGTCAAGAATACAGTCGGGGTGACTGCGGCAGTACCTGATAGTGACTCGGCGAAGCGGCCATTGGTGATTGAATACGCGCCGCAATCTGCGCCGGTGACTCCACATCGTGCACTGATTCGGGCGCCATCGAGTTATCAGGCAGATTTGTTCTAAGGCTTGGCATCCTTGGTCAATTAATACACGTTTAGTTTCCTGTGAATCGACTGAAGCAACTCATTTCTTATTGCGGCCTAATTGGAGCATCGATTGGCGTATGGGCATTTCTTTGGTCCGAAGGTGTGTTGGACGGCTTGGAGCAAGAAGCAATGCGCTGGCGCTACCTGGTTCGTGGCGAGTTGTCCTCCACGGCGCCGATCGTGTATGTGGATTTAGATGCAGATGCTGTATCTTATATCGGCGCACGACCGTGGGACCGGCAGAATTTCAGCGTTTTGGTGGATGCATTGCTGGGACCTGGCGAAGCGAAAGTGATTGGCTTTGATATTATTTTTTCGATGTTTTCCGGAGGTTCATTGTTGGACTATGGACGAGCTCGCAAAGGAGATATTTCGTTTGGGCAATCGATTGAATATTTTGCAGATCAGGTCGTCTTGGCGGCAGCCTATACTGGCACGACTTCGGCCGATGCGGTGCTGCCACTGAGGCGCGATCAGTATGTTGATCCCCGCGAGAACCCATTTCCTGAGGCGCCGTCCTTTCCGATATTGACCGAAGAGAGCGGTCGGTTGGGTCTTGCCAATGTCGATGAGGTGCTCAGCCAAGGTTCGGTGCCGTATTGGGTGGTGGCCTTGATCGAGGTCGAGGGAGAACTGTTTTCTCGGCATTTAATGGATGGCAAGCTGCGGCACTTGGTGGATGCATTGAATGAGCCGGAAGTGATTGTGGCGGGGGATTCGTTGAAATTGGTGGATAAAGATGGATGGTCGCCATACGTGCTGCCGCATTACACTCATCAGCGCTTGTTTTCATTGGGGCTGGAGATGTTTCTCGCGGCACACGGGTTAAGCAATGAATCAGTGGTGTATGATGGCAATGAGCTATTGATCCGCCGAGGAGATGAGGTCTTCAGGCGCATCCCATTGGATGCATGGGGGCAATCTTTAGAAGTGAATTGGTTTGAAGGCTGGAAACAAAGTAACTTGAGCGAGCATGTCAGTATGCGCGAAGTGCTCGAGCGCGCGAATGCCTTGGGTCAAGCTTCGGAGCGTGGGGATGCGGAACGGTTGCAGGCAGAATTGATGTGGTTTGCGCGTTTTAAAGATAAAGTGATTTTTGTCGGGCCAGTCGATCCGCAGTTAAAGGATATCGCGCCGACACCATTTAATCGCGAGCCAGTGCCAAAGGTCGGACTGCATGCCAATCTTTACCGTACAATTCAAGACGAGGCATACATTGTCAGGCCGAGTGATGGAGCCAGTGTTGCTTCGATCGTGCTGCTGACATTATTGGTGACTGCACTCACGCTTTGGAGTGGGGTTGGGCGTGTATTCACGCGCATCGGTTCGGTGGCGGTGATGCTAGTCTATATCGCCGCGGTGTTCTATTGTTTTTCAAATGGCAATTATGTACTCCCGCTGGTCGCTCCGCTTGGTGCGGCGCTGAGTGCTGTGTTGCTGGTGGCATTACTCAAGTTAGGCTCAGAAGAGTGGCAACGTCGACGAATGAAGACGCTTTTCGGTGCGTATGTATCGCCGGAATTGGTCGACGAAATGGTCGAGTCGGGGCGTGATCCTGAGCTGGGCGGCACCGAGGCAGAGGTGACGGCGTTATTTTCGGATGTGCAAGGATTCTCTGCGTTTTCGGAGCAGTTGCCGCCGAATGAACTGGTGCCTTTGATGAATGAGTACCTCAGTGCCATGACCGATGCTTTACAGGCGGAAGGCGGCACGCTGGATAAATATATTGGCGACGCGATCGTGATGATGTTCGGTATGCCGTTACCAATTAAGGATCATGCCGCTCGTGCCTGTGCCGCGGCGCTGTGTATGCAGGAGCGTCATGCTGAGCTGCGTAGCCAGTGGGTGCAGTCGGGGCAATGGCCCGAAGTAGTCGAGCAGATGCGCACCCGCATCGGGATCAATACCGGAGCCGCGGTAATCGGTAATATGGGCAGCCGTGTGCGCTTCAACTACACGATGATGGGAGATTCAGTGAATTTAGCGGCACGCTGCGAGAGCGGTGCGAAGAGTTATGGCGTCTATACTTTAGTCACGGGGGCCACGCTGCGAGCGGCGTTGGAGCAGTTGCCTGACTTGTTTTACCGCACACTGGATCGTATCGTGGTGAAGGGGCGCACCGAGCCAGTCGAGATCTTTGAGCTATGGGATCGGACGGTAGAGCGTGAGATGGCGCTGCGCTGCCGTGAGCTCTATGAGCATGGCTTGCAGCTTTACTTCAAAGGCGAGTGGGCCGTTGCGTTGGAGCAGTTTGTCGCGGCCGAGCCGCACGAGCCCTCCAGTGCGTTTGCGCCGACCACCCCCTCCGCTGTCTTGGCGCAACGTTGCCGTGAGTTTATTAAGAGTGGCGGGCCTGCCGACTGGGATGGCGCCTATCGGATGCAGACCAAATAGCAGCTTATTTCCACTGTACTTTGCACAGGATTTTTTCTGGCTTGGAAGCTCGGTACACGAGCTTTAATAGCGTGGAGTGGAGCTGTCCACATCGGTGGCCCATGCGTGGATGCCGCCGCCCATATTGATGACGTTCTCGAAGCCACGGGATTCGAGATAGTGTAGCACATTCATACTGCGCATGCCGTGGTGGCAAAATACGACCAGAGGTCGGTCCAATGGAAGGGCTTCGCAACGCTCGGGAATCTCGTTCATCGGAATGTGGAGCGCATTTTCGATACGACAAATTTCCAGTTCCGAGTCTTCTCGCACGTCGAGAAGAATCACGTCTTCGTTGTTATTGCGTAAAATAGAGGCTTCAAGTGCACTGATTTCCTTGTTCATTGGCGAACTTTCATGATGATTGGTGAGCAAATGTCAAAGACGCCTTCCATTATCGTGCCAGCCCGACTGGCATCCACTCGTTTTCCGCGCAAACTCCTGCATGAGGTGCGAGGCAAGCCGATCATTGTTTGGACTGCCGAGCGTATCCGCGCGGTCGCGCCCGAGTTCCCGCTGTATTTCGCGGTGGACGACGATGCGCTTGAAAGCTGCCTTAATTGTGCGGGCTTCGATGTGGTGCGCACGCGTGCCGATCACCCCAGTGGCACCGATCGGCTCGCCGAGGCCAATGCATCGATTGGTGCGGCTGCAGTGATCAATGTGCAAGGCGACGAACCACTCGTCACTGGCGAGCAGATCCGTGCCTTGGCGGCGGGGCTCGCAACTGGCGCGGCGATGTCGACTTTGGCGATCCCATTTGAGCGCCCAGAAGACTTTGCCAATCCCAACCAAGTCAAAGTCGTCCGCGATCGTTCGGGTATGGCGCTGTATTTCTCGCGTTCGCCGGTTCCGTTTGCTCGGGATGCAGGTGGCATGGTCGATGCGGCATGGCTGGCGGCGCATCCGTGCTACCGTCATCTCGGACTTTACGCCTACGATGCCGATTTTTTGAGTGCATTTTCGACACTGGAACCAGGCTTTCTGGAAAACATAGAGAAACTGGAGCAACTGCGCGCGATGGAGCACGGCTATCGGATTCATGTCGGCATAACTGATCAACCAACCATCGGAATTGATGCCCCTGAAGACGTTGCTGAGTTCGAAGTGCGTCTGCCAGCTTGACAAAGCGGCCTGCGCACAGCCGTATTCTATTCATGGAGACCGCAAGACCATCCCTCGAAGTCGATCCCGTCAGCTTGCCTGACGCGCGTGGCCACTTCGGCACCTATGGCGGCATGTATGTGCCCGAGACTTTGATGACGCCGCTGTTTGAGTTGACCGAAGCCTACGAGACCGCACGCCAAGATCCCGAGTTTCAGAAAGAACTCGATTTTCAACTGCGTGAGTTCGCCGGCCGGCCGACCAATTTGTATTTTGCCGAGCGCCTGACAGAGCACTGTGGTGGGGCCAAAATCTACCTGAAGCGCGAAGATCTGCTCCACACCGGCGCGCATAAGATCAACAACGCTCTCGGCCAAGCGCTGCTCGCTAAACGCATGGGCAAGAAACGCATCATCGCCGAGACGGGCGCGGGTCAGCATGGTATCGCCACTGCTGCGATGTGTGCCAAGATGGGCTTCGAATGCGTGATTTACATGGGCGAGGAGGATATGCGCCGCCAAGCGTTGAATGTTTACCGTATGCGCCTCTGTGGTGCTGAAGTGCGGAGTGTCACCGCGGGCCAGCGCACGCTCAAGGAAGCAGTCAACGAAGCGATGCGCGATTGGGTCACCAATATCCGCACCACGCATTACATTATCGGTTCTGCGCTTGGTTCGCATCCCTTCCCAATGATGGTGCGCGACTTTCATCGCGTGATTGGTGAAGAATGTCGTCGCCAAATCATGGAAAAAGAAGGCCGCTTGCCGGATGAAATCGCCGCCTGTGTGGGTGGTGGTTCGAATGCGATCGGTATCTTTTTTGCTTTTCTAAAAGATTTGAATGTCAAGCTCACCGGTGTCGAAGCCGGTGGCGAGTCCATCACTCGCGGACACCATGCGGCACGCTTTGAAGGTGGTCAGTTGGGCGTGCTGCAAGGCGCGAAGACTTGGATTTTACAGGATGAGGACGGCCAAATTGATCTGACGCACTCTGTATCTGCAGGACTCGATTACGCGGCCGTGGGCCCTGAGCACGCTTACTACAAAGAGAAAGGCCGTATCGACTTCGGCTATGCGACTGACGCCGAGGCGCTCGACGCGTTCAAGGCGCTTTGCTCGATCGAAGGTATCGTGCCCGCACTCGAATCCTCGCACGGCATTGCTTATACCATGAAGCGCGCCAGTGAGATGTCGTCCGATCAAATCATCATCGGCAACCTCAGTGGTCGCGGTGATAAAGATGTGCAGGAAGTCGCCCGTGTTCTAGGAGACCAGTAATCACTCTTCACTTTCACCGTTCACTCCTCACTGAGTATGCTATTAGTCATCGATAATTTCGACTCCTTCACCTACAATCTGGTTCAATATTTTGGTGAACTTGGGGTCGAGCAACAGGTTTACCGCAACAATGCGATCACCGTCGAGCAGGCGCTGGAGTTGAACCCAGATCGGGTGATGATCTCGCCTGGGCCTTGTTCGCCGAACGAGGCTGGGGTAAGCTTGGCGATGATCGCGGCCTTCGCTGGCAAGAAACCACTGCTCGGGGTTTGCCTCGGGCATCAAAGTATTGGCCAGCATTTCGGTGGCAAAGTGGTGCGTGCAGAACGTCTCATGCATGGTAAAACCTCACCGGTGAAGCACCATAATACGGATATTTTTGCAGGCTTGCCCAATCCGATGGAAGCCACCCGCTACCATTCGCTACTCATCGAGCGGGCGACACTACCCGATTGCCTCGAAGTGACCGCCGAAACCGACGAAGGCGAAATCATGGGCCTAGCTCACAAAGACCTCCCAGTGTGGGGAGTGCAGTTTCACCCCGAGTCGCTTGCGACGCAAGAGGGCATGAAGATGCTCGAGAACTTCCTGAAGTTGTAGCTTCGATAGCCTGACTTCTAAATTCTAGCTGCTGTCTCCTTCTTAAATTATGCGTTGCCCAAAATGTGCCTCTATTGAGACGAAAGTGCTCGATACTCGAACTGGTAAAAACGAAACCTCAATTCGTCGCCGCCGCGAGTGCCTAGATTGTGGCTATCGCTTTACTACGATTGAGGAAGTGTTGCGCGCCGACCTACAGGTGGTTAAGCGCGATGGTCGCCGCGAAGATTTCGACCGTGCTAAATTACTTGGGGGTTTAAAGAAAGCCGTCCAGAAGCGCCCAATCGATGTCATGCAGATCGAGATGCTCATCGCTGACGTGCTGGCCTCGCTCGAAAAGGAATACGACCACGAGATCCCATCCCAAGCGATCGGGGAGTGTGTCATGCAGCGGCTGAAGCACCTCGATCAGATTGCCTATGTGCGCTACGCCTCCGTGTATAAGGACTTTCGCGATCTCACCGAATTGGCCCAAGAAATACTCGATCTGAAGAAATCGACCGAGCATGGCAAAAAGTGATCCAGTCGAACAACTGCGGACGTTGAACGAGGTGCTCGCTCGTACTGGAGCCTCTGCGCCGGATCGTGCCGAACACGCCCGCCGCGCGCTCGACTTTTTCAGTCAAGAGCAAGACAGCGGCTTAATTGAAGTTTCGCTGGGCGACTGCGCCAATCGCCTCGCACGCTTACACTTTGGCGCGGCGGAGGAGAGCGAGCTGGCCTTTGCCCACTGGCACGTGCCATCGGTCGAGAATTTTAGCCCGCTGTGGATTCGACAGGCGATTGTCGCGGAAATGAAAAAGCTGGCTGGCCGCCGCGCCGCCTTGCTACTTGTCACAGGTCTGCGCGAAGCTGTGTGCCCCGATGGCGCTTACTGGACCAAGAAACGGCAACAACAATACGACCGCGTCCGCGGCTGGATCGATGAACTCGCCTGCGCCTGGGCGACGCGCGGCTCACAGTTGCAAGTCGTCGTCTTGTAGGGTTGAATGTGAGACAGGCATTCCTGCCTGTTGTTTTATTGTCCTTGGTCGGCCTCTGCCGTAGCGACAGACAGGAATGTCTGAAGTTTATACACATCTTCTTCGGTCGCTCTACTTGCGTCTGAACCATTCAACTGCTGGATAAACCGCCCGTTCCCTACCGTCACTAGAGTTCGCGGAGGACGCGGAGGGGGTGGTTTGAGCAAAAAAGAGTGTATTGCGCGTGAGAACCTGAACAATTGCCTAACTTGAATCTCATTTATCTCAAGATCCCCGCGTCCTCGGCGTTCTCAAGCGGAGCGGGCGGTTAATTTTACGTATCCTAAGTTAGAGGCTAGAGATGTGCATAAAGAACAGACAGGAATGTCTGTATCACAAAACCAAAATGAAGGGGTATACCCTTCGGACTCGTTTTGCATCGAAACTCTACTTACTGTTTTCTCCATGAGCACACTATTCGAAAAAATTATCGCCCGCGAGATTCCTGCCAAGATCGAATACGAAGACGGTCAATGCATCGTTATTCACGACATCGACCCGCAGGCACCGACCCATTTTTTGGTGATTCCGAAAAAGATGATCGCCCGTGTAGGCGAAGCGCAGCCTGACGATGCGATGCTCATCGGGCATCTCTTATTGACCGCTGCCTCAGTTGCGAAGTCGCTCAATTTGGAAGGCGGCTTTAGGGTGGTCATCAACAACGGCAAAGACGGCGGCGAAGCGGTGCCGCACCTGCACGTGCATGTGCTCGGTGGGCGTCCAATGGCGTGGCCTCCGGGCTGACTCAATGGCCTTGCAGCACGTGCAAGTTTGCCATGGAGATGCCGCTGAGCATGGCGCCGATGATACCGAGAAAGCCTTGGTCGGTGCCGGCTAGGTAAACGTTATCTAAATGCGTGCGGCCGTCCTTGATCTTGTGCGGTGCACCGTAAATTGCGCCGTTGAGGTGGCCGGTAAATTTGCGCACTGTGCGCGGAGTAAACATGTCGCTGGCGATGCGGGCGGCATCGAGACTGAGGCCGTTCTTTGGTGTGGGTAGAATGCCGAGCGCGACGTTTTGCAATTCCTGATACCAATGCGCTTTTTGGACGAGGTAGTCGGCATCACTGAGGGCGCACCATTTGTCGTGGTTGGCCATCGCGGTGATGCGTAGGAAGCCTTCGTCGAGTTGGCGGCCGTCGCCGTATTGATAGTTGTTGGGGAAGCAAATCACGCCGCTGGTGGGATCGACTAGCTCGTCTTTGACAGCTGCGTAATGGAAGCGTTCGCGGGTGTTGAAAAAGATGATAGTGTCGTCCCAGCCAAAGTCGGTGGGTTGCTGGTCGAGTGCGGTGATCGTTTCAGTGAAGCTAAGCTGGCCAATATTGTCGCTGCCTGCGTCGGCTGGTTGATCATCGCACATGCGGGTGGTTTCGACCACGCCGGCGGTGGAGATGATCTTGTCGGCGGTGAGGATGGCACCGTTGTCGAGCTCGACGGCGGTGGCTTTGTTGCCGCTGGCATGGATCTGCTTGATGCCGCACTTCATTTTACGAATGCCGCCGAGTGAGCGGTACTTGTCCTGCAAGAGTTTGATGATCACGCGCACACCGTCGAAAGGCCGTGCGAAGCCCTCGAAGAACAGCGAGCGAAACATGATGCAGAACTGTCCGTAATCCATATCGTGCTCTTCAGCGCTGCCGTAATACATGACGGGGCAGAAGATCATATCTTCGAGCAAAGGATCGGAAATATGACGCTGCACGGCTGCGCGAGCGGAGGTGGGGATCGCACCGAGATTAAAGGCGTCGAGGGTGCGCACTTCTTCGGCGAGGGCACGGAAGCCGTCAATCTGCTTGGGGAAGGCGCGGGCGACTTCAGCTTCAAATAGGGCGAAATCGTTACTAAATTGTAGGTCGCATCCCGGGAAGGCGATGCGTGAGCCATTTTGCTGGCAGAGGTCGAGGGCATCGTAAGGGATGCGCAGTTGGCGCAGTAGCTTGGTGAGAGGCGTGCCTTTGGTGCCTTTGGCCACAAAGTTGGTCATCGCGTGCAGGCCGACATCGTATTTGCGCCCCTCGATGCTGTAGAATGAGTTGAGCCCGCCGCTGGCATTGTGCTTCTCCAGGATGATGACGTTCTTACCTCCGAGTGCGAGGCGGATACCAGCGGCCATACCGGCCATGCCTGCGCCGATGATGACGGTGTCGAAGTGTTGATTGTCGAGTGAGCTAGACATCTTTTAGGTGAAGGGATGCGAATTCGGAAAGGGTGAGAATGTGTGTCTTGCGAAACGGATTGAGTGTGAGCAGGTCTTCGTCGCCTGTAATGAGAAAGTTTGCATGGGCAGCGACGGCGAGTTCCAGAAATTTATTATCCTTCGGATCTCGGCAATCATGGATTTTTTCGGATGGATTGAACCATTCGGCTCTCGTTGCGATCTGCCTTAGCAGTTCGATCCGAGCTTGTTGCCCGATATAGCGATCAAACTTATCTCGCATGACGACTTCTGTCAGTTCGCCGAAGGTCTTGTCAGAGAAGGCGTATGGATGACGGCGCAGTATTTCGGCGACGCGTTGCCCTAATGCACTGGATCGACTCAGCGAGTAGCTGACGAAGATATTAGTATCTAGCAGGATCACTAGGACGGATTCACCTCTGCCAAAATCTGATTCAGGACATCCTCGGTTAGGCCATTTACAGCGGCTTCTTTGCTAAGATCCTTGGCGGCTTGATCCAATTCCTGGAGTCGGATCTGACGCAGTTTTTCAAGGTCGCGCATCGGTATGAAGGCGCCCACTGCACGGTTCTGTCGCTTTACGATGATGGGTTCGTGGCTGCCTTTATCGAGAAATTCGCCAAATTTAGTGCGGGCTTCAGTGGAGGACATTGTGATCATAATGTCTAAAATGTGCATTATGGCTGTTTTGTCAATTTTACATGCATATCTCCAGATACAACGAAACACAGGCAAGTCGCCTGTGCTACGTGGAGGTGCGACCGGAGTCGCCTAAATTATGCGTTGAACTTGGGAGTCAAGTAAGCTGCGCAGGTCGCAAGCGATGCGAGCTCTGGGTAGTCCGCTTCGGGCACTTCGATATTGTGCTGCTTGCGCAGCTCCATGACGATATCGAGGAAGTCCATCGAATCGAGGTCAAGCTGATCGCGTAGGTTGATCTCTGGCTTGATGTTGGAGGTGTCCTCATCAGGTGCAATTTCTGCGATGATATCGACGACGATTTGTTTTACTTGGTCTTCTGTCATTTTAAAAATGGGTAATGGTTATAACTGATTTGTCGCTTAGTCTTCGAACTTACGCACAATAAGTGCGGAGTTGATTCCGAGCATTCCAAAAGAGTTGTTGAGGATAACTTTCACCGCGTCAACCTTGAGTGGCTCATTTATGACGAGATTTGGTAGCGCGCATTCGGGATCAAGGTCTTCGATGTTGATGGTCGGGTGGATGATATTGTCCTTAAAGGAAGGAAGGTTGCCTGCGAGTTCCAGTGCTCCGGCGGCGCCCATGCAGTGGCCGATGTAGCTTTTGGTGTTGTTGATGTAAGTCGTTGGGCAGTCGGCGAATACTTCGCGGATCGCCTTGCACTCCTGAATGTCTCCCATCGGCGTGGATGTGGCGTGGGTGTTGACGATGTCGACGTCTCCAGGCTCCATGCCAGCGACTTTCAACGCGGCGTGCATGCACTCGGCTTGGCGCACAGGATCGGGCAGGACGTAGTCGCCGGCGTCTGAATTAATTCGGTAGCCGACGATTTCGGCGATGATGTTGGCGCCCCGGGCTTGTGCATCTTCGAGGCGTTCGAGCACGTAGATCGCGCCACCTTCGCTGACGACGATGCCGTCACGCGTCTTGTCAAAGGGGCGGCTGGTTTTATTGGGATCAGTCTCGTGCGTACCGAGTGCGCCCTGGCTCTTGAAGCCGGCGAAGATCCCGAACGATTGGATACTTTCACTGACGCCACCAGCGAGGGCGACATCGACTTCGCCGAGGCGAAGCATCTGCAAGGCTTGGATAAGGCCAGCATTCCCGGCTGCGCAAGCGGCCCCGATGGTGTAGTGCGGACCGGTGATCCCCATGTTGATGGTGATCTCGCCCGCAGGATTGTTCGCCACGGTGCGGGGATTGTGGTGGTGTGTCCAAAAGCGTGTGTCGTAGTCGAACTTGGAAATGTTATACACCTCGTTCTCGGTCTCGACGTTGCCGTGCTCGGTGGTGCCGACGTAGACGCCAATGCGGCTCTTGTCAAAATTCTCAAAATCTAGGCCACTGCTATTGATCGCTTCGTGGGCGGAATAGACGGCGATACTGCCTGCTCGAGTGCCGACGCGCAGCTCTTTACGAGTCTGGTATTTCTTAGGATCGAAGTTGCACACGCCTGCTGGGACCTTGCCCATGTAGCGCATGTCAATGATTTGAACGCCAGCGACCCCAGCGAGGAGATTCTTACGATATTCCTCGAGAGTGTTGCCGTTTGGCGAGGTTAGGCCCACGCCTGTGATGACTATACGCGACTTGTGCATGAATAAGGAGACATTCTTACCATCTTTCGTGGTGTGACTGTCAACAGTGTAAAAGTCTGAAAGGACAGCAAATCAAGATCCTCCTTTATTTGGTTTTGTTGTTCTAAGGAATTTGAGGCCCATAAATAGGGCAAACCCGCTTAATTTTTATGGGCTGAGTTAATCTTTGCAATTTGCCCTAAAATTGCTTTAGCTTAACCATCTTAATGGCAATCACAGGCTCAGTTTCCAAGGCTTTCGCGCATACGGAAGAGGCTCCAGTATCGGAGCGTGACCTCGACTGGTCAGTGGTGCAGCGCGTGCAGGCTGGCAATGTCGGCGCCTTCGACCAGTTGGTGCAGAAGTATCGCGAGCATATTTTCTCCGTCATTTATAATATGACGAGTAATCGCGAAGATGCCTCAGACTTGACGCAGGAGACTTTTATCAAGGCCTTTCAGGCGATTGCGCGCTTCAAGGGAAAGTCCTCGTTCTTTACTTGGATTTACCGCATTGCGATTAATACCACGAATACTTTCCTGAAAAAGCGCAGCCGCCGTCGTTATATAAGTTACGAAAATATTAATGAGGAAGTGACCACTTCGGAAATCTTCGAACGGTTGACGGCGAAAAGTCGCAGCGAAAAAGGCGCGTTGGTTCATGAGCTACAGGAAAAATTGAACGATTCGTTGCAGAAATTGTCTCCTAAGCATCGAACTGTTGTTGTGTTACATGAAATCGAAGGCCTTAGCCATAACGAGATCGCGGAAATCACTAAGACCTCTGTTGGCACCGTGCGCTCTCGATTGCACTATGCGAAACAGCAACTCCAATCATATTTAAAGGACTATATCAGTTAACCCGAGCAGTTATTAATTACTCATTTATGGCTAAACTACCTTCAAAGCGTCAAGCTGACATCAACCTAGAAGATCTCCTTCGGTTGAAGCGATCTGAACGTCCCTCCGAGCAGTTCTGGAATGAATTCGACCGCGAGTTGCACCAACGTATGTTGCAAACCTTGGTCAAGAAGGACCCATGGTATTTGCAGGTGATGCGTGTGTTTTCGGGTCGCATCTTGCAGAGTACTGCGATTGCCGCAGCTGCGGTTTTAGTCGCGATGATAGTCGTGCGGCCAGCCTTTCAGTCAACCAAGTTACCTATTTCTGTTGCAGACGCACAAGTTCCCGCGGGTGACGTACTCGGCGCTCTCGTCGAAGTCGCGATGACAGAACTGACGCTTGCCGAGGCGACGAGTTTACCGAATTACGAGAGCGATGTGATTTCAGCTGAAGCGACACTGGATGAGGTTAATTTCGTTCGTGATTTCGGAATGGAACAGATGCAGGTGGCGGCGTATGATGCCTCTGCGTATTCTACTGATTCGGCGCAAGCGCGCGTAGCATTTGCATCGGCTGGCGTGGCGAGCCTCGTTTATTAGTTTGTCTGCTATGCTCAAACTTGGGTGGATTACGTTTCTTTTAACTGCTTGCTCGATGCCTGTGTGCGCAGGTCCGGCAGATGCGCTTGCCTTGCAGCAGCGCTTGGTTGAAGTCTTTGAGCAGAATAAAGATGCAGTCGTTCGAGTAAAGGCTGCTTACCGTGGGCCAGACGAGGGTGGTAAAGCGCAAGTGATGCTACGGGTTGGCACGGGGTTTTTTATTAGCAACGAGGGCCACGTGCTGGTAAGTGCCAGCCGAGCAGCGGGCGCGAGCCGCGTGTGGGTCGAGCATCAGGGTAAATCCTATGCGACCGAGGCGATCGGCCATGATCGGGTGACCAACGTTTCGGTCTTACGCGTGTTGGAGCTGCCAGAAGAATTTGCGATTATCACCTTAGATACCAATGCGGCGCAACCTCGGCTGGGCGCGATTGCAATTGCGATTACTTGTCCGCTCGATTTTGAACCATCGCCTTCGATGGGGCTTGTCACTGGCATGGATAAAAAATTGGGTAACAAAGTGTTTCCGACGGAATACATTCGCACCTCGATCTCAGTCGATGCGGGGCAGGGCGGTTGCCCAATTTTGGATGTCAATGGCCGCTTTATCGGCATGTCGGTGGCATCGATTGCGGAGCTGGATGCTTCTTACTGTTTACCGGTCGCTGCGTTGGCGCGGGTGCGCGACGATCTATTATTTTCGGGTCATATCATCCACAGCTGGATGGGTTTCGAAGTGGCGGAAGAGTTGGGCTCGGATGCTGCCAATGCAGTCTATCTGTCCACCGTGATCGACGGTGCGCCGGCGCACCAAGCAGGTCTGCTTCAGGGGGATCATCTTGTTTCGATTGCTGGACATACAATCGATAATGTGTCTGATGTGCCAGGTGCAGTGTTTTTTACACGGGCGAATCAGTTCACCACGATTGAGGTGCTGCGCGGGGAAGAGCTGATGGAATTTTCCGTCAAGACCTTACCTCGACCAGAGGCAAGTCCAGTCATTCAACACGCCTCTGCCTCGACCACTGAGCAATCGATAGAGTCTACGGTTGAGCGAGTGTCGGCTGTTGCGCCATAGAACGCTTCGACTCACACTACGCTTGCCTGTAATGACCGATTAGAGCGGTGCAGGGCTATGCTTTATGCAGTGGTAAAGTCGCGACTTCTAGCGCGATGTGATTTCCGCGCAGATCGACGAACAGTGGCGCATCTTTAGCTGCAGTGGCGACGATGGCGCTACCGATGGGGCAGCCAAGCATGGGCGAGAGCGTGCCGGAGAGCACTTGGCCGACGGCGGTGCCTGCGGCATCTATGACTGGAGTGCCTTCGCGTGCAATACGGCGGCCTTCGAGTTTGAAGTGAACCACGCGGCGTGGGACGCCGTTCTCCTGCTGCTCACTCAGTGCATTCTTGCCAATGAAGTCGTCCTTTTGTAGCTTCACGGTCCAGTCGAGGCTCGCCTCCAGTGGAGTGATCGAGTCGCTAAGTTCATGTCCATAAAGTGGGTAGCCGGCTTCGAGACGTAGGCTGTCGCGACAACCTAGGCCACAGAGTTGCACGCCGAAAGGCTCGCCTTTGCTGATGATCTCGCGGGCGAGCGCATCAGCTGCTTTAGGGGAAAGGTAGATTTCGAAGCCGTCTTCACCAGTGTAGCCAGTGCGGCAGACACGTACTTTTTCGCCGGCGAAGGGGAGTAGCACGTGCCAAAATCTCTTAAGCGCATCAATTGAATCGAAGCCAATGGCCTGCATGATTGCGGCGGCTTTGGGGCCCTGCAGCGCAAGCAAGGCGTAGTCGTCGGAGTGATCCTCGATCTGCACGTCGAGGCTCCAGCGCTCGGCTTGTTTGAGGAACCAACCAAAGTCTTTCTCGATATTACCGGCATTCACGCAGACGAGGAAGGCCTCGTCGCCGGTGCGGTAGACGATCAAATCATCAACCACGCCGCCATCGCTGGCGCACATCGGCGAGTAAACGGCTTTGCCAACGGGTGCTTTCGCGATCGAATTAACCAGTAGTTTGTCGAGAAACAGCGCGGCATCGACACCCGTAACTAGAAACTCTCCCATGTGGCTGACGTCGAACAGGCCGGCCGCGGTGCGCACCGCTTTATGCTCTTCGAGGATGCTGGTGTATTGCACAGGCATGTTCCAGCCGCCGAAATTGACAAAGCGGGCGCCTTGCTCGGCATGAAAATCGTGTAGTGGAATGTGTAGAATGTCGGACATTAAAAGTGCTGGTGATGAGTTGTTTGTGCCAATTAAAATAGGTGGTGGTATAGAAAATTCGGTAATTCGTGTAAAGAAACTTGCGAAGAAGAAAGAGTCGGGTTGTCTGAACAGCTTATCTCATCCAGTAGCAATGAATGCTTATTTTTGTTCGTTGTTAAGCCTCAGTTTCTTTAAAATGCAAAATACTTCCGTCGATCAGCGCGAACACGCGCGCCACTACATTCCCGCGAGCGATGCAGATAT
The DNA here is from genome assembly GCA_017854655.1 of Puniceicoccaceae bacterium. Lineage (GTDB taxonomy): Bacteria > Verrucomicrobiota > Verrucomicrobiia > Opitutales > Coraliomargaritaceae > Lentimonas. The sequence continues at coordinate 4,771 of JAFMHF010000036.1, read as the reverse complement.
CGATGCGATGCTGAAAACTGTCGGCAAGGCGTCGCTTGACGAGCTCTTTAGTCACATTCCGGCAGACGTTAAGTTCGAAGATGGCGTTACGCTGCCCGAGGAGCTCGGCTACGACGACCTGTATACTCGCCTCGAAGAGATCTCGAAGATGAACCGCATCGGCACCAGTTTTCTCGGCGATGGTGTGTCGGACTTTGTGCCGTCACCTGTCGTTGGGCCGATCTGTGATATTCGTAATCTGACCACGGCTTACACGCCGTATCAGCCTGAGCTCAGCCAAGGCACGCTGCTGGCGCACTGGATCTATCAATGCTCGATGGCACGTTTGACTGGTTTCGAAGCGGTCAATGCATCGCTCTACGACCGCTCCACTTCAATTTTCGAGGGCATCTGTGCCGCGATTCGCATGGGCCGGGGCAAATCATTGGCGATCATTCCTGAGACCTTGTATCCTGGAGATCTTGAAGTGCTCGAGACTTTAGCAGAGGGCACTGAAGTTGAATTGATCCGCGTGCCAGTTGATGCTGCGACGGGTCTGATCGACCAAGTCGCACTGCAGGCGGCGACTCAAGCGGCGGGCACGCGTCTGGCGGCCATTGTGTTTCCGCACGTCAATACTTTTGGGCTGATCGAGGCCGTGGATGCCCTGACTGACTTGGCGGTTGAGCTGAAGGTCAAAAGTATCGCGGTGATTGATCCAATGCTGCTTGGCCCTGGCGGGCTCAAGGCACCCTCTGAGTTTGGTGCGAATGGCGTCGATATTATTGTCGGCGAGGCGCATCACTTGGCATTGGCGCCGAATTTCGGTGGCCCTGGCCTCGGTTTGTTTGGTGTGCGTTTTTCGGCTAAAGATCGTGCCGGCGTGCGTGCTGCGCCGGGTCGATTCATTGGCAAAGCCAAGGATAGCTCGGGACGTGACTGCCGGGTGGGCGTGCTCTCTACTCGCGAGCAACATATTCGTAAGGATAAGGCCACGTCCAATATTTGCTCCAACCAAGCGTTCGTAGCGACATTGGTCGGCGCTGCGCTTCTCGAGCGTGGCGATTCCGGACTCGAAGCAATTCTAGCTGGGCTTCGTGCGCGTTTGGCTGAGGCAGTTGAGTGCTTGACGGTATTCGACGGCGTGTCGCTCGCGTTTCCGAGCTCTGCATCCTTTCATGAGGTCACCTTTGAACTGTCTACACCTGTCGCTGATGTGCTGGCAAAAGCGCGCGAGAGCGGTATCCTTGCCGGGGCAGATGTTTCCAGCCGCGTAGCTGGTGGTCGCCAATTGCTGAAGCTGTCGTTCTCCAATCGTGAACAAGCGATTGCCGAGCTGGTCGCTGTGTTTGCCGATATTTTTGGTGCTGCCTGCAGCGTTGAGCCTGCTGTGTTATTGCCAGTGGCTGATCAAGATGCGCGTCAACAAGCCCCAGGTTTGCCAACGTATACTGCCGACGAAGTGATCGCTTACTACCAGCGCTTAGGTGATCTCAATGTTAGCCCAGACGATGGGTGCTACCCGCTCGGTTCGTGCACGATGAAGTATAATCCGAAGGTCAACGACTGGGCGGCAGGATTGCAGGGCTTCACCGATGTTCACCCGCAAGCCCCAGTGGAAGATGCACAAGGCTGTCTCTACGTGCTGCATGAGATTCAGGAGTGGTTTAAAAATATCACTGGCCTAGCTGCGGTGACGACACAGCCACTTGCGGGTGCACAAGGTGAGTTGGTCGGCCTGAAACTCTTTCAAGCCTACCACCGCGACCGCGATGAAGTACGTGATGTGATTTTGATCCCGAGCTCTGCGCACGGCACCAACTTTGCCACCGCCACCATGGCTGGCTTCGCGGGCAAGCAGGGCAAGATCGTTTATCTCGACGCCGATATTGAAGGCCGTGTGCTCAACCAGCATTTGGATCGCTGCATTGAAGAATATGGCAACCGTATCGCTGGCGTGATGATCACCAACCCGAATACCAGTGGTATTTTTGAGACCTCCTTCAAACAAATCGCGGAGAAAATTCACGCCATCGGCGGCCTTGTCTATATGGACGGTGCGAATATGAATGCGATCGCCGGCTGGGTCGACCTCGGTGCACTAGGAGTCGATGCAGTGCACAATAATCTACACAAGACTTGGACGATCCCGCACGGTGGTGGTGGTCCGGGTGACGCGATTGTTGCGGTGAGCGAGCGTCTCACGCCGTATTTACCCGGCTATCAAATCGAATTTGATGGTTCGCTGTATCAACCAGTGCGTGCGCCGAAGTCGATTGGATCGTTTCACCGCCACTGGGGCAATTTCGCCCATAAGATTCGTTGTTACACGTATTTGCTGCGCCTCGGCCGCGAAGGTGTGCGGCGCATGTCGGCGGTGGCGGTCTTGAGTGCGCGTTACCTACAATCTCGACTTACCGACGATTACGCCTTGTTGCCTGCGGGGGCAGATAGTGAACCGCGCATGCACGAGTTCATTCTTACCTTGAAGGAGGCAGATTTCGGCCTGCTCGACTCGGTCGGTCTACGTAAGACCGATGCCGCGCCGCGGATTGGCAAGCTGTTCCTTGATTTTGGCTTCCATGCCCCGACAGTTGCCTGGCCGGAGCCATTGGGCCTGATGATTGAGCCGACCGAGAGTTATACCAAGGCCGAACTCGATCGCTTTGTCGAAGCGGTGCAGGCGATCATTAAATTGGCGAAGGAGCATCCCGATGTGCTCAACTCCGCGCCGCACTTTACGCCGATCGACCGCGTAGAAGAGGTTGAGGCGAATCGCGATGTCTGTCTTTCCGAGTCCCTCGATACCTTACCAGTGATCAACCCCGCCCGTGTTTCGACCAAGGAGTTAGCAAAGCTCACGGTGCCGGAGATTTATGCTAAGATCGTGGCAGAGTTGTAGCTTTATTCAAAATCCCGAGGCGCTGCGGTGCCTCGGGATTTTTTGTGCCTATTTAGTTGGAGGGAAATGCGCTGTCATTTCCATGCGCAATCATCAGAATTTGCTCAGGATGTAGATGGCAACGACGGAGCGTTGCCCTCCTGAAATCAGGCGCGTATATAATAATTACTCGTTATATACCAAGCTTAGCGTTTCCTTGGGTAACTTAGCGGGCGAAATAGATTTGTGGCTACTCCCAGCCTATCGAATTCGAAGCTTTCCCAGCGACGCTCAAACCGTTATTCTGCTCTGCATTATGAATGAAATAATGGCACTTTTTGCGGGCGTCGGTCTGGCTGCGGCCTGTGGCTTTCGTGTATTCGTTCCTCTTTTTATCACTAGCCTCGCGGCCAGTGGGAATCTGGAAATATTTGGTGAAGTGGATGTGCAGGCGATGCTTGGTGAGCAAGAGTGGCTCGGTAACCCATGGGTCACGCTAGCCCTCGGCATCGCCACGGCGTTGGAGATTGGTAGCTACTATATCCCGTGGTTGGACAACGCGCTCGATACGGTGGCGACGCCTGCTGCAGTGGTTGCTGGTACGTTTATTACTGGAACGATGATGCCGGAGATGATGGGTGATGGCTCATTTAAATGGATCGCTGCCACCATCGCAGGCGGAGGCACGGCAGGCCTGATTCAGGGCGCGTCAGTAATTACACGCGGCACATCGACCGCGACGACTGGTGGTATCGGGAATCCGCTGATATCGACCGCCGAACTCGGCGGCTCGATTTTGACGGCAGGACTGGCGCTCTTGGTGCCAATCCTGGCAGGTGTCTTGGTGCTGATCCTTATGTATTTTGTGATCCGCACGATCGTCCGCTTCTTTAAGAACCGCTCACAGGTGCCGAAAATTGATGGCGCGGCAGGCTAGGCGCGTCGAACCCCCAGTCTGACGACGGAGGCCACATCTGTAGAGTGTCGCCTCGATCGTGAGATCGGTGAGCATTGGCTGAGTCGCTATACTTGCTTCGGATACTCTCCGCTCGCGATCAGTGCCGCGATGCTGGCTTGCACAAAGGGCTTGTCATCAGGATAAGTCACGCCGAACCACGCGCCGTCGGTTTCGATGACGGCACACTCGGTTTGTTCGGTCTGGATCAGGGTATCAATGATGGTCGGGATGTAGCACTCCGACTTCATTTCCTGTCCGTGTGTTTCGAGGAATTCGATAAATAAGGCCTCCAAGCTCGGGAACAGTGCCGGGGTAAAGCCCCAGAAATTCATGGAGACGATGGCTTCGGGCGCGATCTCGACCGATTCGCCGGCGAGATTGTCGCCGCGCACGCTACCGTCCGCTCCGCGGGAAATCGTACAATGCTCTTCGACGGTCTGCAGCGCGCCGCGTTCGACGCGGCAGATGCCGCGATTCACGCTGCCGTGCTCGGAGAGCGTGTTCTTCAGCGGGTAGCCGACCATGCAGGTGCACAGTTCAGCTGTGTTGGGGTTGTGCGCGAAATACTGCGCCAGTTGCTGGTAGGCATCTTGGCCGTAGAAATCGTCGGCATTGATCACGGCAAAGGGGGTGTCGATTTCATTGCGCGCGGCGCGCACCGCATGGGCAGTGCCCCAGGGCTTTGCGCGGCCTTCAGGGACGCTGAACCCCTCGGGTAGATCGGCCAAGTCTTGAAACGCATAGGCCACTTCGATGCGACTCTCGAATTTATCGCCGACTGCGGATTTGAATGCGTCTGCGAAGTCGCGGCGAATGACAAACACCACTTTGCCGAAGCCTGCGCGGATGGCATCAAACACAGAGTAGTCGAGCACGGTTTCGCCGCTCGGGCCCATCGGGTCGAGTTGCTTGAGGCCGCCGTAGCGGCTGCCCATTCCGGCTGCGAGAATCAA
>JAFMHF010000035.1 GCA_017854655.1 Puniceicoccaceae bacterium | reverse complement strand
AGGCTGTGTGCGCAGATGAGGAGTAAGCAAAGGGTTTGGAATGAGTGGGGCATGGCTAGCTACTGCTATTCAGCAGTTCAATGACTATAATATATAGAATGAGGCATGTATAGGTCAAATCCTTGATGTCGAGTGATGCTCATGTTTGTTATGCTGCGGCAGCCCGTCCTAAGGATCAGTCCCATTTGATGACTGTTAACAAATTACTGTAGTCATCTGTCCAGTGTATCAGGCGTGCTTCCTCTCGTTCCCAATCGGTATGCAAGTCTTGGGATTTGATTTTATTAAGCGTCTCGGGCTGGCGAGACATGAGCACCCAGTTTGAGTAATACTCGCCCCGTCGTTTGCTATGGCGCTCGACCCAAATTGACTCTAAATCGAAGACGTCACCGAGCACTCGAACGGGATCACTTAAGTCGATATGAAGATTAGTGATGTGGACGACGAGTATACCATCGGGAGCCAAATGCTTTAAGTAAGTGTCGAATGCCTCTTCGGTGAAAAGATGGATCGGGATGGAGTCGCCACTGAAGGCATCGACAAACAGCAGGTCAAATTGATTGGACTCACCAGCTGCGAGCTCTGCTTCCAGCGTGATTCGTGCATCACCGAGTTTGATAGATAAATCGGCGGGGCATTCTTTCAAGTAGCTGAAGTACTCACGTGCCAGAGTTTCAACATCTGGGTTGATTTCGTAGAAGCGTATCGAGTCACTTGAATTCGCATAGCTCGCGAGTGTGCCAGTGCCTAAGCCCACTACGCCAATGTTGATTGCTTGCTCAGGTTGAGTGAGTCGTTTCGGGTGAAAGTCAAATGCGAGGCCAGCACCACTAAATTGCATGTAGTAGGTCGATGGTTTTGCGCGGAAAGTCTCATAGTCTAGATACTGTCGACCGTGGTTGATACGTCCGTGGTAAAGTGCCCGCCAGTGATTGGATTTGCCCACATTGCCATCGTATACACGAAGTGAGCCGTAGAAGCTACGCTTTGATGCCACGGCTCCGTCGATCTGATCTTCAATGTGAAGCCATAGGAAAAAGCTCATGGTGAACACGACTTGAATCCAAAATAGACTGAAGAGTGCCAACCAAAAGCGATTTACGATGACGCCAGATCGTGTATCCTGAAAGACCCGATAACCGATCATTAAGGCGACCGCCAATAATGAGAGGTGGAGTTCCCACATGCCTGTGAAGATACGCGGGGCGACTTGACTGACGAGGATGCCGCCAATGGCTCCGCCCAGAGACACGACTAGATAAAATGAAGTCAAGTAGGTGGGCGCCGGTTTGAGGCGTACCATCTCTCCGTGACAGACCATACAGCAAGAAAACATCGCACTGAGGTAGATCCCTACTTGGATGCTAATGTGTAGTTCTACGTCTGCATAATCTTGATTAAGTAGATACACCAGCGCTGCCACTGAGACTGTCGTTAGTGGTATCCAGATGCCACGGTGATACCAGCGTGCATGATCAAAGCTGATGATGAAGGTGATCAAGTAGAGGCTGAGTGGGAGTACCCAAAGAAATGGCACGACTGCCACGTCCTGGCACATTTGATTCGTTGTCGCTAGTAACACGATTGAACCGAGTGCCGCAAAGACTCCCCATGAAATACGATTTTGAAAGGTCGGGGCAGGTGAGGATGTTGCACCCTCTGAATGTGCTTTTGTCGAAGGCCGATTCTGGATGAAGCCCCATGCGCACAATGTCGCACAAATACCATAGACGATATATGTAACTGACCATAGTTGGGTTTGTTGGCGGAGCCCGAAGAGTGGCTCAAACAGAAAGGGGTAGCTTAACAGCCCTAGCAGTGAGCCGAAATTGGATACAGCGTATAGCCGATAGGGCGATGCGCTCTTGGACGCCGAGAAGAACCAATGCTGTATGAGTGGTCCAGATGCGGAAATCACGATGAAAGGCAGTCCGACTGTTTTTAGAAGTAGTAAGACGATTCCCCAAGTAGGATCAGCGGTTGCTTCAGGCTTCATTGTATCCGTCGGTGTAATTGGCAGGAATACCAAAGATGCGAGGATTAGGCAGAAATGAATCGCCGCTTGCTTGCGAGGATGACCTCGGAAGCCCGCTACCAAACCGTGAGCGTAAGTATAACCTGCGAGTAGGCCGATTTGAAAACAAAGCATGCAAGTCGTCCAGACTGCGGGAGTGCCGCCATACCAGGGTAGTATGTAGCGCGCGAGGATAGGCTGGACTTGAAAAAGTAGGAATGCACTTAAGAAAATGGTAAGGATGTATCGCAGCATGGTAGTTTTTATGTAGGAAACGAATTTTGACCGAAAGGCCAAAATTCGTTTTGTCGTGTAAGAAGAGGGTGGGGATTATAAATTCTCGCCCTCCGATTCGGCGTCCGGCAAGCTTCACGATTATGTCTGATAATAAACTATTAAACTTTTTGAAAATCGTAGTGTTGCTGGGGATTTTTGTGCTGTTATTGCTGAGAGCATTTGAGGCAACGGATGTTTTTTATGAGGTAACTGAGCTCACTGCGGCAGTTGAGCATGGAGAAGCGGAAAATGGGTTTGATCCGAGCTTTGTGATGGGCCTGTTAGCGGATTCTGGGAATTTGAATCCACATGGTGGATTGGATGATACTTTATTGAAAACGCGTACGATTTTACTGACCTCTGATATTAATGCGAATAGTACGAAGCAGGTGGTGGGGAGTTTCATCCTGCTGAATGAGCAAGATGCACATACACCGATCGATTTATATGTGCGCACGAATGGCGGCTATTATGATGATGCATTTGCGATCATTGATGTGATGCGGACAATTGATGCACCAGTGAATACCTACGCCATTGGTGGTTGCCACTCTGCGGGGGCTATTATTGTCGCGAGTGGCACGGGTACACGAGCTGCTTACGCCCATGCGCTGCTGATGGTGCACGATAATTTGAGTGAGGACGGTAGTCGCTATAGCAATGATACGAAAGAGAATCAACGCATGTACACTTTTTGGAGAGCATTTAAGCAACTCCCGAAGACCTGGTTTACAAAAGTAACTGACGAGGCGAACTACATCACAGCCGAGGAAGCGTTGGAGTTCGGTTTAGTCGACACGATCTTAAGGTCTGAGTAAAACCTTCAGACGTGGCATGCTTTTTAGCGCATGATCGGTACTTGTGATGGCGCTGGCTGATCGACGTTGATCGAGCCATCAGCACAGAAGGGGCAAATCATCCTATGTAGTTCCCCGCTGGTGCCCATGAAGCACTTTCCATTGCCTCGACAGGTTGGGCAGAGTTCATGCCCGAATCGTAAGCCGTCACCGAGACAGGTTGCGCATATTCCATTGGATGATTCCGCGCAGAAAATACAAAAATTCAAGTAGGTGTCGCCGCCGCAAATAGTACAGTCGGTCACTCCTGCATGGCTTTGTTTCGCAATTTCAAGCAGCTGTTCGTATTCAGCCCAGTATTTCTCTAGAATGACAGTCCATTCGGCATGACGAGAGTTTAATATACGCTGCCGATAGAAGGAGAGGTCCTTAGCAGCGACGGAACGTTCCTTTTGGCGTTCTTCGAGCTCTTCTAAACGTGAGATACGTCTTTGCGTCGCAGTTAATTCCCGCTCTTTTTGTAGGGACCAATCGATCACTTCCACAGCAGGTGGGGCAGCAGTTTTTGCCGTGTCTTCTTCTGCGTCGTTATTAAAGATTACTTTGAGAGCGAGAATCAGTGTGATTGCTCCAATGATGAAGTGTTTACTGGTGATGATCATTCTCGATGCACAACTCTGAAGGTTTTCCCATTGGACCCATCTGTCGCTAGGCGATCTAGCGTGTTTGGATTGTATTTGATGATGGTTTTGCCATTTCCTTTATTCTGGACTAAAATGCCGCCACCGCCAATCACAGCCCCATTGATATACTGAGTCGTGTTGCCTTTGTTCTCAATTTCTGCAAATACGGGCGAATATATGACGCCAGAGATATTGACCTGTTTATGTAGATCAGCAATTCCGCCATTATACATGAGTGCCGGAAGGTCGTCCTGCATTGTAAACGGTGTAATTGCATTACCGGCAGAATCTTTGGCAGTTTGCGATGCATCGAAGACATCTGGGCGCATCCCTGAGTAACCGCTGACGAAGGTGTCGGGGTCGCCCGGATCCAGATCGTCCAACTGTTCTGGGGTGATCGGGTTGATTCTTAGAGGCGCATCAAATTTTATTTTGCTGTCAGGGTCGACGTCTGACTCGAAGAGTAAAACCAGTGTCCCGCGTATATCGATACCGTCGGGGAAATGGCCGTTGTTAAAGTTAAGGTTAACTTTTTTAGTGCCTTTTTCGGCCGCTTTTTCGGCGGCTTCTTTTTCGGCTTTTTCGACGGCTTTTTCGGCGGCTTCTTTTTCGGCTTTTTCTTTAGCAGCTTTTTCGGCGGCTTCTTTTTCGGCCTTTTCTTTAGCAGCTTTTTCGGCGGCTTCTTTTTCGGCCTTTTCGTCAGCGTCGTCCTTGCCCTTGCCTTTGCCTTTGTCGTCCTTGTCGTCCTTGTCTTTTTTACCTTCTCGGCCGTATTGGAAATCAAATTGTTTGGCTGCGAATTGGTTGCTGCTAAAGCCTTCGGTGTTCGCCTGAGAGTTTCCTGTTTGCATCGCTAGGAAGATCGTAATGTTCGTGATCACTAGCAAGCACGCGGCTAGGGCATAAATAATACTCAGGGCGGTCTTTAATTTGAGTCGATTGAGGAGTGTCTTTTTCATAGTTATTGCCTAGTTGAGAGCTGGTTTCGTGGTCGCTTGAACTGCTTCTGTCAGTTTAATTTGGCGTTTTTGTCGATTTCGACGACAATGATGCCTTCCAGGTAACCTTTGCCGCCTGTTTTTTGTGCCTCAAGCATAGCTTCTTTAAAACCCTGTACATCGTAAACCTGCTCGTCACCGGAAGCATCCTTCATTTTCTTGGCAACTGCTTTGAAACGTTCAAAGTCAAATAACTGGTTGGCGGAGTTTGGCTCGGTGTAGTTCGGGATCTCATCTTCGGTGCCGTATAAATCCGCTTTAATCTGCCCATTCTCTGGCTCGTAGTAGTCAAAGAGTGTTGGACCGTTAGAGCGTGTGCCGCCTTCGATGGTGATGTCCTTACCTTCGATTACCAAGTTCCCACCATTCTGAGCGGACGATTTTTTGACTTTGGTGCTGCCATCTCCTTGGGCAGTACTAACAAGCGCTGCGCCGAAAGCGTAGCTAGCCATGACGTGGACTGTGACTGTTTGAGTGACCTTGCCATGGGTTGCATCTGCGACGACGCGTGCGGTGCCTTCGCTAGGATCTTTTTTGAGCCAAATTTGCGCGCTTACTAGCTGGTTAGTAAACGGAGCCCCGATCGTGCGCACGTAGCAAAACTCATCCTCCGTGCTTAATGAACTACTCAATGTATAAGGGAACTCGTCGTCATTGATGAGTTCAGTTCCTATGTCATTGGCATTTGAATCGTATGCGCGGTTCAAGTCGCCTGTGGCGATGGACGCGCCGCCGTCCGCAAACTGATAGGCTTTTGCGAGCTGAGTTTGACGTAACGTAACTCTTGTCTGTTGAGTGACGAGCGCGCCGACGCTGCCGATCATGCCAAGTAGAACGATCGCTACTAGCACATAAACAATAATTGAACCTTGTTGGGATTTTTCGAGGGAATACGTCTGAGGTTTCATGATGTTTGAGATCGGGGTCGGCTTATGTGCCATCTTGGTAATTCAAGCAATAGGCAGAGGTAGAGATATCTATCTTCTGCGTGCGCCCGTTATTGGCTAGTTTATTGTGGAGCCTGAATTGGATGTCGATTTGCCGTGGGTTGTCCCCATTCACCTCGAAAATTGCTGAACTGCCGATTGGTAAGGCGTCGGTGAGTAAAGTATGCGGGTCTGCATCTGCGGTGCTTTGGTGCGAGATCGTTCCGCTGCCATCGGCAGCAGTTGTCGCGTATTCAAAGGTCTCTTGATAATCGGTGTCATTATAGAAATTACCATCTCCATCTTCATCCGTTTTGTAATTATCATCAAAGCTCAAGGTCAGGGTGTTACCGCTATTAGAGACCTCAACAGAATGGCTATAGCGAGTGCGTTGAATGATTTGCAAGGTAGTGTTGCTTGCGGAGTTGTTGAACGCGGTCTGCTGGGTAATGTCGAACATCGCGTAGCCGCTGAAATTCATCACGCTTACGAATGCCACGCCTGCCATTGCCATGATCGTCGATGCAAAAATGATTTCCAGCATCGTAAAGCCCGCTCCGCGACCCTTCAAAGGTAGTCGATTATATATTTTCACGGCTAGGTACTGGAGTGCTTGTTAATTAGTGTCGTGGTCTCAATAGTGGTAGACTTGCCGTTGTATATGTAGGTCGCTGAGACGGTGACGAGGTGGCCTCCGGATGCGACTTTAAAGGTGCTGACTAGAGTGACATCGACGATGGCATTGGTGCCCGATGAGTTGTATGAAACGGATAATTCTTTTTCTTCGCTGGTGCCTGCCGAATTCGAAGTGTAGCGGACATCTGGGGCCGTGTAACCGTCGGCTCGTATCGCCTCTTGCTCCTGTATGACCAAGGCTAACACAGAGCTGTAAGTTGCTTGGCGGCGCGAAATATTATGTAGTGTTGTGATGGATGCGAAAACACCGGCACTCAAAAGTGTGAACAGCGAGAGGGAAATCATCACTTCCACTAAAGTAAATCCACGTTGTGGTTTTACTTTGTGTGTACTTAAAGGGATGTGATGTGTTCGTTGACTCATTCGGCTCGTGTCAGTGGGGTAACTTAGTAAAGTGCGGATTTAAGTTCAAAACCGTTTTAATGTCAAATGAGTTGTACGATTGGAATTTCCTGCGGTAACGCGTAGATTTAAGCTATATTGACGGCGGGGACAGCTGGCATCAACCCTGGCAAGATGGGAGTATTGACTCGGGGTTACTAGTGTTTCCCTTATTGCTTCTTTAAGGAAAGCCCTGTTCCTTTGATAGGATTATGCTAGACGCAGACTCAATTACCGAACTTCAAACGCAACTCACTCATTTGGAACGTCATATCGCTGAGCAAGATGCGGAATTTTATCAATTGGCAAAGCGCCTAGATGCATTGAGCCAATTAGTGCAGCTGCAAAAAACGCAAATCAACACGTTATCGTCGGGTGGTCAGGCTGGTGCGGAGGAGATGCCCGCAAATGAAAAACCGCCGCATTATTAGCGCAGTTGCTCTCGATGCGACTGTTGCCCGTGGCTGCCCGTGGCTCTGCTGGTTGGGGACCCGCGAGCTGCTGCTATTGATTGGCTAGTTCCAGCGAGCGTGCTTTGGCGGCCGCCAGTGCTTTGTCGACTATGCCTCTTAAGTCATTATCGCTGAATACCTTGAGTGCTGCGGCGGTCGTGCCGCCCGGGGATGTGACTGCGTCGCGCAGTGCTTCGGGGCGATCGTCACTGTCGGCCAGTAGCATGGCTGCGCCGAGCAAGGTGTCGATCGCGAGCGAGTGGGCGAGTGCTTCGTTGAGCCCGCAGTTGATACCTGCTTCACGGAGTGCCGCGGCAAATTCAAATACGTAGGCGGGGCCACTACCGCTGAGGGCAGTGACGGCATCGAGGTCGGTTTCTTCGACTTCGTGATAGTTACCCAGAGAACTCAGTATATTTTCGACAATATCCTGATCCTTGGGGCTAAGTGGCTGCTGTGCTGCAAAGGCTGTCACGCCTGCGCCGATTTGGCCAGGGGTGTTCGGCATGGTGCGCACCACGTTACGCGCATTGATGAATTTGCCACTCAATCGCGAAATTGGTGTGCCGGCCAAGATCGACAGGACGAGTTTGCCGTGTGCGGCTTCTGCGAGTGCCGAGTCGATCTCGTTAAATTGCTGTGGTTTGCAGGCGAGCACGATGGTCTCCGCTTTGCGAACCACTTTGAAGATATCTTTAACGAACTGGATGCCGGTTTGCTCGGCCAGTTCGGGGCCGCTGGGATCGTCGCCGCAGGTGCAAGCGATTTCTTCAGGCAGGTAGTGTTCTTCTTCGAGCAGACCTTGAACGATGGCTGAGGCCATGCGGCCGGCACCGATAAATACGATACGAATACTCATGCTTGGATTACAAAGGATGGGTCATCGTCGCAGTTACGCCGCTGTCCGCATTGGGCTTGAGGGTAATTTCCCCTCCAAGGTTGCGAATGGTGTGACGTGAGATGGTGAGCCCCATGCCGCGACCGACGGAGGTCTTGGTCGTAATGAAGGGCTCGAATAAAGTATCTGATACTTCTGGGTCAATACCAGCGCCATGGTCGATGACTTTGATCTCTAGCATGGCTGGGCCATTATCGCGGGAGATGCGGGCGGTGAGATTGATGGTTCGGTCCTCATCTGCGGTGCCCTTCGCATAGCTTTCCCATGCGTTGACGAGAAGCTTGACGAGGATGATTTCGAATGTTTCTGCATTCGCAGAAATGGTGGCGCTTTCGTCGAGTTGCGAGTCGAGTAAGACTCGAGCGGGGATCTCGTGCTCATTCTTCAGCCGGTCAATACTGTTGTTAAGTAAGACGTCGATCGAATGAGTGGACAGTTCGATGCGTTCGTTGTTGGCGATGGTTCCGAGTTGGCGAATAATACCGACCATGCGGTTGATCGCGTGGTCCATCAGCATGACGCTGCGCTTGACCATGTCAGGGCTATCGTAGCCGTTTTTGATAAGGTCGAGATAGCCGACCACGACACCTAGAAGATTATTTAAGTTATGCGCGATCCCTTGTGTGATAGCTCCGACTGCGGCAGACTTTCGAACGTCGCCGAGGCGTTTTTGCAGTTCGAGGTTTTCACGAAACATCTCTTGCAGACGTAGCTGTGTGCGTACGCGGGCCAGAGTCTCATCGAGATCGATTGGTTTTGTAATATAGTCGACTGCGCCGGCATCCAGACCTTCGAGCTTCCCTTCTTTCGAGGCCTTCGCGGTGATGAAGATAATGGGGATGGCCTCAGTCGCCGGATTTGCTTTTAGATGTTGGCAAGTTTCGATACCATCCATTTCGGGCATCATGATGTCGAGTAGGATTAGGTCGGGGAGATCCTTTTCAACAATATCCAGGCATTCGCGTCCGTTGTAAGCGACGAGAATATCCATATTTTGTCGTTCAAGTTTGCGTTGCAGCAGCTTGATGTTGATCGGTTGATCGTCGACGACGAGGATTTTGGGCTTACGGTTAGTGCTCAAAGGGATGTTTGTTTTTGGGGGCGAATGAAGGTGGATAGCTTATTTAGTAATAATATACAAAAAAGCTCTAGACTGCTTTTGTGGAAGTTAAAACAGAAAAATTAATTAGAATTTGTAGATGAGCTGGTAAGCGGCTCGTCTGACTTGAGTCGAGTTTCGTCAATAACGGCGGTTCGACTGAGTAGGTCATGGCCCATTTGGCGGCGCTTATTAAACAATAGTGGAATGAGTATCGCCGCCCAGCCAATGATACCAAAGCTAAAGAGCATGATTGTTTTTAGGCCTCCACGAACGATGCCACTAAAAATTGTGGGCTCTGCGAGTGTGATGGTGCTGATACTACGAAGCCGACAGCAACGTTTGCCGAGTGAACTGCCGCCGAAGAATGCTTCTCCCGCGGAAAAGTAGAACCAGGCCACAGTGATCGTCGTGCTGAGTGCATAAGTAATGATTTCAAACAGTTCAGGGTTGGTGCCTTTCATGTCGAAGATCATGCTTTTTGCATAATCGAGGTTTTGCATGGCGACGTTGTAATCTGCCCAAATTGAAGCAGCCTCGGGGAAGTTTTCGAATAGCGTCACTTTTAAAGTCAACGCACCGACGCCAAGGATTAGCGCTAAATCTAAGCAGAATGCCAGCGCACGGATGACAAAGCGTGCCGGCGGCATCGGCCCGCTGTCGCATAATACCGAGTCAAGCGGGTTGCTCGGTTTGATCGGTGCTGGCTCCGAAGGGGCGTGCGGTGTACTCATGTTTGAGAGGCCTGACTGGCTTTGAAGGCTCGCAGAGTGTTGTGCATCAGCATGGCAACGGTCATCGGCCCGACGCCGCCCGGGACCGGGGTGATGTGTGCTGCTTTGGCTGAGACGGCGGCAAACTCGACATCGCCAACGAGGCGATAGCCGCTCTTCTTGCTGGCGTCTTCAACGCGGTTGATGCCGACGTCGATGATGCTGACGCCGTCTTTGACCATGTCTGCGGTGACGAAATTGGCGCGACCAATCGCTGCGATCAGTACATCGGCTTGGCGAGTGATGCTGGGTAGGTCGGCGGTGCGCGAGTGGCAGACGGTGACGGTGGCATTGCCTGGGCAAGCTTTTTGCATCATAAGAAGGGCGGCTGGTTTACCGACGATTTGACTACGGCCGAGCACGACGACGTGCTTACCTTCGGTTTCGATGCCGCTGCGCTTGATCAGTTGGACGATGCCGGCAGGTGTGCAGGCGACGAAGCCACTGCTGTCTTCTTGGCAGAGTTTACCAATGTTGACGGTGTTGAAGCCGTCGACGTCTTTGCCTGGGAGTACACGGTTAAACGTGGCGGTTTCATTGATGTGCTTGGGTAACGGCGCTTGAATGAGGATACCATTGACGTCGGAATCTGCGTTGAGTGCGTCAATCTGAGCGAACAGCTGTTCGGATGTAATGCTTTCAGGGAGTAGTATTAGGCGGCTTTCGATGCCGATTTTTTCGGCAGTTTTTTCTTTTTTACGCACATAAGAGACCGAGGCTGGGTCTTCGCCGACACGGATGAAGGCGACCACAGGCTTTTTACCTGAAAGTGCGCCGACTTCGACGGTGAGTTCTTCAATAATAGATGCTGCGATTGCGTTGCCGTCGATGAGTTGCATGATTGATGTGTTGATCAGATTTTTGGTTAAACTATAGAGGTGTGTGGGAATTTATTCGGCGAGGCGGATGGTGCGAGCCTGAATTATTAGGTCTTCGCTACCCGCTGCGACTGGCCTGACTTCGCCGATGATTTGCGCCTTCTGTTTAGCCAGGCACCGAGGTCGTTTCCGTATAGATGCACTGATCTGCGCTGTAATTATGTGGGGAACTGTACGCCAAATCTGCAGCATAAAATAGTGCTCAGGAATCCTGAGCGCTTTATTTGGTAAAAAGGCGCTCGATATCCTTTTTGCCAAGTATTTTGATGCCGCCCTTAGGGATGTTCCTTAGGATGATGCCGCCGATTTGGACGCGAACGAGTTTTTTGACGAAGTAGCGGTGCGCTTCGAATAGGCGGCGGATTTCGCGCTTTTTACCATGATGCAGATGTACTTCGAGGCGTCTTGCAGAACCTTCGCCTAGAACGGGGGCGGGGATGACTTTCTCCGCTTTGAGGAAGTCACCTTCGAATTCGACGCCAGCCAATAACTTTGGTATGTCTATTTTTTTGAAATCTTTGTTGAGCACGACGCGATAGCGTTTGGTGATTTCGGTGCTCGGGTGGGCGATCTTGTTGGCGAGGTCGCCGTCGTTTGTTATAATAAGTAGGCCTTCGCTGTCTTTATCGAGTCTGCCGGCACAAAAGAGGCGCAGTCGCTGAAGGTCGGGTTGAAGGAGTTGAAAGACCGTTTTTTCGGCAAAAGGGTCTGAGTTGGTGCAGACGTAGCCCTTCGGCTTGTTCATGACCAGAGTGATGGAGCGCTCCTGTTTGTGAAGGATTGGCTTGTTGTTTACGAAGATCGCTGCGTCAGGGAGTGCTTTGTCGCCCAGTTCGGCTCTTTTGCCGTTTACGCGTACATTACCATCTTCGATCTGGCGCTCTGCTTCACGACGTGAGCAGATACCTGCGTTGGCTATAATTTTCTGGATACGCTGTTCTTCGGGCTTTGACATACGTGCACTTGAGTCTACTTCCGGCTCTGCTGTCAATATTGCTCGATAAAAGTAACATTCGTGCTTGCCCCGAGTCGAAATAATGGGGAAGACTTTATCTATTATACAAAGCGAACTTACTTTTTTGAATGACTGAAACGACTGATAAGAAAATAGCCCTCGTCACTGGAGCGGGCCGTGGAATTGGCAAGAGCATAGCTGAGCTACTTGCAACGAAAGGTCACCACGTGATTTGCGTGAGCCGTTCTGCTGGATCTTGTGGCGCTGTTGCAGATGCCATTAATGCGGCTGGCGGTTCTGCTCAATCGCTTGCAGTCGATGTCGCGGACAATGCGGCGGTTCTGGCAGCCTCAGAGCAATTATTGGAAGAGCATGGCAATATCGACATTCTGGTGAATAATGCAGGAATTACCAAAGACGGGCTATTGTTCCGCATGAGCGATGATGCTTGGAGTGATGTGATTGATACCAACCTAACGAGCTGCTTTAGCTGGATTAAGCACCTTGCGCGTCCGATGACCCGCAAACGTTGGGGGCGCATTATTAATATTTCGTCAGTAGTCGGTTTGACTGGAAACGCAGGCCAGGCCAATTATGCGGCTGCTAAGGCTGGCATGCTTGGTCTCACGAAGAGCCTTGCCAAAGAATTTGCGGCGCGTAATGTCACTGTCAACGCCGTGGCTCCCGGATTCATTGCAACTGATATGACTGCAGAGCTCAATGAAGATCAGCAAAAAGCCATCGTTGGAGCGATTCCCATGAAGCGTATGGGCAGCGCAGCAGACATCGCACATGCAACAGCATTTCTCGCTTCAGAAGAAGCGGGTTATATCACCGGTCAAGTTTTTACAGTTGACGGTGGTATGGTCATGTGATGCTGAAAAGACTTTAATCTAAACCTAGTATATTATGTCAGAACAAACAATCGAACAACGCGTATCAACAATCATCGTAGACCAGCTCAACGTAAATGAAGAGCAGGTAACGGCAGCAGCGTCTTTTCTTGACGATCTCGGTGCTGATTCTCTCGACACAGTCGAGCTGATCATGGCATTTGAAGAAGAGTTCAAGGACGAGATCGACGGCGAAATTCCAGAAGCTGATGCTGAAAAGCTACAGACTGTCGGCGATGTCGTTAAGTACATCACCGAAAAGGCTGGATAAGTCCTTTTCCTACATTTCATAACTTAAGCCGCTTAATCGCGGCTTACTTTTTATCACAAACTATGGACGAATCGTTTAAACGACAGCGTGTAGTGATCACCGGTATCGGAACTGTCACCAGTTACGGCAATGGAGTCGATTCCTTCTGGGATAGTCTGCTTGCTGGTAAAAGTGGTATCGATCGGGTTCAATCATTCGATACAACTGAATATGCCTGCAAAGTCGGTGCGGAAGCTCTGGATTTTAAGCCGGGTGATTTTATGGACCCGAAAGAGGCTCGTCGAAATGACCGCTTTACTCAGTTCGCGGTCGCTTCGTCTAGGCTTGCATTAGATGATGCTGGCATCGATCCCACGAAGCTGGATGCAGACCGCTTTGGCGTGCTGATTGGCTCTGGTATTGGTGGGATGTTAACAACTCAGACGCAAAGCCGTCGTCTCTTTGAGATGGGGCCGCGCAAGGTCTCTCCATTCATGATTCCTTCTTTAATCGCAAATATCGCTAGTGGCGTGGTGGCGATTGAGGTGGGTGCTCGTGGTCCCAATTACGGCATCGTCAGTGCCTGTGCTTCTGGTACGCACAGTATCGGCGAGTCATTCCGTATGTTGCGCGACAATGATGTCGACGTAATGATCGCTGGAGGCAGTGAAGCTGCCGTCACGGAGCTTGGTTATGCCGGGTTCTGTTCGATGAAAGCGATGAGTACAAATTTCAACGACGAGCCTACACGAGCTAGCCGTCCTTTTGACAAAGGTCGTGATGGGTTTGTGATGGGGGAAGGCGCTGGAGTCTTAATTATGGAGACTTTGGAGCATGCGCAGGCACGCGGTGCCACGATCTACTGTGAAATTGCTGGATATGGTGCGACTTGTGATGCGTATCACATCACGTCTCCCGATCCAGAAGGTAAGGCATTGTCGTTTGCTATCTCCAAGGTGATTAAGCAAGCGGGGCTACAACCGGAAGATGTTGATTATATTAACGCACACGGCACTTCGACTCCATACAATGATAAGTTTGAGACTGGCGCGGTAAAGAAGGCGCTGGGTGATCATGCATACAAGATCCCTGTCAGTTCTAGCAAAGGCATGACGGGGCACTTGCTTGGTGCTGCGGGTGGCATTGAATCTGCGGTTTGTGCCCTTGCGATTCGCGATGGTAAGATTCCACCGACGATTAATTACGAAGAACCTGATCCCGATTGTGATCTCGATTGTGTACCAAACACGATGCGTGAAACAGAAGTGAATGTCGCGATTTGTAATAACCTTGGATTTGGCGGACACAATGCGACGCTTCTATTCAAGAAGTTCGTCTAGGACTGATCGCCGATATGACTTAACCAGAAGCCCGCGAGTTGTCGCGGGCTTTTTCGTGTTAGCGTTGCTTGTCGAGTTTTGACATTCTTCTGGGTGCAATTCCCAGGTTTGTTTATTGAGGCGAAATTCTAGTGCCAGCATTGATCTGCTGCGCTGCCAGGTATTACACTGATTAACTGGATTGAGCACTCTCACGTCTTGACGTCTTGCTGCTTTATGTCGCATGGTAATTGCTAATTCGACTCATGCAGCAACATAAAGCACTTATTCTTCGCAGTAACCGTTTCCTTGGTTCGTCCCTGGTGAACAAGGGCTTGCTGTCTAGTGCAGATTTGGATTCTGCAAATGAGAAGTTTATGGAGGCGATTCGATCGCCTGAGTTGTTAAAGAATGCTTCGATATTAACGTCGCTGCTATACGATTTGAAAGTGCTAGACGAAGCGCGGTTGCTCGATCACATCGTCGAGGAGTATGGGATCGGTCTGATTGATTTGAATCAGGTTCAGCTGCGGTCGCTGCCTTCAACCGAGCTAGACCTTTCGCTCTGTTGGGCCTCTTCGACTATACCTTTCGATAAGGTCGAAGAAACTTACATGGTTGCGACTTGCTATTATTTGAGTGCGCCCGTGGTGAAACACTGGGAAGAAATGTTGAATGGTAAGGTTGTTTGGTATGGTACTTCAATGGCATCGATGAGTCGAGGTCTTGAGCGCTTAGAGGATGTATTGGCTGCTGAGAAAGCTGCAGCCGAAGCAGCTGATGAGGAATAGCGCGTTAGATAGAAATAAGAGATATGGCTTATAGCGTTTTAATTTTAGATGATGATGTGGACTTCAATAGCTTATTGACGGATATTTTTGAGCAGGCGGACTACATTGTCACGTCGCTCACAGATCCAATCGAAGCGGTCGAGGTTTTTAGAAATACTGATTATGATCTGGTGGTGACCGATCATAGAATGCCAGAGATGACTGGTGCTGAATTCATGAAAGTGATTAAGCAAATGAAGCCGGAGGTCCCCGTGATCATGGTTTCTGGTTTTATGGAAAATGATACGATTCGTACGCTCATTAGTGGCGGAGTCGGCGGAGTTTTTCTTAAACCACTCAATATCTTTTCCCTGTTGGATCGCACTGCGGAACTCATTGATGAGGCGAAGCGGTTAAAGCAGAATAGCCAATCGCACGCCGTTGCTTTGACTGGTGGAGCAACTGTAGAAGTCGAAGGGGAGGCGCGTGGATTTTCTTTTAACTCATTTCCGTGCAAGTCGCAGGCATCCATTGATTTTGCGGAACGCCTTTATAACCTTCGCAATTTCAAATCAACTTTATCTTTGATTGGTGAGCCTGGCACGCAATTCCGTCTGATCTGTGAAGACATTCGAAATTTCTACGAGAGTGAGAAAGAGCACTTTATTTATTTGAGCCCAGGTTCGTTTGATACAGAGCAAGTGCTCTCGATGTTTGAGGAGGCCAAGCTGACCGGAGCAGAGCGAGTTACCTGTGTGCTGTTAGATGTTGAGTCGATGACTGATGCGCAAAAGCGTCTCGCCACTGCTTTGTCAAAATGTGCGGGAGTATTTGAGTCGATCGAGATACCGACGAGGACAATATTTTGTGCCAATGGGGATTTAGATGTGCTATTTGATGAAGGGCGTATTGATGAGGATTTATATATCCTTATGGGCACGGCAGAAGTTTGTGTGCCCGCCTTGCGCGATTGTGCATTAGACATTGCGATCTTGGCGCAGCAGATGGTCGTCGATATTATTCGGGAGAAGGGCTTGGCCTCAGTGTCTCGATTTGAAGCCTCTGCTAGGGATTTTCTTAGTAAACAATCATGGGATAATAATTACGAGCAACTACGTGTGACGGTGCGGCAAGTGATGGAATCTAACCCCGGGGAGGTATTGATGCTCTCGGCAGTCACTTCTGCGCTGCAGTCCACTGCGCTAGCGTCACCGCGGGCTCGTTTTGAGTCGCGCCTATCAAATACACGTGTTGATTATGTGCGAGCTACTTCGATTCTTTTCGAGGGCAATAAAGCAAAAGTTGCCGCATTTTTTGGCACAGATACGACAGTGATCGAGGCAACATTAAAGTAAATTTAAGTGCCCAAAAGACCTTAAAAGAGTAGATACTATGGCTGGACGAATATTAGTTTTAGACGACGAAGAGAACTATGCTGAAATGCTGCAGGATCTCCTGCGTCAGAACAACTACCGGGTCGATATGGCAACACGGCCTGAGCGGGCAATTGATCAATTGGAGGAGATACCTTACGATCTGGTCATCTCAGATTATAAGATGCCTGTGATGGATGGTGCGGAGTTCCTTAGAAAAGCCCGAGAGCTGTACCCGAATCTTCCCTTCATTTTAGTCTCTGGGTTAATGAATACGCCTGAGTTGGTCAAGGTGGCTAATATGAGTGTCACTTTGGTGATGGAGAAGCCATTGGATACAGCAGCATTCTTAGCGCACGTGGCGAAATTTGCAGAGCAGATGACGGACGAGGAGAAAGAGGCATTTGATCGTGAGCTTACCTGTGATGACGCTCCAGCGGCTGACAACGATCAGGGTTACCCGGAAGAACCACGTTTCTTTAGTGCAGGCTGTTCAACATCAACACGCTTTATGCAAGATGCGTGGAATATCAGTCAGAATGGCACGAGTCTGTTTATTCTTGAGCCTGTAGGTGGCGATGCAACTCTCGCGGTTAAGGACATTTCGGCGTGGCGTGGCAACCAAGATAAGCCGATACAGGAATTTGCTTTTGAAGAGTTCACAACTGCAGATGCCAGTAAGCTCAACGAGCTGCTTGCGGATGAAGAGCACAGTGATGTCCGTTCGATTCACTTGACGTCGCTAAATCAAGTGTCTGAAGCGCGCGCTCATTTGGCGAAAGTCTTACCGTCAGTCGATTCTGCTAAGAATGCCCTGTTTGCTTATGTGTTGTCGGGACCAGTCTCGGACATTCAGTTCTTACAGCAGGCAGATTCGTCTGGTTGCATCTTGCCGCCGCTTTGTAAGCGTCCGATCGACATCGCTCTTTACGCGCATCGTTTTGCTCGTTTGCTGGCTGATCGTACCAGCAAGCCACGAGTCGCAGAATTCACTCAAGAGGCAGTATATGCTGTCTTAGCGTTCGAATGGCCGGGGAATTACCAACAGCTTCAAGAAGTCATATCGGCTGCGGTCGAGGCGAGTGAAGACGCACCGATCGGCCTGGAAGCCTTGGCGGATGAGCTCGACGAAGGTGTAGTGACTGCTCCAGAAATCCGTTTGGCTAAACTTGTTAAAAAAGCTCAAACTGAGCAACTTAAGGATGAGTTGAAAGCTTCGGGGGATTCTGTGGTGGTTTTGGCGCGTCGACTTGGGCTCGGTTCAAACGTAGAAACTGAAGGCGATTTGGAACGGCTGCCCTTACTCAATCCGAAGCTGTCGAATCTCTAAGGCGCCGATCCTGTAAAATTTGAATTTTCACTGACTGACTCCAACCCTGTTCACTTATGGCACTTGCCCGTATTCAAGCTTCGATCGTTAAAAATTTGCTCAAGATGGGGCATCTGTCGGATGCGCAATGCCAAACGATCATCGATACAGAAGAGGATTTTTCAGGTTTGGCTCTGGAATCGCTGTTATTTGAAGAGTATAAAATCTCCCCTTTTCAGGTCTTAGTTGCAAAGGCGCAAGCATTCGACATGCCGCCGATTAACGTAAAACATTGTCTGGTCAATGAGGCGACGTTTTCGAAATTAGAGCAGGACTTTTGCCGTGAAAATAGTGTTCTGCCGCTCGGGTTTGCCGGTGATTGTATCATCGTCGCGGTCAGTAATCCGTTTGATCTCGAGACGATTAATAAAGTGAAAGAGATGGCTGGAATGCCGGTCTCAGTACTTCTTGGTCTCGAGGGTGCAATTAATGATGCATTGCGCGGTGATGAAGAAGAGCGACAGGCCGTGGGTTTTGGTGATGTGGTCGAAGCGCTCGGTATGGATTTTGCCAGCGAAGAAGATTCGGAAGATGACTTCTCAGACGAAGAGTCTGCGCCGATTATTAAGCTGGGCAATCGTATCATTGAAGAGGCCTATTTCGCAGGCGCTAGTGATATCCATATTGAACCTTTTGAGACGGAGACACGAGTGCGTGTTCGTATCGATGGTATTTTAAAGCATCAACTTTCGATGCCGCCTGCAGCGTCAGGTGCACTGCTGGCTCGTTTAAAGGTAATGGCTGAGCTCGATATTGCTGAAAAGCGATTGCCGCAGGATGGGCGTATTCAGTTTAAACAATTTAACAAAAAAGGCATCGACGTGGATTTACGTGTAGCGACAGCACCACTGAATTATGGTGAAGGCGTGGTCATGCGTATCTTGGATAAGCAGAAGAGCACCTTGCCGCTGCCTGCGTTGGGATTTTCGGAAGAGAATCTAAGCCGTTATAGAGAATTGATCACGCGTCCCTATGGTATGGTCTTACACTGTGGGCCGACTGGTTCTGGTAAGTCGATGACGCTCTATTCTGCGCTCAATGAGATTAATAAGGTCGATGTCTGTATTCGCACCGCGGAGGATCCGATCGAGTATACTTTGCCAGGTCTATTGCAGATGCAGATGCAGCGTAAGATCGGTCTGACTTTCGCTACTGCGCTGCGCGCATTTCTTCGTCAAGATCCAGATGTGATTTTAGTTGGCGAGATTCGTGATAAGGAAACAGCTGCCATCGCTGTTGAAGCGGCACTTACGGGCCATATGCTTTTCAGCACCTTACACACCAACGATGCACCGACGACTGTGTCTCGACTGACTGAGATGGGCGTGGAGCCGTTTATGATTTCAGCTTCTTTAGTGTGTGTATGTGCCCAACGGCTGATGCGGCGTGTTTGTAAATCGTGTAAGCAAGTCCATCTACAGACTGGTAACGAAGCAGCGATTATGCAGCGTGCTTTAGGGTGGGCTGGCAAAGTTCCGCATGCGAGCGAAGATGGCTGTCCGAGTTGCGGCGGTAACGGCTATAAAGGCCGTGTCGGTATCCACGAATTGATGGCGACCAGTGAAGAGCTTGTTCAAGCGATCAATTCCGAAGAAGAAGCGGTTGTGCTCAAACGAATTGCGATGCGCAATGGAATGAAGACTTTACACCAAGACTGTATGCTGAAGGTCAAGGAGGGTTTGACGACAATGGAAGAGGCCTTGGGTGCGGTGCCGCCTGATATGGAGCAATACGAAGTTTCCGAAGATGCCTAGCAACTTTTTAGTTGAGCGCTGCTAGGATCGATTGAGCGATCCGCGCGCTACTTCCTTTATTCTCTGCGTGCCAGTCTCTGCCCGCCTGTGACATTGCAGCTCGTGCCGTCGAGTCTTTGACTAGATTGAGGACGAGTGCTTTAAGGTGGTTTTCATCGGTTGCGTAGAGCGCTGCACCACTATGCACTAAGGATTTTGCTACGGCTTTAAAATTTGTCATGTGTGGCCCCATTAAAATAGGGATGCCGATGCCAGCTGCTTCGATCGGTGTTTGACCGCCTATATTTGGCTCAAGGCTTTTGCCAACGAAGGCTAGGTCAGCCACTTGCGTGAGGCGAGCAAGCTCACCGGTTGTATCGGCCAACTGAATACTGACGCTGTTCGGTGTCGCAGTGTTTTGTGAGCGTTGATGCCAAGTGAGCGGCTGCTGTTTAAGTAAGTGTATGATTTCCGCACCACGCTCTGCGTGGCGAGGTACTAAAAGTAGGCGGCAATCGACACCAGTCGCAATCACACTCGCTTGGATGCGCAGGAGAGCCGCTTCTTCGCCTGGCCAGGTCGAAGATCCGAGTAAGATGAACGGTGACTCTTGCTCGGCCTGGTGTCCAAATCCAAGCTCTTCGCAGAGCGCGGTATGGGTCGCCTGCTCGAGTTGCGTCTCGATAGTGACGTCAAATTTGATACTGCCAGTGGAGGCGGTAGTGTCTGCATGGGCACCCAGTTCAATGAGCCGAGCTTGGTCTAGATCGCTGGCTGCGAAGATGTAGTCTAGCTTTTGTAGTAGGCGTTTTGCGAGTCTAGGCACTTTTTGATAACGTTTAAAACTTCTATCTGAGATACGTGCATTGATTAAGAATGTGGGGGTGCCGCTGTTACGGGCTCGATGCAAGTGCTCAGGCCAGAGTTCGCTCTCGGTCATAATAATGACGTCCGGCTGGATCCGTTGCCACGCTAGCCGTGAAAATAGCCAAAAATCGAGCGGGAATACGCCAATACTATAGACCTGATCTTTGTAGCGTTTTTTGGCCTCGGCGTATCCGGTGCTGGTGGTCGTGGTCAGTACGATTTCAATAGTATTGTCTGCCTGTAAGGCTTGGATCAGTGGGCCAATTGCCAGTATCTCCCCGACGCTGACTGCTTGCAGCCAGATGCGTTTCTTGTTCGCGGCGGGTGGGCTGAGCCGCCGGAACCTTCCGAGCCGATGCTGGAAGTCTTTTGCGTAACCGCCACGCCGCCACATGCGCCAAGCGTAGTAGGGCAGCACCACCAATAAGGCGGGGAGATACAGTAATCGATAGAGCCAAATCATTTTAGAGGATATCAATCGCGATTCAGCCAGTTTGAAAGTTTAAAAGCGATAAAACTGAGCTGACGCGCATCTGTGCTAAATAAAATAGGCCAAATGCGTGCCTCTCTAAGCCAGGATTTTCAGCTTCCAGTCCTGCATTGGATGAGTGTTGGTAGCGATATTCGACCGCCCAGGCTTCGCATGTGAGTCAATCTCTCATTTAAGCAAACAATTGTCTAATAGGTCGATTTCTATTGACCTCAGAGCTGCGGTTAATTTGTTCAACGCTTTCCCAAGGAGAGGTGACAGAGTGGCCGATTGTGCATCCCTGGAAAGGATGTGTGGGGGTAACTCCACCGAGGGTTCGAATCCCTCCCTCTCCGCCATTGGG
>JAFMHF010000034.1:18550-21658 GCA_017854655.1 Puniceicoccaceae bacterium | reverse complement strand
TCATCCGGATAGCCCTGCTCCTTAAAGGCCTTCATCTCGTCACGATTCGCCAAGCGCGGATTGCTGGAACGATTATCGGTAAAACCGATCGTCTTCTCGCCGAAAAAGAAACTGCCGCCCTTAGGCAGTTCATCACCCCAGGTCCAGTTGTCAGGCTTGCTAAAGCCTAAATCCGTCGCACTGTTATGCCAGTAGAAGGTGCAAGGCTGCTTGCTGCCACGATGCTGAAATTCAAAACGGATCTGACACTCAGACGGTGCCAGCCAGTCGTTACTACCGACGACTGTTTCTGCTTCGACGGCGACCGGCTCATACAGATCCAAAATCCACACAGGCGCGTCGGCAATATGCGGAAACCAATCGCCCAACATGCCATTGCCATATTTGCGCCAACGCCGCCAGCCACCTGGATGGTAGCGTTCATTGAACGATGCCGCTGGGCACGGACCTTGCCAAAGATCCCAGTCCAATGACGCCGGCACGGGGCTTTCCTGTGGCGGCAGTGGATAGCCAGGTCGAACACCAAACAGACCGTCAACTTTCAGATAACTGTGAACCTCATTGATCTGCCCAAACACATCGGCTTCAACCCACTCACGCATCTGCCGAAGTCCATCATACGTATGCCCCTGATTGCCCATGCAGGTGACTAGGTTGTAGTGCTCCTTTGCTTTGCGAAGCGTGCGCGCCTCCCAAATATTATGCGTCAGCGGCTTTTGCGTATAGACGTGCAAGCCACGCTCCATTGCCGCCATCGTGGCGACAAAGTGAGTGTGGTCGGGAGTGCCGATGCAAACTGCGTCAATCTCCTTGCCCATCTTGTCGAACATCACACGAAAATCACTGAACGTGGCGGCTTTTTTAATATGCGGATACTTCTCCGCGTGCTCGTGCAAACGATTCGAATCGACATCACACAAGGCCACGATGTTTTCGCCCTGCAAGCCGTTGTAGGCCATATGAGCGATGCCACCAGCACCGACCATCGCGATATTTAATTTACTATTCGCAGAGACACCTGGCTGACCAATACTGAAGCGTGGCAAGACGAAGGCTCCCGTAGCAGCGGCAGCGGTTTGGATGAAATTTCGACGGGAAATAGAGTTCATAATATACGGATTTTTCCTAGTATCGTGAAAAAAGTATACACGCTCAGCCATTTTCGTCTATCACGCAATTACGGGATGCCATCCGTTGCTGAAATGCTCCGTTTTCCGAGGCGCGTAGTGCCGACAAGACCGGGCCCGAAGGGAACCAGAACAACCTGCTTGCTGGCAAGTTCTCATCTCTGGCGCCCAGCGACACAAAACCCTTCTCGCAAGCGAGAGGGGTTTAATTTTGGTCGGGGCGACAGGATTGCTCCGCCCTCTTCGTGTTTTCCGGGCGGAACTCCGTTCCTGAAAACACTGCGTCAAACCTGCTTGCTCGCAGGTTCGACTCCAGTCGCCCTTAGCGACACAAAAAAACCCTTCTCGCAAGCGAGAAGGGTTTAATTTTGGTCGGGGCGACAGGATTCGAACCTGCGACCCTCTGCTCCCAAAGCAGATGCGCTAGCCAGGCTGCGCCACGCCCCGTTTCCAAAAGAAGACGACAAACCATCACAATTTAATACCCTGTCAATGCTGTTTCAAAAAATATTTTCATTAATTTCTGTTCGCGCTTTAGAAAGACAGTGACAATACTGACGTTACTATAATGAGGCAAAATCGATCCATAGCCATTCACACCTTTGTAGACCTAGGAATGGTGTCGATTTGCCTCACTCTATTACTGCCCACACAGGCGTCCACAGCCACGCTTCAGCAGCAATTAGAGCAAGCGATCACGAGCTTCGGTAGCGGTGATTACGCCTCTAGTTATTGGCAATTTGAGAACATGGAGCTCGATTATGGCACCGAACCAGAGTTTTTAGCGCGCAGTTTCCAGCAAACCATCCTCCCCGTGCGCGGTTATGCCGCGCTCATGGCAGATCGTCCCACCGATGCCCTGATCTACTTCGGCGAGTTGCTCAGCCAATATCAACCACACCCAGGCTTACAGGCTTTCGCACTGTACAATGCGGCGATCGCACAGTCGCAAACCCATGCGCTGGCGGCGGCGGCGCAGACCTTTCACAATTTCCAGCTGACGTTCCCAGGCTCCAACGAAGCCGCGCTCGCGCTGCTACAAGAGGCAGATCTGCGCTATGAGATCGGCGACGTCGCGACTGCCACCGCTTTACTCGACGCATTTTATGAATCGGAGGCCCCCGAGACGCTGCGTATGCAGGCGCGCCTACGAGCCCTACAGATCGCAGGTGAAACCGACTCGACCGACCGTGCACGTGAAATCTTATTTGAGTCGGATTGGAATGTCGCCGCGATGCCGGACATCGCAGTGCTCAGCTTCGCGGCGCTCCATGCGGGCGATCTACTGCTCAGCGCAGGCCATTACAGCGAGGCGGTGCGCGCGTACCGACTGACATTGCCACGCAAGGTGCTGATTGATAAGCAACGTGAGCGGCTCCAGGTGGTCGAAAGCGCCCTTGCCCAGCAATCCCTGTTTGCCTCCAGCATCTGGAAGAGTCACTCACAGCAACTGGTGGCACGCCTGACACGTCAGCTGGAGCTCCTCGAAAACATGGCCGACTACACCCCAGGCCTGTACCTACGTTCAGGCCAAGCCTACTTGCTCGGGCTGCGCTATCGCGAGGCGACCATCCTGTTTCGCACCGTCGCACAAACTCCCGAGTTCGAATCCGACATCCGCGCCGAAGCGCACTACCGCTGGATCTTATCACTGAGCGAAGCCAAAGACTGGCAAGGCGCGCGCGACACCGCGCAGTTATTTCTCAACGACCACCCAGGCCACAAACTCGCTAACAGCGCCCTCTTCCTGATTGCCCGCGCCTATCAGAGCGAAGGTCAATTCCTCGAAGCGATCGCGGTACTCGATGAGCTCATCACCCACTTCCCCAACGATAAGCAAGCGCCTCGCTGGTATTTCACCCGCGGCTACAACTTCAGTGCGCTGGAGCGACAAAGCACCGCCCGTGACGATTTCAACACCGCACTGGAACGCTTCCCGAAAAGCAGTCTCGTCGAGCAGCTCAAACTATGGCGCGGCCTG
>JAFMHF010000034.1:0-18289 GCA_017854655.1 Puniceicoccaceae bacterium | reverse complement strand
GCCTTTCGCCAAGTGCCGCCCGACGACGCACAACTTTACGACTACGCCATCTTCCAAGCCTCGAAGATCTACAAAGCACTCGAACGCTACGATCTACTACGCAAACATCTGCAAGCCTACATCGACCGCGACGACGCCAACGGACGCCTGCGCGTGAGCGAAGCACTCTACTGGATCGGCTGGTCGCTACAGCAGGAAGCACGCGGCACCGAAGCATTTCCATTATTTGAACAAGCGATTACCCGTTTCGGCAACGATCCCAACGCGCGCGCCGTCGGCTCCATCCTTTCCGCTTACGCCGACCTCCATAAACGCCTCGGCAAAACCGTCAGCACCCTGCCCGCCTTTGACACATGGCTACAAGACGCCACCGAGCGGAGCCTCACGGAGGGCGAGCTCACCTGGTTTGCACGTCTAACATTATTCAAGTCCCTGCGCCAACGTCGCAGCCTCGGCGACGAACGAGCCGACGCCACCCTACTCTCGATTCACCGTTTTGTGCCAATCGACCAACAAGACGCTGCGACGCTCGCCAGCGTCGGCCTCGTATTGATTCAACGCGGCTACGAATCGGCGGACGATTACTGCGAACAAATCTTGACCGAATATTCGAAACGCTTTGAGCGTGGCACCGCCTATTTTGGCAAAGCGCAACTCGCCGCCAATGCTGAACGCCTCACCGAAGCTCGTCGCTGGCTACTACGCTTTCTAGAACAAACACCCACGCACCCACTGGCCGCGGACGTGCGCCTGCTCAGTGCCGACATACTTACCCAGCAAGGCATCTACGACGGCGCGCGGGCAGTACTCAACGAGATCCTACAGATCAAAGCCATGCGCGGCCGCTCGCATGCCCGATCACTCGCGGGGCTCGCACGGATCGAAACCGCGCAGGAAAACCCCGAACGAGCGATCCCCTACTGGCAGCGTATCTACACCCTCTACCGCGCCTACCCCGAGATCATCATCGATGCCTATTGGCAGAGTGCTCTACTGTTTGAGCAGATCGGCAACAGCGCAGCCGCACGCAACACCCTGCGCGAGTTAGTCAGCGACGAGCGCTTGAAATACTTCGAGTCCTACGCGCTAGCACAGGCAAAGCTACCCGAGTTGGAAGCCATCGTGCAGGCGCAAACCGAGCTCGCTATTCAAGCAGCCTATATTGCAAGAGAGGCGCAACCATGAGATTGATGAACTATTTCCTGGGAGGGACGAGCTCCGCCTCGTCCGCCGAACCCGTAGGCGCTATGCTAGTGAAGACCGCCCCAGTAACCTCGTCCCTTTCAGTGGACAACACGGAGCTCGTCCCTCCCAGAAAGCTCAACACCCGGAGCTTTCAGCCATACCTTGCAATTCTAATCCTAGCACTCCCAACATTCACCACCGCGGCCATTCCGCCCGACGAACTTGCGCTAATCGATGCCGAACTACATCAACCGATTGCGGTGCATCTAAGCAATGGCCGGACGATCCCAGGACACTCGATCGATGTATCTGGAAATCAAATACAGGTAGCCACCTCTGAAGGCGCTGGCGAAATCATCCACACCTTTAATGTGAATGAAATTCTCAATTTTACAATACCGGGCGAAAGCTACAAAACGCTGGCAGTCGAATGGATCAATGCCGGCGAATCCGACAATGCCATGGAGCTGCTACAACTGCTTTATCTGCAACGCGTAAAAATCATGCCCCTCCTGCCCGCCACCGAGTCGCACTTCTTCATCTACTACGTCGATCTCATCCTAGAATCCGACAATCCCGCCCGAGCGATTGCAGTGACTGGTATTCTAAAGCCGCAGATTAGTCATCCAGCCGCGCTACGTGCGCTTGAAGACGCCGTGCTCGACAGCTACAACAGCCTACAACTCTACGACCAAGCACGCCCGCTGACGCAAGCATGGCTGGCCGCGCGTGATCCGTACGGCGACTCCGCCCTTGGCTATTACACGCGCAGCGCTGATCAACTGCGCAGCGAAGACTTCGCTGGTGCACTCGACACCGCGCTTCAACCAATCGTTTTTTCGACGCCGAACCCGCCCGATAAACTAGCTCACTGCTACGCCGCAGCGATCAGCTCCGCCCTGGGCTTGCGAGATCAAGATTATGCGCTAATATTGTATGCAGAGATGCTAGCACGGTCACTGACTTGGCCCGATACAGACCCAACCTTCGAATCCTACTTTAAACAATTGAACGAGCACTTGGAAAAGCGAAACCTCAACGCCGAAAATTAACACAGGCAGATGGACACTCCTGTCCATCTGCGAACTAGAAAAGACGGACAAGAGTGTCCGTCCTCCGAAAGACTCATTCAAATATAAAACCAAACGATCTATTTTAAACACTCCAACAAGCAGCTCATAAAATGGAGGGCAATGCTCCGTCATTGCCACACGCATTGAGCGTACCCCGATCAGCGGCAACGACGGAGCGTTGCCCTCCACTAAATTACACTTCCCTCAAAACTAGTCCCCCACTCACTATGAAACGACTCACCACCCTATCCAGCAGTTTCCTACTATCGGCCTTAGTGCTGTTCGCACAAGACGCCGCACCCGAGGCAAGCGCTGCCGCCGAAGACACCCTTAATCTATGGGGCCTGATCCAGCAAGGCGGTTGGGCGATGTATCCACTCGGCACCTGTTCGTTAATTATGTTCTTCCTGATCTTTTATTCATGGAAAGAAACCACACCGAATAAATTCTTCACTGCTGAGCAATTAAGGACGACCAGCGACGCACTGGAGAGCGGTAACATCGAGCAAGGGCACCAGCACCTACAAGATGGCAGCAACCTCCTAGCGCGCGCGCTCTCCCCCGCGCTCAAAAAGATCCATAAAGGCCGCGAGAAGACGGAAAACCTCTTCATCGAGAACCTAGAAGCCGAAGAGAACAGCGTCTCGCAATGGGTCACCTACTTAAATGTGGTTGCCTCGGTCGCACCGATGATCGGCCTCCTTGGCACAGTCAGCGGGATGATCAGCGCGTTCCAGACAATTGGCCGCGGCGGCATGGGTCGACCTGAACTCTTGGCGGGCGATATTGGCGAAGCCCTGATTACGACAGCGACGGGTCTAGTGATCGGCATCCCCGCAATGATCGCCTATTTTATTCTCCGCAATCGCCTGAACTCAGCGATGATCGCCACAGCCCAAGCCGGCACCGACCTGATCGAAGCTGCGGAGGGCGAGTAGGCTACGCGGAGGCCAGCGCGCCTCGTCCATATTAGTCGACTGGCGGTTGCCATGGTTGTCCGCTTTGGCCAAACTGCGAACTCCGGGCAGCAACTATAAATCGATACGCACAAGCATTGCATCCGCAGTTCTTTGCATTTAGCGATTTAAGCCATGATCCGCTACAGTGCACTCAAAGAACTGAACTTGATACTACATGAAGCCCCTGGCGAAGACGGCGACTGGGGCTGGTTTAGCCGCGAACACGCAGTCATCGTCGATGCGGTGCTGCAGATGCTTGGCCATCCGACGGTGGTCATGGATGGCCTACTCATTATGCAAGACGGCACACATTCGCTAGCGACTATCCCACTCGGCCATGCCTGGAATATGATCTATGAGGACCGTCTACTGGATGCCAGCGTCACCACTCACCACATGACCTCGCACTTTAAAGAGTTCAGCAGAATCGACACGAAACGACCAGCTGACTGCCCCTACCCAATCCACTACTCTGAAAAACTCCCCGACACGATCCGTAAGCCCGATCGCCCAGCGGGGCTCTATTATTATCGCAAAGAGAGTTTCAGCTTCAATGCCGCGCTGCTCCTCGAAGATCCCTATCAATTCATCCACAAGCCTGAGCCTGGCACGCCGGATCTTCTGGAAAGCTACGGCCGCGACATTTTCTTCAAATTAGCCTATCACATTTATCTAGTGCAACAAGGGCAGGCAAAACCGCTCTCCACGAGCAGTGACGACCTGCTCGACGCAGTGGCTACCAGCCGTAGCGGCGCACGTAAGAAGGTGTTAGCCATCCTCGATGGCAGTGCGGGCGTCTAACTCAGTTCCGCCAATTCAGAAAACCTCACTTTTCGTGCGAAAAAGTTTTGCTTCTGCCGCACGAGTCGGTTTGATCTGATCCATGCACGAACTATCTGGAACCGTAAAAGTAATTTTCGAGGAACAAACCTTTGCCAGCGGCTTTAATAAGCGCGAATTCGTCGTCACAGACGAAGCTGACAAATACCCACAGGACATTAAGTTCGAGTGTGTTAAAGATAAGGTTGAATTGGTCAACAAGCTCAGCGTTGGCGAAAAAGTCAAAGTCACCTTCGACCTTCGCGGCAACGAATATAATGAAAAATATTATGTCAACCTTGCCGCCTGGAAGATCGAAAGCCTTGCAGCAGCTGGCGCAGCCAGCAGCACGCCGCCAGCCTTCGATCCAGCCGACGAAGTCCTCGACGAAGAGCCACCATTTTAGTCGCTCAATTACCATTTTCAACAAAAGGCCGCTCATTCTTGAGCGGCCTTTTTTTGTGTCTATATTGGAGGGCAACGTTCCGTCGTGGCCACGATAGCCAAATCAACGAATCTAACGTGAGGCAATGACAGAGCATTGCCCTCCAGCTCGTCAGCAAAATTCCAGCATGCTACTCCACCAACCGCCCGGTCAGCAGACCGGCGAACGCCAACTGCACGGGGTGAAAGCAAATCAACGGGATCAATACCATCGCAGGATCCACCACACCCGGAGCTGCCAGCAAAATCGACGAGGCCAACGGCAGTCCCGAGGCCAACGACTTCTGACTCGCACAAAAGAATGCTGCAATTCGCTGCGCACGCTGCAACCGCAACCAAGACCCACTCCACCAAATCAATACACTCGTCACCACTAAGACCGTCACGATGCTCACGGCCACTCCGAGGCAAAGTGCCAACGACAGCTCATTCAACAGTCCCGAACTCACGCTCTGCGCAAACGCAGCGTGCACAATAAATACAATGATGCCACTACTGACCAATTTGGTCAGTCCAGTAATGCGTCCGGCAAGCGCCCGTACCAACTGCCGCAGCACCTGACCCAAGATCAAGGGCAATACCAACAACCGAGCCAGACTCACAAAAATCCCCGTCAATGAAATCTCAATCGCCGTCTCACTCGCGAGATAAGCCACCGCAATTGTCGGCACCACCAACACCGCCAATAGGTTGGAAAAAATCGTCGAAAAAATGGCATTGCTCGTGTCGCCGCCTGAGAGCGAGGTGAATGCGATCGCCGAGGCCACCGTAGTCGGCAAAATCGCTAACAGCCAAAACCCGACACACAGCTCCGGCGTCAACAGCCCAGATAACGGGATCAGCAGCAAGCCCGTCACCACTGGGAACCACAAGTAATTCCAAGATAAAACGAACACATGCAAGCGTTTCGGTTTATACCCTGCGGCCAACGAACGCGTCGGCAGCGTCAAGCCTTGTAAGAAAAAAATCAGCGCCACGCCGAACTGTGTGGTCCACTGCGCACGCAAACACCCTCCCTTAGAGGCGGGCTCGGGGAAATAGACCGCGAGCAGCACGGCGGCAACCAGCCACAGCGTGAATGCATGTTTTCGAAGTAGAGTCTTCATTATCGAGATTAAGTTAGCATGCACGAAGCTGAGAAAAGTTGAAGCGAGAAAAATTCGACTAGGGCGGGACGAATTTCGCCTCGTCCAGTGCGGTCCTGAGTCCCGACGACCGCGAGGACGTCCAAACCCATCTTTATATTTTGCATTCGCGTAACTTTCCCTTTAATCCCCTCGACATTCATGAAGATTGAAACCGCAACATTCCGCACCAGTGCACTCGACCTCGAAGCCTGCCCGCCATCTTGGCAGCCTGAATTCGCATTTGTCGGTCGCTCCAATGTCGGCAAATCTTCGTTGATCAACATGCTCACCGGCAAGAAAGAGCTCGCGAAAACATCCAGCGTGCCAGGCAAGACGCAGCTGATTAATTTCTTCGATATTAATAAGACTTGGAGCCTCGTCGATCTACCTGGTTACGGCTATGCACGACTTTCCAAGGCAAAGCAGAACGACTTCAACATCAATGTCAGCGGCTATCTAACCGGTCGCGAAAACCTCAAGCATGTCTTTGCTCTGGTCGATTCACGAATGGAACCAGTCGAAGGCGATCTCGCCTTTATCGAGTGGCTACAAGCCTGTAAACTGCCCGTATCGATTGTCTTCACCAAGTCAGACAAAAGCTCCGATACCACCGTGGAAAACCACGCAAAGCTATTCCTGCAGAAATTAGACGAATGGGGCATTCAGGCCGTCAAAGCCTTTAGTTGCTCAGCCAAGACGCGTGTCGGCCGCAATGAGATTCTCCAATTCATTGAGACCATGCTGCCGAAAAAAACCAAGGTGAAGAATCAGAAAACCATCTCCTTGGGCTGGATGAAAAAGAAGCGCTAAGGCGCGCGGCACAGATCCAGCCGTATGGCCGACTCGGCCATTAGTGACAGAAGGCCCCGAGCACCGTGGTCCTCCATTTTTTAATGGCGGCGGCCTAAGCCACAGCACCCAGAGCTTGACGGCAGCCTGCTGCGTCAATCCGACTCGGTCTGCCGCACTCACCCAAGCCATTAGCTAAATAACACTTTATTCTTTATTTTTCCGTTACGTAGCTATATATTTTTAAATCGAATTATAAATCACACACTCGCATGTCACTCTCGCCACCCACAACTGCCGCCGAAGTCACCTTCAATATCAATGAGGTGAGCGATTTCCAACCCCGCTTACAGCAATGGCAAAACGAGTTGAAACAGATATCCTCTGCGCGCGAGCTGCGACAACGGATCCAAGATGCTCCGCCACTGCTGCGGTCACGCCTCAAGGATCACGGTTACTGTGATGCCTACCTCGCCGCGTATGTAGCCTGGATTTGCCAGCTCAGCAAAACCACGGCACCCAACTGGGTGACGCAATCAAATCGGATTGCCGATAGCGCCTGCATCGACGAAGCCATTGACCTCAGTCAAACACCGGAGCCATTCCGAGCACGCAACCTCTTCACGATCCCAGAGAACGTGATCCAACTACGTCGCGGTCGGCCGAAAAAAAGCGCCGCCCATAAATTAAAAAATAACGCCGCACGCCAACACCGCTACCGGCAGCGGGTCAAAGCAAAGCTGGCACGCCTCGAGCAGCTCGAACGCGAACTGACCCAGTAGCCCTCAAGTCTCCGGTCTCACTCCTCAAGCCTCCGCCCCCTCCTCAGGTCTCTTTCCCCTCTCTATGGCATCGCATAAAGTTCTCTCTAACTGGTATCGACAGCTCGCGGAACATCTGGATTCCGGCACTCGGCTCGCAGAAGCGTTCACCGTCTGCGCAGGCCCACCGAGTCGAGATCGATTGCGCATGGCGGCATTGATCGAAGGCGGCACTGGGATTGAAGCAGTCATGGCTACCGCACCTGCATGGTTGCCGAAAGCAGATCGCGTTTTCATCAGCACGGCGATGGAGACCGGCCGCCTCCCGCAGACCTTACGCAATCTTTCCGATCGGCACGAGCGCATTGGTGCCACTCAGCTCAAAGTCATACTCGGACTACTTTATCCGCTAGGCGTCTTTCACATCGCGGCTTTGATTTTGCCGATTGTTCGCATGATCGACTACGAGCATGGGTTCGAATGGGACGCCCCACTACACTTTTTACAAAGCTCGCTACTGATCGGGCCAGTGTGGGCACTCGGGGCACTGACCCTATTTCTAGTCAAAACTGACAACCCGCTACTCGCTCGCATTCTACGCTGCATTCCACTACTGCGGGGCTACAGCCAAGCACAGGCACTCGCCGACTTTTCCTACGCGCTCGGCACCTTCATCGATGCCGGCGTGCCAATGCACACTGCTTGGCAAGGCTCGGCTCGCATCGCGCACGACTCAAATATCAGCCGTGCCTACCGTGCAATGGAGCCGACCTTCGCCGCTGGCGAAGATCCCGCCACGCAACTCAAAGCGCACAAAGTATTTCCGCCCGATTTTGTGGCATTCTACGCCGCTGGCACCCAAAGCGGCAAGCTCGACGAGATGATGCTCAAGACTGGCCAGCAATACCAAACGCAGGCGAACCACGCCATGACCTATGCCTCCATTGTTTACCCGACACTACTGTTTGCATTGGTCGCTGCGTTCATCGTTTTCACCATCTTCCAAGTCTATGGGGGCTACTTGAATTTGCTCAACGACTTGGCGCAGTAGAATTAGATCCATCGCACTCGACCCTATCAGCAACCGCATTCGGCAAAAACAACGTCTGATGACATGAACCAATAACCTAAAATAAAGATCAGAATTAAATTATGAAAATAATGACCTGCAAACAACTCGGTGGCGCATGCGACGAAGCTTTCCAAGCCAATACATTTGAAGAGCTCACGGAATTGAGCAAACAGCACGGCATGGAAATGTTCCAGCAACAGGACGCCGCCCACCTTGAAAGCATGGCAAAAATCATGCAGTTGATGCAATCCCCGCAAGCAATGAACGCTTGGATGGACGAGCGCAAACTGGAGTTCGAGGCTCTACCTGAGAATCCGTGAGCTCAGAACGCGCGATCATCGAGCGCAGACAGCAGGACGTGCGAATACTCTAAGTTGATCAAGTTGTGGTGCTGATGCCTGCAGCACTATTCGACCATTGAGAAATTCAACCCGAGTTCTTTTTCTAACTGGGTAATTTTACGACGTTCCTTTGGCTCAATCAATGTAATCGACACGCCCTTCTTACCGGCACGTGCGGTACGGCCACTGCGATGAGTGTAATACTGCATCGCATCCGGCAACTGGTGCTGAATGACAAAAGATAGGCCTTCGACATCGATCCCGCGGGCGGCGACATCGGTCGCGAGCAAAAACTGTGTGCGCTCTTTTTTGAAGGAACGCATCACTTTATCGCGATCCTTCTGACTGAGGTCGCCCTGCAAAACACCGACGGCAAGGCCGAGCTTGGTCAGGTCTTGCCCCAGCGAGACTGCGCCCGCACGTGTGCGGCAAAAGATCAAGCCGCGCTCTTCGCCATGCGCTTTCAAATATTTATAAATGAAGTCCGTCTTATCCTCACGCGAGCAGATTGCGAACTGGTGATCAATATTCTGATTCACCACGTGCTTTTTATCGACCTTAATCATGTGCGCCTTGGCAGACATGTGCTGCTCGACCATACTCTTGATACGATCTTGGAAGGTCGCGGAAAACAGCCAAGTGCTCTTTCGGTCTTTGGTCTGCTTAAAGATTTCCTCTAGCTCAGATTGAAAGCCCATGCTCAGCATCTCGTCCGCTTCGTCCAACACCAGGTGACGGACCGACTGTAATCGAATCGCCTTCAGCTTGAGCAAATCCATGAAGCGACCAGGCGTGGCCACAACAATATGCGTGGGCCGCAGTAGTTTTTTAACCTGCAGGTCGATTTTGTCACCACCCGCGAGCACTTCGACAAATATTTTAGCGGAAAATTTGGTGTAGCGGAACAGCTGCTTGCCGATCTGCTGCGCGAGCTCACGGGTCGGCGCGATGATTACCGCTTGGATCTCCTTAAAGCTCGGGTCGATCTTGGTCAGCAGCGGCAGGCCAAAGGCCGCAGTCTTACCAGTGCCAGTCTGTGCTTGGGCGATGAGATCGCCGCCATCTTCCATTAAAAAAGGAATCGCTTGCGCCTGAATCGGAGTCGGCTCAAGGATGCCGAGTGCTTCGATCCCTTGCTTGAGGTCTTCAGGAATGCCGAGTTGTGTAAATGCTGTGCTCATCGTTTTGTCTGCTGTCGGCCCGCGAAATCATCTCTGCGGAACCATTGAATGACGCCACTCTGCCGACTCCGCAGCAAATGACGAGCTATGAATCGTGGAAAAGGCAGAGGCAATTTGAGGTAGCGCAGGCGCGTCCGCTGCATTCAACCGAAAGGAGTGTGAGCGACTCGCCCACCTTGAACCACTGCAAATAAAACCGTGGGCGGGTCGCCCACCTTGAGCCACTGCTAATAAAACGAGGGCGGGTCGCCCTCACTCCTTTCAATATGCCAGATCGAAAGTTGCAGTACCCTCGCTGCGCTCGATCGGTGAGGTTCGATTAACAGTGCCGGCTCAAGCGGTCATAGAAATAATTACATACAGGATGGGCTCTTGCCAAAGGGCAGTGATTGGCATTGCGTGACCCTCAGTATATGAAAGTCGAACGAGCAGAGATCATTGCACGCAGTCTAACCGGACGCTGCCCCAACTGCGGCACCTTCGGTATGTTCAAGCATTGGTTTCGGCTCAACAAACACTGCACGGGTTGTGAAATGCCACTCGAGAAAGAAGATTCGGGCTTCTACTTTGGTACCACCTCAATCGGCTATGTGCTGGCGATCATCGTCGTCATCATTCCCATCTGTATCCTCGTGGTTAAACAGATCGTCGGGATGTGGTCCGGTGTGATCATCGGCATCGTCGGCTCGGTGCTACTCACCACCTTGCTTTACCCGTTAATGCTCAGCTGGGTGATCATGACTTACTACAGCATGTTCCCGCACGAACTACCGGCCAACAGCGATGCTCGCGACGAAGGCCACTAAGCCAATGGCCACACTCGATCAGACGCCTCTACCCTATGCCACCTGGCAGGCGAGCGCCCGTGCTCATTTTAACAAAGCGCAGCAGTGGACCATGCCCTACCGCTCGCGCCGCGCCGCTGGCAAGATGCACCCGAGCCACGACTTCGTGTTCATTTACTTTCGCTTCGCGCCGGCACTGTTGGAAGGTTGGCACCCAGGGCTCGGCGTTGCCTTTGAAGCAGCCGAAGGCATACTGGGCTACAATGAGAAATACTACACGCGCGAGGGCCACACACTCTACTTAGACCCGAGTAAGATCGACGTAAAAGCGCACAAGCGCCTGCAATATAGTCTCGATTTGTGTCGTTCGGTTCAAAATAAGCCCGCGCAGTTTAGCTGCTTCGGCATGCACGAATGGGCGATGGTTTATCAAGGTGGGCCCGAAGGCCGTGCCCGCCACGAAGGCAAACTGCCGATGCGCCTCTCGCAAGCGGAGATCGATGCCGTCGTCGAAGCGCGCCCCACCTGCTGCAGTCACTTCGATGCGTTTCGCTTCTTCACCGACA
The DNA here is from genome assembly GCA_017854655.1 of Puniceicoccaceae bacterium. GTDB lineage: Bacteria > Verrucomicrobiota > Verrucomicrobiia > Opitutales > Coraliomargaritaceae > Lentimonas. Next base: position 7,187 of record JAFMHF010000034.1, on the reverse strand, counting down.
ACGCCAAACCGTTCAATAAACTCGACCCGACGCAGGACGGGCGCATGACCAACGAACAGCCCGGTTGCTTACATACCAATATGGATTTGTATAAGTGGGCTGCAAAAGCAATGCCATGGGTCGGCTCAGAGCTACTGTGGGATACTTTCGAATATGCGATTCGTTGTCGCGAAATCGACATGCGCGCCAGCCCTTACGACTGCAGCTCACTCGGGCTCGAACCGATCCATATCGAGACCGAGGCCGGCCGCGCGGCATATGAGCAGGAGCAACGCGCCCTCACCGACGCGGGCAAACCATTGCGTACACGTTTGATTGCTGCTCTGGAAGCACTACTCGAACAGCCTCCTGCGTAAACATCTACACCTCCCCTAAAAAATAGAAAAGAACACTGGCGATTGAGCTATTCGTTGCCATCAAAGAAAAATTGACAAAACGCACGTAATAGCGCACGCTTGATTCTATGACTACAATCACTGCAACAAAGGCAAGGAATAATCTTTATAGCCTTATTGACGAAGCGAACAATTCTCACATCCCAATTCAAATCACAGGGAAACGTGGGAATGCGGTACTTGTTTCCGAAGACGATTGGCGAGCGATTTCAGAAACCATTCACTTGAGCACGATTCCTGGAATGGTCGAATCGATCAAAGATGGGATGAATGAAAAAATTGAAGACTGCAGCGACTCAATCGAATGGTAGAATATAAGCTCGTGTACACAAAGCAGGCGCAAAGAGACGCAAAGAAAATTTCACGGAGTCATTTGAAAAACAAGGCCATCGAGCTGCTTGAAATCCTAAAAGAAGACCCGACTAGAAAACCTCCAGAATATGAAGCTCTGGTTGGTGACCTTGAAGGCAGCTACTCAAGGCGAATCAACATTCAACACAGAATCATTTACCAGATTTGCGAAAATGAAAAAGTAGTGAAGATCCTACGCATGTGGACCCACTATGGCGAATGAAATGCCAACGGGTAGGGATATGACAATCGATTACCCTCCACGTCTACCCTGAGTTTAGTGGACATGGGATTCTCTTAATAATGGCTGCGATTCATGAGCAGCGCGAAAACCACGCCTGACATATCGCATGAGCGATTCGGTTCAACAATCACGTCAGGCGTTTAGCGACGACTCTCACAGCCATTTAAAGGACCGGTATCAGCCACAAAAAAGGCCGGAGTTCGCAGTGCGAAGTCCGGCCTTTTGCTGATTCAATTAAATCGACTAGATGTGAATCGCTTCGCCGAACACGGCAGCTGCGGCTTCCATCGTGGCCTCACTCAAGGTGGGGTGCGCGTGGATGGTGTGGTGAATCTCTTCCGCAGTCGCTTCGAGCTTCTTGCCTAGGCAGTATTCGCCAATCATTTCAGTGGCGTCGCCACCGACGATGTGGGCACCCAGAATTTCTCCATACTGTTCGCACACGAGAAGCTTGACGAAGCCTTCAGGAGCGCCCGATGCGACGGCCTTACCAGACGCTTGGAAGGGGAACTTGCCGACCTTGTATTTGATGCCTTCTTCCTTGAGCTTATTCTCGGTCTTACCGATCGAAGCAACTTGCGGGATGCAGTAAGTGCAGCCTGGGAAATCGGTCACTTGCTTCGCTTGGCCGTGACCAAACATGCCCTGCACCGCTTGAATCGCTTCGTAGGTCGCCACATGCGCGAGCCAAGGCGGCCCAATGATGTCGCCTGCCGCGTAGACCCCCTTGACGCTGGATTCGTAGTTGGCATCGACTTTAATGTAACCGCGATCTTGCGCGAGCTTGGTGCGCGCAGACAGTAGTCCGGCGGTGTTGGCAACCACACCGATCGCGATCAGCACGCAATCCGCAGTGATCGACTCGGCCTTGCCAGCCTTAACGAGGTCCATTTTTACGTTATTCTTGGCGACCTTGATGTTTTCGACCGCGGTCGAAGTGCGGCAGTCGATGCCCTGCTTCTTAAACTCTTTCGCAACCACGGCTGCGACTTCGTGGTCTTCGACTGGCAACACTTGATCGAGCATCTCGACCAGCGTGACCTTGGTGCCGAAAGCATTGAGGAAATAGGCAAACTCTGCGCCAATCGCACCAGCGCCGACAATCACGATAGACTTCGGCTGCGTCTTCATCTCTAACGCTTGGCGAGAAGTCATGATGCGCACACCGTCGACTTCGAGGTCGGGCAGCTGACGTGGCTTGCAGCCAGTCGCAATGAGGGTGTTCTCAGTGGCAAGGATCTTACCCTTATCTGGACCGTCAGTGACCTCCACCATCCCAGGGACTGCGATCGTGCCGACACCCTTAATGTAATCGACCTTATTCTTCTTAAACAGAAACTCGATGCCTTTGGCCATCGTGCCCGATACGTTGCGTGAACGCTGAATGATCTTGGTGAAGTCATAGCTCGCGCCCGTCACACTGATACCGAATTCTTCACAGTGCTTGATTTTATTAAACAACTCAGCGCTCTTCAGCAGCGCCTTGGAAGGGATACAGCCCCAATTCAAGCAAGTGCCGCCGGGACGCTCCTGCTCAACACAGGCGACTTTTTTACCGAGTTGCCCCGCGCGAATGGCTGCCGCATAACCAGCGGGACCACCGCCGATCACAACGAGATCGTATTTTGAGTTAGTTGACATAAATAGTTAGATTGAAGGTGCTTGAATCCGCAAACAGGTGAAATGCCCCCTGCAGAAGATTGCGAAGAAAACAGACGAGTTACGTGTCGTCAATGCCAAGGGGCCTCGGATGGTCGTATGTAAAAGGAGTGTGGGCGACTCGCCCACAGCATCAAACAATGAGGGCGACCCGCCCTCACTCGATTAAAACACAGCAACACTCCTGCCTCTAAATATCGATTACATCGGCGTCATCTTCGATGACTCGCTTTGGCTGGCGCGGTTGACTTGTACCCCGCGCTTGTGGCCCAGCGCCCGGCGTCGGCCCGACACGGCCAACATTGATATTCACACCCCGACGTGGATTCGGTCTACCGAATAGTAGAGTCGCCACGCCACTGGTGATACTGACGACGAGTGCGCCCCAAAGCGCACTGCCAAAACTATCGATATGGAAGCCACTCACCAGCGCCGCAACGAACAGGAACAGCAACGCGTTGATCACCCAGATGCCAATACCGAATGTCAGAATAATAAAGGGCAGCGAGAACAGCATGAGTAATGGCTTGAGAAAGACATTACAGGCACTGAGCAGTATCACCACGATGATCAGCGCTTCGCGGCTATCATAATGTATACCAGAAGCAGTGTTGGAGGCGATCAGCACGCCGAACGCGACGATCACCCAACTTTTGAGCATTTGCTTTAAATCCATAGTTTCTTAGTCGGTCGAAGTTGGATTCGGTTCCCCACTTTCGATCGGAGTGTCCATCGACATCAGATAACGGAATGTGTGTACATCACCTGCTCCGCCCTCTGACTGTTTTAAGTAAAGCACCACATTAAAAAAATGCGGCGGGCGGACGATTCCCTCGCCACCTAAGCCAGCTGCAGCACTGATTGGCTGCAAGTTGTAATAAGATCGGATTTTTGGTTTACCGTTCAGGCGCGCATTGCCAGCAATCGATTCTGGTTCTGCAATCAAACCATCCGCATCGATCCAATATACCCGCATTTTATTAGCCACTATTCGGAAATTAATCGAGGTCTGCCCTGGACGCTCGATGTAATAGCCCTGCTGCGAGGGCAGCTGGCCGACTTGATACGGCGGCTCGGAAATCTCGGTAGGGATCACCTTCTCCTCCACTTCCGCGGACACGGCCTCTTGTGCAGAAATCGGTAACGACAGTGTACACACAGCAAGGCAAATGACTGGAATTGTTAATTTCATAGCGCTCACTATAGCCACAACGGTGCAGAGATCAATCCTGCGTAGAAGCATCTCGCTGCTGAATGGCAATTTTAAGCTGTTTTAACTGTTCGAGCCGTTGTGCCGTAGCAGCTTCCGCTCCCGCATGACCCGGCACATAAAACTGCTGGGGTGCCAACATAAACTCCTGGCCAGAAATCCCAGAGGGATAATCGTGACTATACAGGTAGTCCTTACCGTGGCCGAGCGCCTTGTTTGTCTTGGTATGCGCATCACGCAACCATAGCGGCACGGCTTGTACAGGTTCATCTCGGAGCGACTTTTTTACTGCGTGCATCGCCCGCGTCACCGAGTTGCTCTTTGGCGAGGTCGCTAAATAAAGCACCGCGTGCGCCAAGTGATACTCACACTCTGGCATACCGATCTTTTCGCATGCCTCAAATGCGGCGGTGGCCACCGTCAGCGCATGCGAATTGGCGAGGCCGACATCTTCAGAAGCCAAAATGGTTAGGCGCCGCGCGATATAGCGTGGATCTTCGCCGCCCTGCAGCATCTTAAAGGTCCAATACAGCGCGGCATCGGGATCTGAACCGCGGATGCTCTTAATCATCGCTGAGGCATGATCGTAATGCTCATCCTCATCGCGGTCGTAGCGGATCTGCCGCTCGCGGGCGAACACCTCGACCGCCTGCGCATCGACATGGGCGCCCAAGGGCTGACTCAGCACCAGTGTTTCCAAGGCATTGAGTGCACGACGCAAATCACCACCGGAAAAATCGGCCACGGCTTGAAACACCGCTGGCTCCGCAGTGCAACGATGTGCACCGAGGCCACGCGCCACATCTTTTAAGGCACGCGCCAGTACAATCGCGACGGACTCTACATCAACCGGCTCCAACCTAAACAAGTGACTACGACTCAATAATGGCGGATTCACATAAAACCCGGGATTGTGCGTGGTCGCACCAATCAGACGAATATTGCCTGCCTCCACATCCGGCAGCAGTAGATCCTGCTGTGACTTATTAAACCGATGGATCTCATCGATAAACAGGATGGTGCGTTTATCTGGCTCGTAACGCGCCAAGCGTAGAATGTCGCGCACCTCGGCCACATTCGACAGCACCGCATTGATCCGCACGAACTTACTCTGTGTCTCAGCCGCAATCACCTCCGCCATCGAAGTCTTACCGCAGCCAGGTGGGCCATAAAAAATCAGGCTGCCGAAATTATCTGCCTGGATCAGCCGCGGCAACAGACAGCCCTCACCGACGATGTGATCCTGACCAATGATCTCACCCAAGTGCTGCGGTCGCATACGCACCGCCAACGGCCGCACGACGGAGCCAGTTGAAGCGTCCTGCTCGGCATCAAAAATGCCAGCCTGTTCGATATTTTCAGACATCGGAGCTACCATCGGATGCGTGACGCAGTCTTGCAAGTTAGAACGCAACGAAGCAAATTTAAGCTAACGCTTTATAGTAATAGAATCAACGCACCTCGATGACACCAACGACTCAAGCTCGCGCCCCGATTTTATCGTTACTGTTAGGACTACTCCTCGGACTGATTCTAGCCCGCCACTATACTGCGCCACTGCCCCTACTGCTGTGTGTCGCATTTAGCGGCAGCGTCGCGGCGCTTCGACTCGCACGCAATGAAAAGCTGCAGTGGCAATGGATGCTGTGTTTCTTGATCAGCACAACGCACTGCTGCTGGGCTTATGGGCAACTTCGACTACCTGCATCGCCACAGGCCTACAACCTGACACTCCCCGCGCGCGAGGCGCAGTTAGCGATCGAAATACAACGCGTCATGCAGCCTGGCGAACGTTACGGCAAACCCAGCGGACTCGCCCGCGTCCTCGACGCGCCCACCACCAGTCGCATACATACCGGCGATCAGATCTACTTTAAACTGACGCTTCCGCCCGTAGCAGCAGAGCAGACTAGCGTGCTAAACGTCCAACGTGGCCTGCAACTCAAGACCACCGGCGTGCTCACTCCGATCCTGCCGTCGGCAGTCACCAGTGACGCAGACGATTTCGAAGCCTACCTACAAAGCATCGGCGTGCACTATCGCTTCGACCGCACTGGCCCGCTGCAAATACTGCGCTCGCCAGTCGCCTTTGATCGGTTTTGCGCGGCAATGAACCAACGATTCCAAGCAACACTGCGGCTGGGAGCACCGGCAAACTCGGAACTTGCCAATGTGTACGTCGCGATGCTGCTGGGCCGTAAGATCGAACTGAGCAAAGCACAAATCGAGCGCTATCGAATGACTGGCACCATGCACTTCTTCGCGATCAGTGGCCTACATATTGGTGTAATTGCGACTGTGATTGCTCAATTCCTCTTACTCATCCGTGTGCCGCGCGCAGTTGCCCCATGGATCGGACTGCCGCTGTTGTATTTGTATGTCGAAATAACCGGTGGCACGCCATCCGCCATACGCGCGTTTCTGATGGCGGCGTTTTTTTGGTCGAGCTTTGCCTGCCAGCGCCAACGCTCGCCGTTCTCTGCGCTGATGTGCTCCGCCATTTTAGTGCTGATCATCGATCCCAATCAATTGTGGAGCCTTGGCTTTCAGCTCTCCTACACGGTGGTGCTCAGTATATTATTATTTGGCCTACCGCTGCACCAAGTCTTAACGCGCCGCTGCCAGCCCTATCAGTGGCTGCCGGAACACGACTGGAACGCTCGGCAGCGCGCTTTTGCCTGGTCGCTCGACAAAGTTTTACTAATGTTTGCCATCAGCTTCTCCGCGTGGCTCGCGAGTACCCCGCTCAGCGCTGGACTGTTCGAGTTCGTCGCGCCCGGTGCGATTTTACTCAACATGCTGTTGGTCTATTTAGTCGCCATCGTCATCAGCGGCGGCGTCATCTCTCTGGCTTGTGCCAGCAGTCTGTTCTCTGGCCTTGCGGGATTCGTCAACCACTCGGCATGGACGGTGATTTACCTAATGGATCACATGGTAATCTTCTGTGCACAACTCCCTGGTGCCATTCTGCCCAGTGAGGGCTTCTCAACCGCTCTCAGCTATAGTGCGCTGTGCGTTTATTTTGCCACATTATTGTGGCTGCATCGCAGCGCGGCGCGACTACAGGGCCACGCCATGTGGCTGCCACCACTCGTCATCATTAGTATCGTGACGGCAGGTCTGGCGGTGATTGATTGAACAACGGTAAGCTCAACAACGTACTAGCACCATGCATGTCGCTGGAGGTGAGTGGGACAAACGCCACTCGTATCGCTGCCACAGATTCGGACAAAAAAGGTTCATTGTCGATTCGTGGAAAAGGATAAAGGAGGGAGGGCGACTCGCCCTCCTTTGCAGCCACACAGGATGAATGTGGGCGAGTCGCCCT
>JAFMHF010000107.1 GCA_017854655.1 Puniceicoccaceae bacterium | reverse complement strand
CCCGTCTCACGACCGAGGCCACGGGCGTATCTAAACCGTTCAGCGCAAGACCTCGCGTAGGCTCGCGATCGCCTCATCCGCAGCGTCGAGTTGCAGCCAATAAATCATATCGCGGCACTTCTTCTCATTCGTGATCAGCCCTGCTTGACGAAGAATTCGCAAATGGTGCGAGGTCGCTGGCTGCGACAAACCGATCCGCTCTGCGATCTTAGATACATTGCAGGGGTTCTCGCAGCTTGGCTCGGATGGCAAAATCTTTAGGATCTGCAAGCGCACCGGATCGCCGAGCGCCCACAGCTGCTTGGCAAGCGTATCGAGGTCGAGATCTGTTTCTGGAGAAGGCATTGACTTATTTAAGTATATGAATACGTAAATAGAGTCATACGGCAAGCTAGAATTCTAATCTCCCACCCTTTCCACTTTCCCACCTTTACACTTCCCCACCTCCCAGCCTCATGTATCCAGACGACTCTCTCTCAAATTGGCATAGCGGCCAAGGCCACTGGCCTGACGTATCGCCCGACCTCTGGCAGGACTGGAAGTGGCAGCTCAAAAACCGTATTACTTCGCTGGAGCAGCTGGAGCAATACCTCGAACTGACACCCGACGAGCGAGCTGGCTGCCTGTTTGCCAAGGATAAGCTGGCACTGGCGATCACACCCTACTTTTTCAACCTGATTGACCCGAACGATCCGAACGATCCAGTACGACGACAAGTCGTGCCACATGCTGGCGAGATGCAGACCGCGCCCGAGGAACTGCTCGACCCCGTCGGCGAAGAAAACACCAAACCAGTCGATGGCATCGTGCACCGCTATCCAGACCGCGTGCTGTTTCTAGTGACCGACCGTTGCGCCGCCTATTGCCGCTATTGCACCCGCAGCCGACTGGTCTCCAATGCGCAGGATTATAACTTTCACCCAGAGTTCGAAAGCGGCCTCGAATACATCCGCACCCACCCCGAAATCCGCGATGTGCTACTCAGCGGCGGCGATCCGTTACTCTTGTCCGACAAAAAAATCGACTACCTACTCGGCGAGCTGCGCAAGATCCCACACCTCGAATTCATCCGCATTGGATCCCGAATACCAGTATTTTTGCCGCAACGCATCACACCGGCGCTGTGCGAAATTTTCAAAAAACACGGTCCGATCTGGCTCAGCATCCACGTCAACCACCCGAACGAATGCAGCCACGAGCTACGCGATGCCTGCGAGCGCCTATCCTTTGCGGGCGTGCCGATCGGCAACCAGTCGGTGCTGCTCAAACAGGTTAACGACGAGGCGGAGATTATGAAGTCGCTGATTCACCGCCTGTTAATGATGCGTGTGCGCCCCTACTATCTGTATCAATGCGACCTGATCACGGGCAGTGCTCACCTCCGAGCCGACGCCCGCAAAGGAATAGAGATCATTCGCGCCCTGCGTGGCCATACCACTGGCTATGCGATTCCACAGTTCGTCATCGATGCCCCCGGCGGCGGCGGCAAGATCCCAGTTAATCCGGAATACGTGAAGGAGGTGACTGATACGGAAATTATCATGCATAATTTCCAAGGTCAGGAATATCGCTACCCGCTGATCAACGCTGCGGAACACCCCGTCGATGAGGGCACGCCGACCCTCGACCCGATTTTAGTCTAAACGGCGCAAAATTCACACCGGCTGCATAATCGGCCCCGTTTTATCATTGCGGTTCGGTATCCAGCGTCTTTGCTCTGGGCTTCCTCGCCTATTAAACCAGAGACAATTAGATGACTACATTTTTTGCGATTTTCGGCGCCCTCGGGCTTTTCCTCTACGGAATGAAAGTAATGAGCGAGGGCCTGCAAAAGGTCTCTGGCGAAGGACTACGCGCACTCATCCGTAACATGACGCGCAATCGATTCTCCGGCATTGTCAGCGGCACACTGATGACGACGTTGGTACAGTCCTCCAGTGCCACGACCGTGATGATCGTCAGCTTCGTGAACGCGCGGCTACTGACACTCACCGAGTCGATCGGCATGATCATGGGTGCCAACCTCGGCACCACCACCACCTTCTGGATCGTCGCCTTCCTCGGCTTCAAGTTCAGCCTCGCCAAAATCGCCCTGCCCTGTGTCGGCATTGGTGTGGCAATGATCTTCTTCAAGCGCCCTAAGGTGCGTGATTCAGGTGAAGCGCTGATCGGCTTCGGACTCCTCTTCCTCGGCTTGAGCTTACTGAAAAAGGCCGTGCCGGACGTTAAATCAAATCCAGAAATATTTTCCTTCCTACAGGATTGGAGTGATTTCGGCATGGGCGCGGTTCCGATTTTCTTCATCTTTGGCGTCATCCTGACCGTCGTCGTGCAGTCGTCTTCCGTCGCGGGTGCGATCACACTGACACTGGCCGCCAAGGGCTGGATCGGCTACGAACACGCGGCCGCCATCGTCCTCGGCGAAAATGTCGGCACCACGATTACCGCCAACCTTGCAGCAATGACCGCTGGCACCGAAGCTAAGCGCGCGGCCCGTGCCCACTTCATGTTCAACATGGTGGGTGTGCTCTGGATGATTCCATTATTCGGTGTCTTTGCTGGTTTTATCGACAAGATCACACCAGGCGACGCCAACGATCCTGTCTACACACTCTATCACCTGGCGCTGTTCCACTCGATGTTCAACCTGACGAACATCTGCATACAGGTGCCATTCGTTAAACAGCTGGCACAAATCGCCACCAAGATGGTACGCGAAAAAGAGGGTGCACCCGAAGAAGGCGAACATGTCACTTACCAAGCACCCAATCTGCCGCAAACGGGTGAGATCAATCTCGCCGAAGCAGAGCGTGAGATCAAGGGCATGGCCGAACTCACTCAAGTGATGTTCCGCGGCTTCAACGAAGTGTACGAAAACCCCGACAAAGACCTGTCCGCCCGCGTTAAAGAACTCAAGGCAATGGAAGAGCGTAGCGATCGGCTGGCCTTCGACATCACCCAATATTTGATCTACTGCACCTCTTCAGAGCTCAGCCGTGAGCGTCTCAATGAAGTGACGGTGATGCTGCGTGTCATCTCCGAGCTCGAAGAAATTTGCGACTGTGCCTACAACCTCGTGAGACTCGCTCAGTTGAAATACAACAAGCAGCGCGTGCTTCCCGAGGGCACTCAAGAGGCGATCCGCAACTTCTGCGGGCCTGTGGACCAATTCATGAGCTTCTATATTCAGAGCCTCACGCGGAAGGTCACGATGGCTGATATCGAAGTCGCCCAGCAACTCGAAGACACCATCGATGCCTCTCGTAAGAAACTGCGCAAGGAAGCCGTGCGCCGTATGAGCGACAAGGCCAACATCAAGTCCGAGATGATCTACATCGATATCTTAAATAACATCGAAGGTATCGGCGACCACTCGCTCAACATTCTAAAACTACTCGGTCAAATCGACTAAGGTGGAGAGACCCGGTTCGGCGCTGCTGGTTGCGGACAAAACCCGTAGCGAGCGGGTTTACCCCGCGATCCGTCCTGGCGTAAAGCGGATATACTGGAGGGGCAGCGTCCCGATGCCCGCACAACACCAGCGGACATCGAGACGATATCCCTCCAAAAGAGAGTCACCTTGTGGATCGTGATGCGATGCGAAGCGCGGGAGGGACGACCTCCGCGTCGTCCGCATTTCAACCCCAAGATCTATCCTGGCGTAAAGCCAGTCACTACAACCGCACAGTGCGGGAGGGACGACCTCCGCGTCGTCCGCATTTCAATGTAGCGATCCATCCTGGCGCACAGCCAGTCGCTGCGGCTCGACCAAGGTCCAACTGCCACGCTCAAGCGCGCGAAGCATTTGACAATTCGCCGATTGCAGACGAATTAGGAAGCGAGTGAAACGACTTATTTATAGCGGCGGCATTCTGTTGGCGGTTCTTTGCGGACTTCCCGAACGACCTGTGCATGCGAGCGACACGAGCCTGCAGCATGCGTTTAGTTCATGGGATCAGCTTTCGTTCAAAATCGATGATACTAAATGCCGCATTGGTATCGCCTCGGTAAAGCTTTCAGTCAGCGAGTTAACTCCCCAAGACGGCAACCTGGTTGCCACCTATTCCATCAACGTACCACTGAAACAGTCAGAGAATGACCAAGGCCTGATCGTGCTGCCGATTAATCTCACAGTCGACCAGCTACATGAACACGGTGGCGTGCTGCGAGGCAAAGCTCACAGTCACCAAAAAGGAAAAGGGCCCAACACCATCATTTGCGAAATTGGGCCGAATAACACCAAGAGTATCCAGCTCGAAATCATCACTCGCCAGCGCACCTTGAATTTTAAATCACGCTACACCGTGATCGAATCGAACGACGAGAGCTAACGCGCGGCAGGCGGATATACTGGAGGGGCAGCGTCCCGATGCCCGCACAACACCAGCGGACATCGAGACGATATCCCTCCAACAGAGAGTCCACTCGTGGATCGCAATTCGATGCGAAATAGCGGGAGGGACGACCTCCGCGTCGTCCGCATTTCAACGTAACGATTCGTCCTGGCGTAAAGCCAGTCGCTACAACCGCACAGCGCGGGAGGGACGACCTCCGCGTCGTCCGTATTTCCACGTAGCGAGCGGGTTTATCCCGCGATTATGCCCTTGGGTACGATCCATCCTGGCGTAAAGCCAGTCGCTACGACCGCATAGCGCGGGAGGGACGACCTCCGCGTCGTCCGCATTTCCACGTAGCGAGCGGGTTGATCCCGCGATTATGCCCTTGGGTGCGATCTGTCCCGCAATCCGTCCTGGCATAAAGCCAGTCGCTACGGACGCACCGCGCCTTACGCGCCCGGCCCGCGCAGAATCAAGCGCACACCATCGAGCCGCAAGTGCGCCTTGGCGA
>JAFMHF010000106.1:3290-4945 GCA_017854655.1 Puniceicoccaceae bacterium | reverse complement strand
CATAAACTACCTGCATGTCGACTACTGATAAAGCCGATAAGTATGCGGGTTGAGCCCAATTTGTGCTGCAAGTTATTCACAGTGAATTGCGAACAACTTGTGCACAAATACTATATATAGTGCGATTTTATGAAAAATATACGATATACGGTGTTCATTTATTTGACAGCACAGATTCGCTCGCACACAGTTGAATCTATCGAACGACCCCGTTTACCCTAAAAACATTCTATCTTACTCCATTTCAACAGCTTCAGTTGCGGCGATAGCTATCCCGATAAATAAACCGCGATTTTTGTTCTATTCTTAATCCTTTCAAACCTAACCAACCACTCAAACAGACTCATGGAAAAAACCTATACAATCGGCGATAAAACTTTCGTCCTCGACGAAACGAAAGCAGCAGAAGCCTATGCTGCAAAAAAAGTTATTAACGGCAAAGACACGATGTTCTTCAATATCCTGCCGCTGAAATATCAGTGGGCATATGATTTGTATAAAACCATGAAGAACAATCACTGGGAGCCGGAAGACATCCCAATGCAGAAGGATGTCGAGTTGTGGCGCAGTGCCGACCTTTCCGATGCGGAGCGTTGGATCATTAAGATGGCGATCGGTTATTTCTCTGCGGCTGAGGGTATTGTTGGAGATAATATTCAGCATGTGACCCGTGAGTTGGTGACTGCTCCCGAGCTCAAGTTATTGCTCGGCCGCCATGCGCATGAGGAAAACATTCACGCGGACTCACTGGTATATATGATCAGCTCGCTCGGCATCAACCCGCACGAGTGCGAGGCGATGTTCGAAGATATCCCAACCATCAAGCGCAAGACTGACTTCGTGGTGACTAACTCCCGTGGCTTGCGTCGCGACATGGATTTGACCACCACAAAGGACAAGCAGGCATTCGCTAAGAACTTGTTCCTGTTTGGTCAGTGCATGGAAGGCACTCAGTTCTACGGCCTGTTTGGTATGGTGCTGTCGCTCTACCGTCAGAACAAATTCCCTGGTATCGGCCAAATGTTTCGCTACACACTGCGCGACGAGTCCAACCATATCGAAGTGTTCCGTAATTTGATCATGGATCTAATTGAGGAGAATCCAGACGTGTGGACGGCGGACTTTAAGGAAGAGCTGCGCGACTTGATGCGCGAGGCGATCTCGTTGGAGAAGGACTTTATCAGCGACTGTCTACCCGTCAATTCGGTGGGCCTCAGTTCAGAAGAATTCTGTCAGTACATCGACTACATTGGCGACCGTCGTCTTGAAGATGTCGGTCTAGAGCCGTTGGGCGCTGGCGCTTCTAATCCATTCCCTTGGCTCGCTGAGATGATGGACATTAAGAAAGAACAAAATTTCTTCGAAGGCCGTGTGACCGAATACCAGAAAGCATCTGCGCTGGGCCAAGTCGACGACGACGAGCTATAATTCAAAAGCTCGCAGATTCACAATTTCCGGAGTGCGGACCTCGTCCGCACTCCGTTTTCCATTTTCTACTAATTCTCAGGCCTACCCAGCCACCCCATTTACTAACTTGAACCAAAACAACAAACAATGATCCAAAAAATTTCATTCGAAGAAGATCTCGAACTCAAACGTTACGCATCCACTCCCAAAGATAAAAAACCGCGCTTTGATTGGGCGGCGGTGATTGG
>JAFMHF010000106.1:0-3037 GCA_017854655.1 Puniceicoccaceae bacterium | reverse complement strand
CTCATTGAGAAGGCATTGATCGAGAACGATGCGCATGACGTGGCTAAGAGCCTAGTCTTTGGCCGCGCCAAGGGCCAAGAGCGTGAGCGTGAACCCGTTTCGATTCGGTTGATTCGTCGTAACGGCCAAGTCGTGCCGTGGAACGAGGCGAAGATCGAAGTCGCTGTGCGTAAGTCCTTTCTGTCGCTGCACTTGGACTCGACTCCAGCAGTCGAAGTCGCACGTGCTGCAACCGATCGTCTAAATGGTGCCGGCCAGGCATTTCTCAATATCGAAGATGTGCAGGATGCGGTGCAAGAAGAGATGATGCGCCAAGGTCACTTCAAGGTCGCCGAAGCATACATCCTGTACCGTGCGCACCGTTCGCGCGTCCGCGAGGATGAAGGCATCGTCGATTCTAGCGAAACATTGCAGGAGTCGATGATCGTCGTCACCGAAGCGAATGGTGAGAATACATTCTGGGATGGTATCGATCTCAAGCTTCGGATCGAATTCGCGATGATTGGCTTGGATCTTAATTTAAGCGCTGAGGAAATCGACGACGAGCTGCGTCGCTCGCTGTATCCGGAGATGACGCGTTCGGACTTGCAGAAGACGATCATTCTCAATGCCAAGAGCATGATCGAGCGCGATGCTGACTTTTCGCTGTTTGCTGGTCGTGTATTGCTGACATACATTTACGAAGAAGTGCTGGATTGGGACATTCTACGCGATGGTGTCGAACAACTCAAAGAAGCGCATCGCCGCGGCTTTAAGAGCTACCTAAAACGTGCGATTGAGATCGAGCGCATCCACCCGAAACTACTCGACTTCGACCTCGATCAGATTGGTGCGGCACTCGACCCATCGGCTGACCTCGATTTCGATTATCTCGGCGTGCAAACTTTATATGACCGCTACCTGATTGTCGATAAGACCGGCAAGAAACACCGCCACCTGGAAGTGCCACAATACTTCTGGATCCGTGTCTCCATGGGCCTGTTTCACCATGAAAAAGAAGACCGCGAGGGCTACGCCATCCGTCTGTACAATCTCTACAAGAGCCGGCGCTTTTGCTCCTCCACGCCGACACTGTTCAATTCCGGCACGTTGCACTCGCAACTTTCGTCCTGCTACCTCTACAAGGTCGATGACAGTATCGAGTCGATTATGCACCGCGGCATCGCCGATAACGCCTTCTTATCTAAATGGGCCGGTGGCCTCGGAGGCTCTTGGACCGCAGTTCGCGGCACTGGTGGCTTTATTAAAGGTACCAATGGTGAGAGCCAAGGCGTGATCCCATTCTTGAAGTTGCACAATGACCAACTCGTTGCAGTCAACCAAGGCGGCAAGCGTCGCGGTTCTGGTTGTGCGTATCTGGAGTCGTGGCACAATGATTTACCTGATTTCCTAGAGTTGCGTAAAAACACCGGTGACGACCGCCGCCGCACGCACGACATGAACACCGCGAACTGGATTCCCGATCTATTCATGCAGCGTATGGAAGCCCGTACCGAGTGGACCCTATTTCGCTCGAACGAAACACCTGACTTGCACGATCTCTACGGTAAAGCGTTTGAAAAGCGCTACACAGAGTATGAAGCGATGGCAGAGCGCGGCGAAATCTTTGGTCGTAAGCAACCCGCTCTCGACCTGTGGAAGTTAATGCTGCGGATGATCTTTGAAACAGGGCATCCTTGGATCACCTTCAAGGACCCGTGTAATGTACGCAGTCCGCAGGATCACTGCGGTGTGATTCACAGCTCGAATCTCTGTACCGAGATTACCCTCAACACCAGCGACGAAGAGACTGCGGTTTGTAATCTGGGTTCGGTGGTGCTCGACTCACATCTTGATGCCGATGGTAACCTGGATCATGCCAAGCTGCGTGAGACGATCAGTATCGCAGTACGTGCACTCGATAACGTAATCGACATCAACTTCTATCCAACTGAAGCCGCTAGGACTGCCAATACTCGTCACCGCCCGATCGGGCTTGGCATCATGGGGCTGCAAAACACGCTCTACAAAAAAGACATCGCATTCGCGTCTCAAGCCGCCGTTGAATTTAACGACGAGTTCATGGAAGCCATCGCCTATTATGCCTACGAAGCGTCCAGCGACATCGCCGCTGAGCACGGCACTTACAGTAGCTATAAAGGTTCCAAATGGGACCGTGGTCTGATGCCGCAAGATACACTGGATATACTCGAACAAGAACGTGGCGAGAAAATCGAAGTGCCACGTGCGGGTAAAATGGACTGGAAGCCACTGCGCGAAAAAATCGCTAAGCATGGTATGCGTAACTCCAACGTGCTCGCGATCGCACCGACCGCGACCATCTCCAATATCATGGGCACCACGCCTTGCATCGAGCCGACCTATAAGAATCTGTTCGTAAAGAGTAACCTATCCGGTGACTTTATCGTGCTGAATGGCGAACTGGTCCGCGACTTAAAGAAGCGCGGCCTATGGACGCCTGAGATGCTTGATCATGTTAAGTATTTCGATGGCGAACTCGACGCAATCGAAGGCGTGCCGCAAGACCTGCGCGATAAATACCGCACCGCATTTGGGATTGAATATAAATACTTCATCGATGCTGCCGCGCGTCGCCAGAAATGGATCGATCAGTCGCAATCGGTCAACTTATTCCTTGCCGAGCCAGACATCAAAACACTTTCGCACATGTATCGCGATGCATGGCGCAAGGGCCTCAAGACCACCTACTATCTCCGCACACTCGGCGCTTCTAACATTGAGAAGGCAACCACCAGTGTGAAAAAAGAGAAGCGTGGACGTGTCGGCCAAACCGATGCCGAAGCGGCGGTCTCCGCAGCAGCCAAAAAAGAATTCAGTGCGGCAGAAGCCAAAGCCTGTTCTCTCGAAGCCATGATGAATGGTGAAGAGTGCGAAGCTTGCCAGTAACGTTTCCACAAGATATTGTTGTTATCTTATTATAGGAAAGCCGCATCCGAAAGGGTGCGGCTTTTTTGTGGGCAATCGACGACGGTGGTTGGGGATCCCGCGGCAGTGTATAGGGGAGGGTCCGCCTCCG
>JAFMHF010000105.1 GCA_017854655.1 Puniceicoccaceae bacterium | reverse complement strand
TACGGCAGAAGATGAGAGTAGCGAGCGGGTTTACCCCGCGATCACTGCTAGAGGTGTCGGTTCTCCGCGGTGATTTTTGTGCCCCAAAATATTTTCCTGTCTTGCCGATGGAATCGGCTCGTAACTATTTGAGATACTGACTTAAGTCTGGGCTGTCCTCCTTATATCAACGCAGTGAATACCGAAAAAACTTATACTCTTAGGGATCTCGAAACGACCGAGTTTAGCGGCACTCCGCTGGCTGTGATCGGCCATCCGATTCAGCATTCAGTCAGCCCGGCCATGCATAATGCGGCGTTGGCGAAGTTGAGAGAGACAGACTCGCGTTTCATTGATTGGGCCTATTATCGCTTCGATATTGCGCCCGAGGATTTCGCTCAAGCATTAGCGCTGTTTCATAAGCGCTGTTTTTTGGGATTGAATCTGACGATCCCGCATAAGGTGCAGGCGCTGGATTTGATCCAAGGCATCTCGCCTGATGCGCAAAGTATGGGGGCGGTAAATACACTGGTTTGGAATGAACTCGGCTATGATGGCTTTAATACCGATGGGTATGGCTTGTCGCGTGGTCTGGAGTTGGATCTGGGTGTGATGCTGAAAGATGCCAATGTGATCTTGCTCGGTTCTGGTGGCGCGGCTCGTGCCGCTGCGGTGCAGTGTGTGCTTTCCGGTTGTGCGCAGTTGTATGTCGGCAATCGCACGCCCGAGCGGTTACAGAATCTGCTGACAGTACTCGGCGGAGTAGCGGGCAGCACCTCGACACAGACGTTTGCCTTGAATGACTTGCCGCAAGACTTGCCGGAGTGTGGCGTGGTGGTCAATGCGACCTCTTTGGGCCTGCAAGCCAGCGATCCCGCACCAATCGACGTGGCGCAACTGCCTGCTGGTTGGAAAGTCTATGATATGATTTATAATCCAACCAAGACTGCGTTGCTAGAGCAAGCCAGTGCGCGCGGGCTGCCGATTGCGAATGGCCTATCCATGCTCATTCATCAAGGTGCGCGCTCACTTGAACTTTGGTCGCACAGTGCGGTCGATGCCGATGCGATGATGACTGCCGCCTGTCATTCTTTGAAACTTCCGCCCCGCTATGCTTGAGACTTTTACCTATATTAATGCCGACTTCCCGTGGTTCTTCGCGACCTTTAGCTTCATTTTTGGAGCGATCACCGGGAGCTTTCTGAATGTTTGTATTTACCGTATTCCAGCCGAGCGGTCGGTGGTCTTTCCTGGGTCGACCTGCGCCTGCGGCAAAGCGATTGCCTGGTATAATAATATCCCGATCCTAACCTGGTTGTTTCTGCGTGGTCGCGCGAGTTGCTGTGGCGAACGATTCAGTGTGCGCTATCCTGCGATTGAGTCGCTCACCGGTGTCCTATTTTATGCGTCGTGGGTTATGCATCCTCCGGTCGTCGCAATTATAGGCTTCCTGTTTATCGCGTTTTTGATCTGTTCGACTTTTATCGATCTGGATCATATGATTATACCAGATCGTTTCTCTATTGGTGGGATGGTGATTGGTGTGCTGCTATCGATTTTATTCCCGTCGCTGCAAGGCGTGGAGGGCTCACTAATCATCGCGAATATCGAGTCTGGCGTGCATTCAATCATTGGTGCGCTAATTGGTGCGGGGCTAGTGTATTGGATCGCGGTGCTCGGCGAGATCGTTTTTCGCAAGCCAGCGATGGGAGAGGGCGATGTTAAATTTGTCGGCTTCATTGGTGCATTCTGCGGCTGGCAGGGCGCAGTCTTTGCCATGTTTGGCGGCGCCTTTATCGGCACGCTCATTTTACTGCCAGTGTTGCTACTAGGGCGCATCTTCGGCTGGAAGCAGCGAGGAGGATCGAGTGACAGTGACGAGCCTGTCGCGTTTGGATCGCAAGTCCCTTTCGGCCCGATGCTGGCGGTCGGTGGCTTGGTTTATTTCCTCGGCTTTGACCGCTATGTGGATGCTTACTTTGCGGATTTTGTGCTCTCTTTCTTTGGCCAGTAAACGAATTTTTAAACATTAGAATTGCTGGTGACTAAATTACAAAAAACTGGAGCAGAAGAGTTCCTCATCGTCAGCATGGCGTATTGTATGACTTGGGAACTGGCGGGCACGCGAGCTTCCGAGCATTGGTCGGACATTCACGCATTTATTACTGGCGAGAATGCCTTGGGTGAACTGCAACGTTGGACCATTGAGCTGTACGAGGAAGGCCCGCCGACGGCACAAGAGGAGCGCTCCATTCGTGCGCGGATCGATGCCTACTTGCTGCAGCCACGCGACGTCGCTTACTTCGGTAGTGGTATCCTCAAACTCCTACCTGAAGGCCTCCGTGACGCTGCTGCGACCCATAGTCTGATGCATGGCTTAGCCATGCCCTCGACTGAGTTCGGCACCCTGAAGTCATGGGTGATGGGTTGGAAATCCGCTCAATATCATGCCCCACAAGTGCGCGCCCTGCCACTGGCCGAGCGTGAGCAAGATTTTAACCACTTTTTAGAACAGCCCTATTTTATCGAGGGCTTCCGTCAGTTCTGGCGTGTTGCTCCGAAGCGACGTAGTAATCGGCGGACACGTGTATTGGTCTGTATCGGTGCAGCTTTGAGTCAGATGGTGCACATTGACGAGGTAGCCGATTTTGATCTTTGGGCCGAGCGATTGACGGCGGCGTGTCACTTTACATCACAGACTAAGGATGACCTGCGTTCGTTGATCGATGAGATGTCGGCCATCTCTTACGACGTGCCGGAGTTGGCCTATCGGCTGTTCGTCGATGCTCGCGAAATTGATCAACAAAACCTTCACGCCTTCATTCGCTGTTATCGTGATCAACTCTCGGCGTTGGCACCAGAGCTTGCGCTAAACATGCAATTTGGCTCTGCCTAGTCGCTTGCGCCGCTCAGGCTAGCGATCGATGGTTTCTTCGATCGCATTTTGCTGACGAGCGATATCGTGCAGCGTGACGATGCCCAGCAGCTTGGTCGGATCGTTGCGACTAACGATCGGGGCTTGCAGCACGTCCTTGATGACCAGCGTATTGGCTGCGTCGCGAATGGAAGTGTCTGGATAGATTTCGATAATCTTGTGTCCGTCGATCCATTGACTGATTGTTTGCACGTCGTTCGCGGCGGTCATTTCTTCCAATTCGTGGTGGGTGATCATGCCGAGCAATACCTGTGAGTTGAGATCAGTGACGACTGGATAGGCGTGGTGCTGGTGGCCGCCATCTTCGATTCGCGCTAGGTTGCGCTGTGCGTCTAAAGTGCCGCTTACCGTGCGGGAGTCGTGCGTCATGATCGTGCTCACCGGCAGATTGCGCCAGTCTTGCTCGCCGCGATAGGCAGGCAGCTTTTTGAGGCTGATACCGTCTTGCAGGAGCAGAGCGTCGTAGATGGGGATGGGGCTTAATTTGGCAGAGATCAGGTGGGCGAGAAAGTTGCCGATCATCAGTGGCAGAATCAGCGAGTAGTTGGCGGTCATCTCAAAGATGATGATGACGGAGGTCAGTGGACAACGAATCACGGCAGCAAAAAAGGCACCGGTGCCGAGTAGGGCTGCGCCAGCCGCGACAGAGGGCTCGGCGCCAAAGCGCACTAGCACGACTCCAAATAAACCGCCGATCATACTGCCGATGAAGATGACGGGAGCGAAAATACCACCGCTACTGCCAGATGCGTAGCATACGGTGGTCGCCACCAACTTGCCGACCAGTAACAGCAGAATGACTGTCCAGGTTAGATTGCCATTTAGAGCAGCATTGAGATCCGTATAGCCGATACTAAAGACGCCGAGGTTTCCGCCACTGAAGTGATACACCGTGACTCCCATGAGGCCGACGCTTAGGCCGCCGAGTGCCGGCTTTGCCCAATTCGGTATGGTCTGCCATTGTTTGAAATGAGCGCGTAACTTGAGTAGCGATTGTGTAAATAAGTGGCCGATCAACCCAGCAGTCGGCCCCATCACCAAGCAGATGAGCATCCACCACGAGGTGTGGAAGAAGGTGGTGTCGGCTTGTAGCGCGGCATGTTCGCCCAGCAAAGTACGTTCGACGACCGCGGCAACCACCACGGCAATGAGGATGCCCCCCAGCGCTTTACTGCTAAAATTATCCAGTAGCTCTTCAAACACAAAGGTGATGGCGGCGATCGGCGCGTTGAACGCGGCCGAGATACCCGCGCCCATACCGACCGGAATCATCGCTTGCACGCGCAGCTTGCCCAAGCCGAAGACTCGCCCCAACTTCGAAGACACCGCACTACAGATGTGCACCGTCGGTCCTTCACGACCCAGGCTATTACCGAAGGCCACCGAGATCGTGCCGATGATGAAGCGCCAAAACGCTTCCGAGGTCTTGATTACGCCGAAATTTTGGTAATACGCCGCTTTGGTCTGTGGGATCCCCGAGCCACTGGCAGTGGGGGAGACATAGTGAATCATCAGGCCGACAATCAGACCTGCCAATGCCGGCGAGAGCACCATGGCGGGCAGCGCCCAGATGCCCAGACCTTGGTAGAAATGAAACAGCGCCTCGAAAATTCCGGTAATTGCCAAGTGGAAGCTCACTCCGACGAGCCCGCAGAGCACGCCTGCACAGATGCACAGCATTAGAAACCGCTGAGTGTCATCAAAGCGTCCTCGCATCCAGTTCGGCAAATTATTTAGGCTAAAACGTTCCTTAGGCATCTCCAACACAGTTATAAAGAAAAGCTGTCGAGGGGCTTCCTGACAGCGAGCTCTGGTATTGCAAAACTCTTTTGTGAATCCAGGCAGAAATTTGAAAAAATTACTTGGCAAGCTGCAAAACACTCCTACAGTCCCGAGCTTTCCCCTTGGTGAGATATGCAAGTGGCTAAAGCACGTAGACTGTAAATCTATTCTCTTTGAGTTCGCTGGTTCGAATCCGGCTCTCACCACCATTTTAAAACCCGCTCCTCGGAGCGGGTTTTTTTATGGTGAGAGCCTCGGGAGGGACGGCCTCCGCGCCGTCCGCTGAA
>JAFMHF010000104.1 GCA_017854655.1 Puniceicoccaceae bacterium | reverse complement strand
ACTAAAAAAGCGCCCGGATTGCTCCGGACGCTTTGCAAAATTAAATCACTCTGCGCTGGAAGTGCAGCGACTAAGCGCGGCGGCGTAGCATCACGTAGCTCAATGCGAGTAGACCAGCGAACAAGGCGTAAGTGCCGGGCTCGGGAACTGCAGTAATCGAGATGTCGTGTATCGCAAATCCATTGTCGGTGCTAGCCACCACGTTTTTAGCAATGCCAATAACAAAGTAATCATACTGCGCAAGTGTGTCCAAACTATATCCGCTGAGACTAATTGTTGAAGAGTAAGCCACCGCATCTCCAATAAGTGAAGTTCCAGTGTCTTGATCCAATAGTTTGATTGCGGCTGCACCACCATCAGCTTCACCGCCACCACCAGTTGTAAATTTAGCGCCACTACCTAAATTATAATAATCGAAGTCAGTTAGGCTTGACCCCCACATCGCGCCATTTTGGGCACCTAAGTTAGCGAAACCGGATGTAGCGGTCGAAGCTTTGTCAACCAAGCCCCATAAATGGACGTAAACATCAATGGCTGTGGTTCCATTCCAAGCATTATAAGTCATGTTGACCTCAATTTGGTTCTCAGTCGTCAATCCCAGACCGCTTAGATTGACAATCTGTGCCATAGCACCATCACTGGTATTACTGTTATCCGCACTGTTGGTATTATAAAGCCACGAATTCCCGGATCCGAATGCCCATGCGCTCGTAGCTGACTTATGCCAGCCACTAGAATCGCGTACAAGCGCAGAGGTGGATAACGTCGTGCCGGTAGATGTGCCGTCCAGTTCATCGATAAGGGTGACTGCGGTCACCAGCGTACTACTCGCCAAAGCAGCTAAGCTAAAAATTCCAATTAATTGTTTTTTCATAAATAAATATAG
Organism: Puniceicoccaceae bacterium; assembly: GCA_017854655.1. Lineage (GTDB taxonomy): Bacteria > Verrucomicrobiota > Verrucomicrobiia > Opitutales > Coraliomargaritaceae > Lentimonas. Next base: position 4,154 of record JAFMHF010000104.1, on the reverse strand, counting down.
ATTAGAGGTAGTTGTTTAGATGAATAAAAATATTACACATTTTGATATTACGCTAAATTCTCGAATCGCGCAATATACGTAAATACGTAGTGAACATAATAACATACTGCTGAAATCACTCTAAAATGCTGCATAACTATTTTCACCCACCGAGTATTTACTCCAGAGCAGATCCACCGCTTCGCCTGCAGGGTTGCAACGACTTAAAAACTGAGTTGGACTGGTCACCGAATCCTACTTTAGATACGTCATGCGTTACCTACTTCAAATCCTGTTTATCGCTCTCCTAGCTGGCACCAGCCAGGCAGAGCCGCTTGAGGATATGTCACAGTCGGAACTGAAACAGCGGCTGTCTGAAATTGATAACCGCTTAGCCCAGCTAGCCCGCAGCACCCTGCGCAGCGGCGTGGGTCCGATCGGTTACCGCTCGTTTCCTACCAGCGATGCCACTCAGCCAAATTGGATCGAAATTGACCTGCCAGCGTCCGTGCCGGTGGATCAAATCATCTTAGTGCCCACCATCTGGCGCAACTCGCAGACGAACTTTCACTCGGATGCCTTTCCGCCCGCGTTTCGTATCTTGAATGAACAGGGAGAATTGCTGGCCGAGGTGCGCACCACCGAAAAAGACTTGCCGCGTATTGCCCCGCTAATTGTGCCAACCTTTGGCCAAACCGCTGCGAAGATTCGCATCGAAACCGATAGCCTCTCCCGCCGAGCCTTTGATGGTAATTTCATCTTGCAGTTCGCAGAAGTGCTGGTGTTTAGCGGCACCCGTAATGTGGCGTTGCGCCAGCCAGTCAGGGCGTCCCGATCGATGCCATACGACATCGATGGCTGGCACACCCGCTTCCTTACTGACGGCTCACTGCCTTACCAAATGCATGCAGCTGCAGGGGCACCGAGCACCGCCTATTTGAGCCCGCCGAGCTTTCCGCGCAACAAAATGGCCACGCTCAGCATTGATCTCCAACGCAGCTTCCCAGTGTCCGCCATCCATCTTCACCTGATCGAGCTGGGCGACACCGTGCCGCAAGCGCAGACCATCGGCATGGGTATGCCCCACAAACTGCTGATCGAAGGCGCGAATCAAGCCAACTTCTCAGATGCCCGCCAACTGCTAGAAGTTGAGCGCAGCAGCGTATTTGATATCAGTCCAGTGATGCGGTGGAATCTACCCGAGACCAGCTGCCGCTACATTCGCCTGACTGCGATTAAGCCCTACCTGTATAACCACCGCGGCCAAGATAAGCAGCGCATTGGCTTTGCCGAAATCGAGATTTACGCCAACGGCAGCAACATCGCCTTAGGTAAGCCGATTGAAATCGATGCGCGATTGCGCGATAGAAACCGACCAGTGGCTGCCTTAACCGACGGCCGCAACACTCATGGCAACATTCTTCCGCAGCTGGAATGGCTTGAGCAACTGGCGGAGCGCTATGAACTCGAAACGCAACGCCCACTGATCACTGCTGAACTCGAGCGCCGCTACGCCAGCCAGAAGAGCACTGTCCGCATCATGAGCTGGCTGTTTGCACTGAGCCTAGCAGTCGTCATCATTGTGGTGCTGGTCGAGCGCAACATTCGGCAACGCGCGATTTTCCGCACCCGCGAACAGATCGCCGCCGACCTGCACGACGAGCTTGGAGCCAACCTACATGCCATCGGCATGCTCGGCGATCTGGTGCAAAAAGCCCAGCACTCTCCAGAACGACTCACAAAACTGCTGCAACGCATGTGGGAGATTACCGACCGAACAGGCCGTGCCGCCCGCTACTGCGTCAATATGCTCGAAGACAAACAACGCTTCGTCGATCTAGCCGAAAACATGCGTCGCACCGCCGCACGCATGACCGCCGACCTCGATCATGAACTAACTTTTGAAGGCGAGTCACTGCTCACGCAACTCTCTGCCCGTAAACGCATCGACTTGTTCCTATTTTACAAAGAATGCCTAACCAACATCATCCGCCACTCTAGCGCAACCCATGTCACCACCCACTTAACCATCCACTCTAAGCATCTAGAGTTGATCATCACCGACAATGGCAGCGGCCTGAACGGCGATATTCCCTCTTCCCTCAAACGCCGCGCCCGCATACTCGGAGGGCATGTGTCCACCAGCCCACATCAGCCCAGTGGCACACAAATTCAACTGCGCCTGCGCTTTAGACGTCGCTTGCGTTCTGCACCAAACACCCAAGGTTAATCGCCCATAGCAAGCAACTCCCCAAACAGCTCATCCCCTCTGAAAAAAATCCTATGCAACAAAACATCCACCTCATGTTAGTTGAAGATAATCGTGATTACCGTTCAGTGATCGAACACGCGCTCGAAATCGAACCGAACTTCGAATTAGTCAGCCAATTCAGCACCGCCGAAATTGCCCTGCGCAGCATAGAACAAGAGGCGAGCCATGTAGTCCCCGATGTGATCCTGCTCGACCTGCGTTTACCTGGCATGGACGGCCTCGAAGCATTACCGTGGTTTCGAAAAGCACTACCCAATGTAAAAGTCATCATCCTCACCCAGTCCAATGCCGAGGCTGATGTGCTGGAGGCGATTCATCTGGGTGCCTCTGGCTACCTACTGAAGTCTTCACGTGCCAATCAATTAATCGATGGTATCCGCGGCGTCATCGCGGGTGGAGCGACGCTGGATCCAAGTATCGCCCGCTTTATTCTAAATACCCTGCAAGCGAAACTGCCTATTATAGATTCAGCCAACGAGCTACTGAGTGTACGTGAACTTGAAATACTCACCCTACTAGCTGAAGGACTCGCGAAGAAAGAAATCTGCATCCGGCTCAAGATCAGCTACAGTACGGTCGATACCCATGTGAGTCATATTTACGAAAAACTCCAAACCCCCAACGCACCAGCGGCGGTTGCTAAGGCCTATCGCACAGGCATTCTTGGGGCCGATTGAACGCAGCGACACCAGTGATTGCACGCCGATCCAATGCACCGCAACTGAATTGCCGCCAATCATGATTCACGCACGAGCTTAAAGTTGTTTCAGCGCAGCAGCACTCGATCCTCGGACCACGATGGAGCAGGCATGACGGTCGATGCCTTGATTTCCCTCAGCCTGCTTCGAGTCAATGGATTTGATTAGCGCCAACATTGCGGCGCGTCCAATCTCCTCCTCTGGGATACTGACCGTGGTTATTTGAGGAACTGTCAGGCGACTGACCCGTTCATTAGTCATCCCCACAATCGAGAGCGCCTCTGGCACCTTCAACTTGAGTTCGTGGGCAACCTGAAGCATACAGGCAGCAAGTGCATCATTGGCGCAAACAATTGCGGTGGGAGGATTAGGCTGATTGAATAATTCTCGAGCGAGAGCACGCGCTTGCTCAGACTGCCAATTACTGAACTGCACCGGGCACTCAACTGGATTCAATTTAAAGAATTCAACCGACTGTAAAAAAGCCTCACTACGCTCGAGGCTGGCCTCTGATATCTGATCCCCGCCAATGTGGGCAATTCGGCGGTGGCCAAGCTCGAAGAGGTGCTCCACTAATGCTCTGACGGCTGCGGAATTGTCGGTCTCCACGCGAACATGTGGGAACGAAAATGAGCAGTTGGTACTCGCCACCGCCACCTCGTAGCGTCCCGTGGCCAGTTTAAAGAACTCATCGGTCTCAGGGTCAGGATTGATATTACAACAAAAAAGACCCTCAATTCTGGATCCAAGCAGACGCTCAAGCGCGACTCGCTCCTCCGCGGCACCGTGCACGGCTTCGATTCGCAGCGAATACGGACAGTTCTGAATCGCAGATAGTGCCCCGACGAGAATTTTTGCCCCCCACTCTTCCCCGAGTGAACTACTGAGCATGCCAATCGTCATGCTGCGCCCGGATTTCATACTTAATGCATTCTGATTGGGCAGGTAGCCGAGTTCCTGAGCGCAGTCTCGCACCCGTGCAGCGGTCTTCTCGGAGATCCCTAGCTTGCGGTAGCGATCGTTCAGTATTGCCGACACCGTCACTCGAGATAATTTAAGCTTTTCAGCAATATCACTCACTCTTATCATAATAATTATCTCTTACTAGAGATACCATTTAAGCAAGAAAGAACTAGACTCCGCCAATTTAAATTGTGCAGAGTTCTTGACATATTGTAAACCTTAACATTACTCGTATAAAGTAA
>JAFMHF010000103.1 GCA_017854655.1 Puniceicoccaceae bacterium | reverse complement strand
ATAAGCACTAGCCAAGGGAACGCGCGGACATCGGGACGATGTCCCTCCAACAGATAATCAATTCGTGGAACGCGATTCGATCCGAAGTAGCGGGAGGGACGACCTGCGCGTCGTCCGCATTACCACGTAGCGAGCGGGTTTACCCCGCGATTATGCCCTTGTGCAATCTGTCCTGGCGTAAAGCCAGTCGCTACGACCGCATAGCATCGGGAGGGACGGCCTCCGCGCCGTCCGCTGAGATAGATCACCGAACCGCTGAACGGACGAGACGGAGCTCGTCCCTCCCGAGTGTCGCTTAGGAATGGCGCTACGGCGTGTCCTGTAATTTGCCCTGTTGCACTGGCGTCTCGCAGGTCAACCGCTCCAGCACTTCACCGATTAGATAGAGCGAGCCTGTCACCACAATCGTATCGCCGGCTACGCCTAGCGTGCAGATGCCGACTGCGGGGAAAATATCTTCGAGTTGTTGGTGGTAAATCGGCGCTGTATTCGTCTCGGGGATACAGGTTTCGAGCACATCGGTGGGAGTCGCGCGCGACTGGTCCGGAGCGAGCAGGTGCAGTTCGCTGGCGTAGCGGCTGACGACTGCCATCAGGCTGCGCGCGCGAAATTCGCCCAGGGTGCCTGCGACGATGATCGGCTTTGTGCCCAAGTGTGCGACAAGCTTGGTTAGGTTCTCGTCGAGCATCTCGGAACCCTCGGGATTGTGCGACGCATCGAGGATCAAGGTTTTGTCGGTGAGCTGAATGGTTTGCCAGCGGCCCGGCCAGTCGATCGATTGCAGTGCTGCCGCGGTCAGTGCCGGCTGAATCGGGAAGCGGTCACTCAGAATTTCGGTCGCCGCCACCGCAGTCGCGGCATTCCAACGTTGGCAGGAGCCAGCCAGATTCGTCTCTGGCAAGGCATCAACATCTGGGAAGCGTTCGCACACGGAGGTGACTGAGCAGCCGTTCTGTTGTGCGACCTTGCGGACTAAGGCTTCTGCTTCAGCGGGGAGTTTGCCAATCAACACGGGTTTGCCGGGCTTAATGATGCCGGCCTTTTCACTGCTGATCTGCTCGATGGTGTCGCCGAGTTGCTCGATATGGTCGAGGCTGACTGAAGTAATGATCGAGAGCTCTGGATCGACGACGTTGGTCGCGTCGAGGCGTCCGCCGAGGCCAGTCTCGATAAAAGCGAGATCGACCTGCGCCTCAGCAAAGCGCAGCAATGCCATGGCCGTCATGAATTCGAAAAAAGAGGGATGATCGTCGGGATCATGTGCGCCGATACGTTCGGCTAGGGGCTTGAGCTGCTGAGTATAGGCGACGATATCGGCCTCGTCGAGAATCTCGCGGTTGACTTGCACGCGCTCGCCTTGGCGCACGAGGTGCGGCGACGAGTAGAGCCCAGTTTTGTAGCCGTTGGCGCGGTAGATGGCCTCCAGCATCGAGCAGGTTGAGCCCTTACCATTGGTGCCGGCGACGTGGATGATCGGGAACGCACGTTCGGGATGCCCCAGTGCAGCAACGAACAGGCGCATACGATCAATGCCGTATTTTGAGCCCTGGTATTTGAGGGAATACAGGTAGTCGCGCGTGGCGTTATAGTCGGCCGGAGCGGACATATCGATGCCGCCTTAGCTAGCTTTTGCTGCTTTAGGTGCCCGATAGAGCGCCTTGAGCAAATTGATCACACGATCGCGCATTTCACCTCGATGAATGATCAGATCGACCAGACCACGCTCAAGTAGGAATTCGGAAGTTTGAAAACCAGCAGGGAGATCCTGTTGAGTGGTTTCTTTGATCACGCGAGGCCCGGCAAATCCGATGAGTGCTTCAGGCTCTGCGATGATTACATCGCCGAGCGAGGCGTAACTGGCCATCACGCCTGCCATGGTCGGATTGGTCAAAATCGAAAAGTAAGGGATCTTCGCTTGGTTCAAGCGTGCCAATGCCGCGCTGGTTTTGGCCAATTGCATGAGGCTGAGGATCCCTTCTTGCATGCGTGCACCACCGGAAGCGGAGACGATGATCACTGGAATCTTTTGATCGACACCGCGCTCGATTGCGCGGGTTAACTTCTCGCCAGCTGCAGAACCGAGGCTGGCGGCCATGAAACGGAAATCCATGACGGCGATGCTCACGGGCATCCCGCCCATCTGGCCCACGCCCGAAATGACGGTGTCGGTTTCCTTGGTCTTGGCCTGATTCGCTTTTAGCTTTTCTGGATAGGAGCTGGTGGCGTTGAACTCAAGTGGGTCGAGCGAGCTGACCTCGGTGTCCATCTCTTCGAAGGTGCCCTCATCAAGCATTGAATCGATGCGGTTGCGCGCTTTAAAAGGGAAGTGGTAGCCACTGGAAGGCACTACCATGAGGTTTTCCTTGAGCACACGATTATAAATAATCTCACCAGTTTTCGGACATTTGGTCCAAAGATCCTTTGGGATGTCCTTCTTTTTGACGGTGACTGTTGAGTATTGGGGTTTTCCGAAGAGAGCCATAATTTAGGTAGGTGAAGCGTATGAAAGTATGAAAGTGGTCTACCCGTGCCCGATGGTGACAACTTTGAGACGAGTCGCGCCAGCATCGCGGAGGACGCGAGCGCAGGCGTTGAGCGTCGAACCCGTGGTAAACACATCGTCGACTAGGATGTATTGTTGATCGGGGATTAGAACTGCATTGGGGGCTAAAGCAAAGGCATTTTTTACGTTTTGGTGCCGTTCCAGCTGATTTAGCCGAGTTTGCGTCTGCGTATAAATCTGCCGAATTAGTAGATTTTCGACCGTGGAGCTGCGATTAGTGGTCGAAATTAACATATCTGCAATCCGTTCGCTTTGATTGAAGCCGCGTTCGCGCAGCTTGGTCGGATGAAGCGGAACGGGGATCAGCGTGGCGTTTTGGATGTAGTCAAGGTAATGTCTCGTAGTGGTGACCATTTTTCGAAAATCCTGTAATACATAGAAGCCTTGTTGGTATTTGAGATTGTGCAGGAGGCTGCGCCCTGCGCCTTTAGCGATGAACAGGGCCTTGCCTTGATCAAACACTGGATCCAGATCAACGCAGTGCGGGCAGACCTTGGGGCCAATCACCGCGCCAAAAAAGGGATAGCCACAAGTTTTACAGGCGGGCGGCAGGCACGGCAGGATGTCTTGCTCGCACTCGGAACAGAGAAAATCGTAAGCAGCGCCTTCGATCGCATCGCCGCAATGCACGCAACTCCTCGGGAAGATGAGATCGAGGGCAGCTTTGATCAGACGATTCACCGCTTGATATTCAACGAAACGTTTGGTTTCAACAAGGCAAAACGCTTGGCGCTGGGTGGCGACGCGCAATTATTGATAAAAAACGTGATCGAGGCTCAGCCCGGTGCCGGGAGCGGTGACGATACGGTGGGTGCGTTGCTTGCTGGCAAGAATCTCGCTGATATCTTCGGGACTTAGGCGTCCGCGGCCGACGGCGTAGAATGCGCCGGCGAAACTGCGGACCATTTTATATAGGAAGCCAGAGCCTTCGGCGGTGAGGGTGAGTTGTTGGCCGTGTTGAATGATGTCGAGGCGGCTAACCGTTTTGACTGGGTTTGGGTCGTTGTCTTTGTTGTGGCTGGCACTATAGGCAGTAAAGTCGTGCTTGCCGATCAAGCGCTGCGCGGCCGCATTCATCGCCTCGAGGTCAAGCGGGATGTCACGACAGGCCCAGACGTAGCGATCGTCGCGGGGCTCGGCGCGTCCTAGGTAGTAGCGAAAGGTGTAGCGCTTGCCGATGACTGAGAAGCGGGCGTGGAACTCGTCGCTCACTGGCTGGATCGATTTGATCTGGATCGTCGTCGGCAACTGCGCATGCAGTGCTCGGATCAACTTTTCTGGGGGATGCTTCCAATCGGCATCGAAGTGAAAGCATTGGCCGTTGGCATGTACGCCGGCATCGGTGCGGCCGCTGCCATGGATCTGCACAGTGGAGGCAAAGATATTGCACAGCGACGCTTCGATGTGATTTTGCACCGCGTCGCCATGCGGCTGGCGCTGCCAACCGCCGAAGTCTGTGCCATCATAGGCGCAAATACATTTCCAACGCATGGCAAGCACAGTGTCGGCTTTGGCTGAGTTGTGAAGAATGAAGTTTGGGTGGAGAATTCTTTTGTAGGACACTGGCAAAGCGAGTTTTGCGCCGTGTGTCAGATGATCACAACGACTTGGCCGCCGAGGTGCGAAGCGTGGAAGCGACACTCTTGTCGCTTTGCTCAGTGCAGAATGGTGAAAAATAAAGCGACAAGAGTGTCGCTTCCACGGGACGCACGAACCTTAGAGCTTGGAATCTGGTTGTCGACTGCAAGGCTGAGTAGTCATGCAGGCTCTGGAACTTTGGCAATACGCCGTAATCGCACTCGGTGCGGCTTTTGTTGGGTTCGGCAAGGGCGGGTTGCCTGGCGTGGGTAATTTGACAGTAGTGCTGTTGGCGCTGGCGCTGCCGGCAAAGACGTCGGTTGGGGTATTGCTGCCGATTCTGATTTCCGCCGACATTATGGCGGTCGTGATTTATCGGCGACATGCGCAGTGGGCCTACATCTTCCGCCTGTTGCCGTGGATGCTGGTCGGGATTCTGATCGGCTACTTTATTTTTAGTCACGTCAATGATGCGCATGTGCGGTCGATGATCGGCGTGATTCTGCTGTCGATGACTGGCGTGCATTTTTTGCGCAAGTGGAGTCGCCGCAATCACGGAGGAGAGGACCAGTTGCCGCATCATCCGTTGTTCATTGCGACCACGGGTATTATTGGTGGCTTTGCGACGATGGTGGCGAATGCGGCAGGGCCAGTCGCGGCGTTGTATTTCATTGCTTCGGGTCTGCCGAAATATGCTTACATCGGCACCTCGGCTTGGCTGTTCCTATTGGTGAACTGTATCAAGGTGCCGTTGATGCTGGACCTTGGTATCATTGATTTCGATTCGCTCGGCTTGAGTGCCAGTTTCATGCCATATGCGATTGGCGCAGCGCTGATTGCTCCGCTGATCGTGAAGCGTATCAATCAAAAGGTGTTTGAAGTTCTGATCTGGGTCTTTGTTGTTATCGGTGGCTTAAAGCTGATTGCCTGAGGGCT
>JAFMHF010000102.1 GCA_017854655.1 Puniceicoccaceae bacterium | reverse complement strand
CTGAAAAGATGGTGAGTAAGGTCAGCGCAACCGGCATAACAACCCCGCGCTGCACGCCGCTGGATTTGGTTTGGTCCAAAGCGTTTGCAGTCGGGTGAATGGTGGTTGTCGGAGTCATTACAGGAAAAGAATTTTGGGAGAATATCGTAGATTTAAGGGGATGATCGTAGATATTTGTAGGAGATTTAGCTAAAAAACATCAAGGAACTATATAATATAGCATAAAAAAAGTATTTATACCATCGGGTGTTTACCCGATGGTAGGCATGTTATTTGGTTGACTTGGATTGATTCGATCATGCGGGGGGGGATCGCCATCGCGGAGTTGTCCGCGGTTGGCATGCCGCAGCGTGCCAAAACCTTCTTCTTGGTGGGAAGACCCCCAAAGCTGGACCAGTCTAAATGTTAGTCTGATAGTGTTGGTGCATGTTGTGGTTAATGGTTCAGGATGTCTTTACAAAGAATACCTCTGCCGGTGATTGCTAATCGATGCCGCTATGAGTACGGCGTTCAGTATAGTGTTCACGCCAGCTCCGATAGCGACCTTTCGTCTAGTTCATTGATCAACCAATCGAGATTAACTACAACCAGTCCGCGTCGCCGGGAAAGGTTCGGGCAATCAAAGATTTCGTCAAAGAGCACGGACTGCCATTCGGCATCGTGATCGACAATGGTGCGTCAGTGCGCTGGATCATCGAAGAGATCGTCGCCGTGCCATTTTCATTTTTGTATCTAATTAAATGACGTGGCAAAGCGCGTGCTGGAAACTTCCGTCTACTTCGTCATTTGTTCGACGTTCAGAATTTCGCCAAACAGGGCTGGGCCGTTGCCTTCGATTTTGACGTCGAGCGCGCCATCGGCATCGACGGACAATGTGCGGATGCGGTAAGAGCCGCCTTGGTAGTCGAAAGTCGAGGCATCGTCTTCGTAGAGTTCGCAGCTGCCGGCTGTGTTGCCGTAGTGGCGCACGATCATGTCTTGGCCTTTGGCGGCGGTGCTGTTGAGCGGCGCTTGGGCGAACATCGGGATGATCGCGCCTTGTTTGACGAACAGTGGGGTGCGATCCTGTAGCTCGGCTGCGGTGACTGTGATCATGCAGTTGTTGCCCGCCAGTACGCCAGTGTAGAAATTATACCAGTTACCGGCAGGCAGTTGCACGCTACGTTCGGTGGCGTGTTCCTGATAGAAGGGCGCCACCATGATGCTCGGGCCGAACATGAATTGATCGTTCTTCTCAATGATCTCGCCGGTCGCATAGGGATTGGTTTCGCTGTCGAGTTCACCTGCGATGATCGTTTGGTCGCCTGCTTCAAAGTCACCTTCGAGGATCATCGCACGCACGGGTGGGATGCCGTCGCGATTATACGCAGCAAAGGCGGAATAGAAGTAGGGCAGTAGGCGCATGCGGAGCTCGATCACATCGCGCACCGCGTCCGTGACTTCGGGGAAGTCCCATGGCTTTACGCCAGAGGCCCAGGCGTTCAGATTTGCCATTGGTGAGAAGCAGACGGTCTGCATGCGGTTGAGCCATTCACGGGCGCTGCCTGCGCTGCGGATTTCCGGTGTCCATAGAATGCCGCAGAGACTGGCGGTGGAGAGACCGGTGATGTATTGCGCGTGATCGTAAGAATCCGAGTAAATGACGAAGGGGTAGCCAGAGGCGGCACCGTTGCTGGCGCGCACCAGACTGTAGGTGCGTTGGTTGTTGGCTTTAAACAGATCTTGGTAAAGTAGCTTCTGCAGTAGCATGCCGTAGGTTTGGCGCAGTGCCTCGGCGGAATTACCGGACGGGAAAGTGGCATGATCAGGCCACAGCCAGCGGTCGTAGCCATCGACTTCGTCCATCTTGTAACCGCTGATGCCGATGTCGAAGTGGTCGGCCTTGTGTTGCGCTGCCAGCAAGTGGCGCGCGGCGGGCAGTGTGTAGTCGGGCACGATGCCGAGCCAAACCGTATGCGAGCCAGATAGTGGATACATGTCCGCGTAGAGTTTTGCGTGTTGGGAGAGGTAGGGGTTTTCCCAGAGGTTGAGACGGATGCCTTGCTTGAGTAGTCCCTGCGTGAAGGCTTGCGGATCCGGGAAGCGCTTGGTCTGCCACTCAAACGTGCACGGGTAGGACTTCGTCATCCAGCCGGGTTCGAGGCCAATCACATCCAGCGGAAATTGATGCTCGGTATATTCGGCCACTTCGGTTTCGACTTGCTGTGCATTATGGTGCGCGTGCACACGGTGCCAGAAACCGAGGCCCCAGAGTGGTGGCAATGCGCCGCCGCCAGAGTAGAGATTGTAGCGTTGCACCACTTCCAGCATCGAGTCGCCGGCAAACACCATCAGCTCGAGGCCGTTGCCACTGATCGCTGCCTCCACGGAGTCGCCCATCGGGTTGGCCTGCCACGGGCCAGGCTGGCTGGCGACTTCATCCTCGGGCGGATTGCGATCGACTTCGTGGGGACGCTGGGTGGCGTCTTTGCGATTGCTGATCTGATTATAAACCTTGAGGAAGCGGGCGGTGTTGAAGAATACGCCGTAGCCTTTAGAGGAAACATAGAATGGCACTGGTGCATGGGTGCGGCCGCCGCCTTGCCCCCAATGATCCATGTTCAGCTCCAGCACGCGGCTGGTCTGATTAACCTTATCGAGCTGTAGACCGTAGCCGTAGAGTTTTTCATCTGGGCCGCAGGGGATGCGCACCATCACGCGACCATCGGGGTTGATCGAGTAGCGAATCGAATCGGCTTCGAATGGGAAATCTGGATCGCCGAGCGTATTCAAACGGTCAATACGCGGGGGCTCGGCCGCTAGATCGGTATAGCGCAGTTCGTTGGCCATGTCGCCAATGCTGGCACTCCAGACGCCGTTGGCTGGGTGTTGCCAGTCTTGAATCACAGGAAGAGTATCGAGCGTGGTGGCTTGTTTCACAGTGCTGTGCATAAAGTCGGCATCTTGGGCGTGCAGGGTCAATGCAATCGAGAGTAGGGCTGCGAAGGACGCGGTGGATTTAAGTGGACAGTGGGTTTGGGACATTGGGTGCATCGATTGGTTTATCAAAATTGTGGCATAGTTGTTGAATACTAACATCTTTTTGTAAACCTTGAATTCGTATTTTGCGGGTTACTAGGACTTTTCGTCAGGGCATATCTTTATGCATATTCTTTTTCCTTATGTAATTAGCTTATTAATACTGGATGTGAGGCGCCTCTTCGGCAAGGGAAGGTGCCTTAGAATGTGGTTCGACGCTGCGACAGGCTAAGAATTCAAAAACGAGTTCACCACCCAGATCTAACCGAAGGCTAAGGCGGAGAGATTCTAGCTAATCTTTATAACCACAAAAATCATACAAAGGCTGACTTTCCGATGGTTCAATTTCTTGTGGTTTCTTGTGCCTTCTTGTGGCCCAATCATCCCGATCAATCGAGCAGTCGAAGCAGTCGAAGCAGTGCTCTTGCCGCTTTATCCGCCGAAGGCTAGCTAGCTGGCAAGTCCTGTGTTGGCGGAAGGCAGACGATCTGCACGCTTTGCGTTGACCCCTTCGGTGGCTGTTGAACTTAATGAGCGTCTCATGCGCCTAGATAAATTTGTTTGTAAAAGCACCGAATACAGCAAGGACGAGGCTATTCGATTGATTCATGCTGGCCAGTTTAGGGTCAATGGTGCAGCGGTCATGAATGAGGCTGCACAGGTGCATGAGAATAATACGATCACGCTCAATGGCGAATGCTTGCAGGCTCGGGAATTTCGTTACCTGCTGATGCATAAATCCTTGGGCACGATTTGCTCGAATGTCGATGAAGGCTATCCGTCGCTCTTCAATTCCTTGCAGATCGAGAAGGTCTCAGAATTACATGTGGCCGGGCGTTTGGATGTCGATACCACTGGTTTAGTGCTGATCACCGATGATGGTCGATGGACCTTTGATATTATTCGACCATCAAATAACTGTCAGAAAGTGTATCGTGTCGGTCTATCTCGTGAGCTGTCGGAAGACCTGATCGAACAGTTTAAAAGAGGTCTGCAACTACATGGTGAATCGCAATTGGCGCGACCGGCAGTCTTACAGATCCTCGCCCCGAAAGAAGCGCGCTTAACCATCACCGAAGGTAAATTTCATCAGGTCAAGCGCATGTTCCTGGCTGTCGGTTATCGAGTGGTGTCATTGCACCGTGAGCAAATCGGCGAGATCGCTTTAGACGTCCCTCTCGGAGAGTGGCGTTATCTGACGGCCGATGAAGTACAGTCGTTTGCTGCAGTGATTTAAGGCGATGGCGACCAGTGGCGGTTAACATTAAAAACTTCGAGTCTTGATCCCATTGACAATGACGCAGAAATGCCAACTTCATAGTACGGCTAGACAATAGTAAAAAAAGAAAATTAGATGAGATTAAGATTAAGCATACCAAGTGTCTCTATACTCAGCGCAGCGCTTGTAGTATGCGCTGGGCTTGAGGCTGCGGCAAGTGATTCGCTGGATCGTAGTAATGTGATATGGGATTCGCCGAGCGCGGATTGCCACGGGTCGATGCCGATCGGTAATGGCGATCTGGCCGCCAATGTCTGGGTCGAGCCAAACGGCGATCTGGTAAAGAACATCACAGATCGTTCTCTCATTGGTGCGCCACCAGTCGTTAGCCCGCGCTACCCAGCTTTCTGGGGGCCGAACTTTGACGGGACTCCGGATCAGTGCCATGGCTCGGCTACCTTGATCGCGCTACAGCGCATGCTGATGCTGTGCGACGTCGACACCATCCGCCTGCTACCCGCCTGGCCTAATGAGTGGAATGCCGACTTTAAACTGCACGCGCCGTATAACACCACCGTGGAAGGTCGGGTGGTAAACGGCAAAGTGATCGATTTGAAAGTCACACCGGAATCACGCCGTAAAGATATTGTGATGATGGGAAGGGACCCCGAAAAATCGAATAAACGTATCCAATAAATCTAAAAAAACGGTATCCGCAACCACTGTCATTCTGGGCTTTCCATATAAAAAAGGGATAGTATTCAGGCCTTGTCTGACGTAAGTTGAATTGAAAGAGCTATGAAATATAAAGTATTAAATCTGTTTCTATCGGCGATGACCCTAGGGTTGGTTGCTGCGCCGGTCT
>JAFMHF010000101.1 GCA_017854655.1 Puniceicoccaceae bacterium | reverse complement strand
CGAGCGGTTTGATTTCTTCAGGCTGGAGGCGCGTGAGTTTGCCGTTTCGAGTGACGACTGCATACTGTCCAAGGCGACGTTTGCGCTCAAGGGCTTCGCAACCGAATAGCGAAGGCTCTTTAGGACTGCTTGGTTATCTGTTTTGCTTTCACTCATCATACCTATGACCTCTTAATTAGAGCATCATATTGTTCCTGTTTATGGATAATACGACCTTCTTTTGTTTGGTGGAAGATTAGGCTCGGGACGTCGCGATCATTTAGTAGGCAGCGTGTTCGGTCTACAGCACCACTGAAATCGCCTAAAAGGTTCTGAAGGCTTTTGGAGAAGGGTCGTTCAATGTCAGCCGACGGGATTGAATGACCGCCAGCGAGGACGCGTTCTTGAATACGCTCGTGAGAATATTCTACGCTGGGTAATGCCAGATAGACTAATTCTACGCGCCAATCAGATGCTTTTAACTTTTTGATCAACGCGAGGTAGCTGCGGCCGGAGAGGGTGGTCTCGAATCCGAAGTCTTTGCCGCTCTTTATGGCTACTTGAATCTCATTTAGATAGATTCGACTGGCGTAAAAGGTTTCAGCTTCAGGATTGATTGGATTCAATCCTGCGGCGATGGCATCGGCGTTAATGAAATGCTGGCAATCCACGGATGGCAGGAAATCGAGGGCAAAGGTGGTCTTACCTGCGCCGTTCGGGCCTGCGATGATTCAGCATGTGGGCATTTATTAGGAATTAAGAGAGAGCGATTCTAACCATAAACTACGTGGATTAAGAGTAGGATTATGATTAAGAGTAAGACGGGCTTAGCCTACGTAGTTCCGTGCGTTCTGAAACATCTTTAACCATGGGCCGGCTTCGCCGGTGAACTGATCATCGGGCTTGTAGCTCATCTGTACGGAGCGAAAGCAGCGTTCGGGATGCGGCATCATGATGGTGGCGCGGCCGTCGGCTGTGGTGAATCCTGTCGCCCCCGCCGGGGAGCCGTTCGGGTTGGCTGGATACTGCTCAGTCGGCTCACCGTTGAAGTCGATGTAGCGGGCGCTGATCTGATCACCTGTGAGGCACTTCTCGAAGTCGCCTGTGGTGGAAAAGTCGGCGCGGCCTTCGCCGTGGGCGACGGGGATCGGTAGCAGGCTGCCTGCCATGCCCTTGAAGAAGATGCTTGGGCTTTCCATGACTTCGACGTTGGCATAACGCGCTTCGAATTGCTCGGAGCGGTTACGGACGAACTGTGGCCAGTGCTCTGCGCCTGGGATGATGTCCTTGAGTTGGGATATCATTTGGCAACCGTTGCAGACGCCGAGTGTAAAGCTGTCTTCGCGTGCAAAGAAGGTGGTGAACATTGCCTTGAGCTTCGGGTTGTAGAGGACGCTCTTTGCCCAACCAGAACCTGCACCAAGGACGTCGCCGTAAGAGAAGCCGCCGCATGCGACGACTCCAGCGAAGTCTGCGAGGTCGACTGTGCCGCCGAGGAGATCGGTCATGTGCACGTCGACTGCTTCGAAGCCGGCACGGTCAAAGGCGAACGCCATCTCATTTTGACCGTTGATGCCTTGTTCTCTGAAAATGGCGACGCGAGGGCGGTTGTCTGTGTTGTGTGGAAGCGACACTCCTGTCGCTCTGTCTTGGCCGGAGGAAAGCGACAAGAGTGTCGCTTCTACTTCAGCTACGTCGAAGGTTGGCTGGATGATGATGCCGGCGTTGTCTTCTAGCAGGGCGTCGTATTCCTCTTGCGCGCACTTTGGGTTGTCGCGCTTGCTTTGCATCTGGTAGCTGAGCTCGCTCCATGCGCGGTTGAGTGTGGTGATGTTTTCGCGGTAGATGCTTTGACCGTTGAGGGTGATGTGGAGCGTTGGCTCGGCTGAGGTGTTGCCGACTAGGTGGCTGATGTCGCTGACGCCGTGCTTGGAAAGGACGGTCATGACTTCGGCTAGCTTGGTCTTGTCGATTTCGATGACGGCGCCTAGCTCTTCACTAAAGAGGGCGGGGAGGGCGGATGACTGGTCCGATGGGGTGGCAACGACGGAGCGTTGCCCTCCATTTTCTGATGACGTTGCGGACGACGCGGAGGTCATCCCTCCCGCGATTTTGTCCAATACTACGTTCATGCCTTTGCGGCCGGCGATGGACATTTCAGCTAGCGTGGCTAGGAGGCCGCCGTCGCCACGGTCGTGATAACTTAGGATGTTGTCGGTTGCTAGAAGTTCTTGAACGGCGTTGAAGAAGCCGACGAATTTTCCTGGATCGTCTAGGTCGGGGGTTGCGTTGCCGATTTGATTGTAAACTTGAGCGAGGGTGCTGCCGCCCATGCGGTTTTTGCCTGCGCCGAGATCTAATAGGAGTAGGGCGCTGTCGGTTGACTTAAGATCTGGTGTGGCGGTCTTGCGCACGTCTTCGACGCTGGAGAATGCCGTGACCATGAGGCTGAGCGGGGAGACTTGCTTCTGCTCTTTACCCCCACTGTCTTTCCAGCTGGTGCGCATCGACATGGAGTCTTTGCCGACGGGGATGCAAATGCCGAGTGCGGGGCAGAGTTCCATGCCGACGGCTTTGACGGTGTCGTAAAGGTTGGCGTCTTCGCCGGCTTCGCCTGCGGCGACCATCCAGTTGGCGGAGAGCTTGATGTTGCCGATCTTGCCGACGTAGGCAGAGGCGATATTGGTTAAACACTCTCCGATGGAGATACGGCCGGATGCGGCGGCGTTGATGATCGCAATCGGTGTGCGTTCGCCGAGGGCCATGGCTTCGCCGGTGTAAACATCCATGCTGGTCGCGGTGACGGCGACGTCGGCGACAGGTGTTTGCCACGGGCCGACCATTTGATCGCGGGCGACCATGCCGGTGATGCTGCGGTCGGCGATGGTGATGAGGAAATTCTTACTGGCGACGGCTGGGAAGCGGAGCACGCGGTCGACGGCGTCGGCGAGTTCGATCGCGGAGGTGTCGAGCTCGGCGTGGTCTTCGACGAGGCGGGTGCAGTCTTTGAGCATCTTCGGTGTTTTGCCGAGGAGGACGCCCATTTCCATGTCGATCGGGTTGTTTTCGAAGTGGGAGTCTTCGAGCACGAGTTGATCGTCGTCGGTGGCTTCGCCGACGATGGCGACGGGGCAACGTTCACGTGTGCAGAGTGCTTCGAAGGCTTCGATGCGGTCGGGCATGACGGCCATGACGTAGCGCTCTTGGGATTCGTTGCACCAGATCTCCATGGGGCTCATGGAGGAGTCTTCGTTGTGAATGTTGCGCAGGTGGAAGCGACCACCAGTGGCTTCGACGAGTTCGGGTAGGCCGTTGGAAAGTCCGCCAGCGCCGATGTCGTGAATAGAGAGCATGGGGTTGTCCGCGCCGAGGGCGATGCAGCCGTCGATTACTTGTTGGCAGCGGCGTTCCATTTCTGGGTTGCCGCGCTGGACGGAGTCAAAGTCGAGGGCTTCGGATTGTGAGCCTGCGCCGATGGAGGAGGCTGCGCCGCCGCCGAGGCCGATCTTCATGGCTGGGCCGCCGAGTTGTAGAATGAGTGCGGTCGGTGGGATTGGCTTTTTGTCGACGTGCTCGCGCTTCATGTTGCCCATACCGCCGGCGACCATGATTGGTTTGTGATAGCCGCGGTGTTGGCCGTTGTGCTCGAGCTGGAGGGTGCGGAACATGCCGCAGAGTTGTGGGCGGCCGAACTCATTGCCAAATGCTGCGCCACCGATCGGGCCTTCGAGCATGATGTCGAGCGGGGAGGCCATGCGCTTCGGATGCTCGGCGATGGATTTTTCCCATGGCTGGGTGTAGCCGGGCACTTCGAGATTGGATACCATGAAGGCTGAGATGCCTGCCTTGGGGCGACCGCCGATGCCGGTGGCACCTTCGTCGCGGATTTCACCACCTACGCCGGTTGCTGCGCCAGGGAATGGGGAGATCGCGGTGGGGTGATTGTGTGTCTCTACTTTGCAAAGAATGTCGAGCTGGCTCGGTGTCTTGCGGTAAGTCTTGGTTGCGCCCTTTTGGTCGACTTCCCACCAGTCGGCGGGGGAGCCAGGTATGACGCCGCAATTGTCGGAGTAGGCGGAGAGTGTGCCTTCTGGGTTCAACTTGTGGGTGTTGCGGATCATGCTGAACAGCGAGAGTTCGCTCTTTTCGCCGTCGACGATCCAGTCGGCGTTGAAAATCTTGTGGCGGCAGTGCTCGGAGTTGACCTGCGAGAACATGACGAGCTCTGCATCGGTCGGGTCGCGCGATAGCTTCTGGTAGGCTTTGACCAAGTAGTCGATCTCGGGGGGCGACATGGCGAGGCCCCAATCGATGTTGGCTTTGTCAAAGGCGGCTGGGCCTTCGGCTATAAGTGGCACGGTGCGCATCTCGGCTGGCTCGAAGTGGCGGAAGAAGTCGGATACGTCGTCGTAAACGGCTTCGGTCATACGGTCGTGCAGCGCGAGCACGGCGAGGCCGAGGTCTTCGATGCCGAGCACGATGCCGTCCTTGGAGGTGAGGCGAAAGTGGATGCCACGCTCGACGCGGGCGATGCCTTCGATAGCGCAGTTCTGGAAGATATCGGTCGCCTTGGAGGACCACGGTGAGATGGTGCCCTTACGCGGGGTGACGAAGAAGCCGCCTGCGCGCTCGAAATGGTGGTTGGCAGCGAGCAGGGCAAAGGCGCGCTCGGTGGTCTGATCGTCGAGGACGTTGTCCGACTCGATGAAGTAGCACTCGACGGCGTCGATGTGGGTGATCTCGGAGGCCGTCGCAAGCGACGACGCCACGGCTGCGTTGGCTTCGTTGAGCGCGTTTTGCAGCGCGGTGAGACGGAAATCGGAAAATGCGGGACGGCCCTGAAGAATGATCGGTTGCATAGCTGTAAAAGTGGGAAAAGGAGTAAGTTGGCGACTGATTTGAAAGGGAACAACTCGAAAAGCTGGGAAAGAGGATTTTGAACGTGGAACTTTGAACTTCGAGGGAAAGGGGGCGAGGTCTGGGGGTATGTTGGATTAACCGCAGAGGTGGCTAAGGACGCAGAGCTAGAGGGGGTGCTGCTATTAGTCTTAATTCTAATCCTACTCTGACTCTGCTGTGCTTCTCGCTGGGCAAGCGCACGGCTCTAAAAATAAAGCGACAAGAGTGTCGCTTCTACGGTCTT
>JAFMHF010000033.1 GCA_017854655.1 Puniceicoccaceae bacterium | reverse complement strand
TGACTGGTGATGGCCTCGCGTATCTTGTCTATCGCGGCGAATTGAAGTTCGTCGAGTAAGGGGGGGGAAGAGACCTGAGGGGGGAGAGACTTGAGACTTGAGACTTGAGAGCTGAGACTTGAGGGCCGACGAAGCACGACAGTGCGAAGATGGTGAACCGAAGGTTTGCCCTGAGCGAAGCGAAGGGTGACTGAACTGGGTGCCCTCTGGGCAAGTGAAGGAACAGACTTGAGACTTGAGACTTGAGGGCTGAGGTCAACTTACGTGGCACGGTTGCTTCAGTGGAATTTTTAGTCTGCGCCGATCTGGCTGGCTAGGGCATTGCGCAGGTCGGCTTCGAGCTCCGCTTCTTGCACCCATTGTAGTGCTTGTTGGGGCTGGCTATCGCTCCAACTGAGAATGGCGCGATTGAGCTGTTCAACGCGTTGGTTCGGCTCGGAGATAGTGTTGCTCCATGCGGCGGCGGCTTCTGGGTCGAAGTCGAGCATCGTGGTGGTGAAACCAACAATCGCGGCATCGCGTTGGTCACCTGCTGCGGCATCGTTGAGCCAGGTGGAGGCAGCGACGGAGTCGGTGCGGCTCCATTCTTGCATGATGACTTCCGAGTTTTTGGGATTGTTGAGAGGATCGGTCTGCGGGAGTTGGATTTGCCACTCCATCGCATCCATCGGGTTGGTTTGAGCGCGAGTGCGAACGTAGGTTTCAATTGCCGCGGGGGCCTCATAGGCTTCGTTGACACTGCGCAGGAATTGCTCGGCCTCGGCTGGGTTGGCTTTGGTGTAGTGCTGGATGCTAAGATTGAGCAGTTCTGTGTTGCTATTGAACTCAGCCTCGGTGAGCGCCCAAATTGCAGCGGCTTCAGGGGCGGTGGCGGCCCACGACTCGACGAGGGCACCGGCAGCATCGTTTCGCAGGCTGCCTGCAGGGAGTTGTTCGACCCATTGTGAGGCTTCAGCCGGGTTTTGGCCTGCCCAGTTGGCGGCGAGTGCTTTAGCGGCGGTGACTTTACTGCCGTCGTTGGCCATGCCGTCAATCCATGTCGCAGCGGCGGTCGGGTCCTGTTGAGCCCAGAGTTCCATACCGCTTTGAATGGTGGTGTGGCGGGCGAGGCCTTGGGCGTTCGACTCTAGCCAGAGCAGGGCGCTTTCGGAATCTTCCGCGGCCCAGACGGCAACGATTTCCAGCATCCCACGCACGCTGTCTTGGCTGAGTGATTGCACTTGCAGCCAGGCCATCGCCGACTCGGGGTCGTCTTTGGCGCGGCGACGCGCTTCGGCGAGAAAGGGATCGTTATCGGCTGCCGACTTGGCGATAAACGTTGGGTCTGCTGGCGTTGGCTTGAGCACGGTGCGACCACGGTCGGACTTGCCGGGCGTGTTGCTCGATTCGACCGCTGCGGTTGACTGGCTCGGTGCGCGGCTACGGACGATCTCCCAGGTCTCGCGCAGATGGTGCCACTCGTTGCGAATCGTGTCTGTGTGAGGCAGCACCGCAAGCGTGGCTAAGCCAATAAAGGCGAGCGTGAGTAAACTTCGAAAGATCCAGCGCATACAGAGAGTTAGCTTAGGTTAAAAAAGGCCGTGGTGTTGGTGGTGGTGCGTGCGGCCAACTCGTCGGGAGTCATCGCGAGGGCTTCGGCGCAACGTTTAGCGATGTCAGCTAGGTAAGCGGGCTCGTTCGGTTTGCCACGATGCGGCTCGGGGGTGAGATAGGGGCAATCGGTCTCCAGCATCAATCGCTCGATACCTTGGGTGCGCAGGGCTTCGCGGATGTCGGGGGCATTTTTATAAGTGACCACTCCGGTGAAGGAAGCGCGTCCACCACGTTGGTTGACTTGGGCGATTTCGTTGGGGCCGTAAGTGAAGCAGTGGAATACGATCCGTGACCAATCGATGCCAGACTCATCAATCATCCGCAGGCTATCGTCGAAGGCATTGCGGCTATGGATGATCACGGGGCAGTCGAACTCGCTGGCAAGCATGAGCTGCTGGCGAAAGGCTTCTTCTTGATAGATCATGGTTTCGCCTGCTTGAATTGGATCTTTCGGCAGGTGAAAATAATCCAGGCCAATCTCCCCAAGTGCGACGGGGCCGTGCGGCGGCATGAAGAAGGTGGAAATTTGGCTGACATCGTGGTGCCACTCGGCATCGACGTAGCAGGGGTGTAGACCGACAGTGTAGTCGATCCGTCCCGCGTAGGCCGCATGCATTTCGCGGTAGGGCACCCAGTCTTTCGGTGAAGTGCCGACGGTGATAAAGCGTTGTACGCCAGCTGCTGCGGCACGCTCCAGCGCAGGCTCGAGTTCGCCTTTGTCCTTGAAGCCGAGTAAGTGGCAGTGGCTGTCGATCAGTTGCATGACTGCGAAGATGCGGAAAAACTGAAACTCTGAAAGGCTGAAAATGAGCTCGGGGGCAAGTTCGTGCTGTTCAGGGGTGCGATTTAGCGGCTTGATTTTTCTGATTCGAAAGTTCTTGAGAATAAAGCGGGCGGCTCCATCGTCTCGTAGCTTTAGGAAATTCAAACCCCACTTTTAGTCAAATCACCATGGAAGACGTCATCATTTTAGGAACCGGTTGTGCCGGACTCACTGCAGCTATCTACACGGGCCGTGCTCAATTGAAGCCGCTGGTGCTCGAAGGCACCCAACCAGGTGGGCAACTCACCACGACTTCGGAGGTTGAGAATTTCCCGGGTTTCCCTGAAGGAATCGATGGTTACACCATGATGGACAACTTGCGCAAGCAAGCCGCTAAATTCGGTGCGCGCTACGAGCATGCTAAGGTCGATAAGATCGAGATGGATGGCGCAGTGAAGAAGCTTTACGCTGGGGATACAGTCTACGAAGCCAAGACCGTGATCGTCGCAACTGGTGCGCGCCCACGCTTTATCGGTGTTCCCGGCGAGCAGGAAATGTTTGGCGGCAAGGGCGTGACAACTTGTGCAACTTGCGATGGTGCGTTCTACCGCGACATGGAAGTCGTGGTAGTCGGAGGTGGCGATTCCGCTGCTGAGGAAGCGCTGTTCTTGACTCGTTTTTGCACGAAGGTGACTTTGATCCATCGCCGCGATGAGCTACGTGCGTCGCAGATCATGGCCGACCGTGCGACTTCGCATCCGAAGATCGAGATGGCGTGGAACTCCTTGCCGCAAGAAATTCTGGCCGACGAAAAGGGCTTTACCCGTGCGATTCGCGTGAAAGATGCCAAGTCTGGCGAAGAGCGTGAGATTCCTTGCAAGGGCGTCTTTGTCGCGATCGGCCACATCCCAAATACTGACTTTGTCGAAGGCGTGTTGGAGCGCGATAGCGACGGTTACATCGTGCCGAACCTAGGTAGTCAGGTGAAGACAGAGCATGATGGTTTCTTTGCTGCGGGCGACTGTGTCGACCACGTGTATCGTCAAGCGATCACCGCAGCCGGGATGGGTTGCCAAGCCGCAATCGAGGCCGAACGCTATTTGGCGGAACTTTAAAGTGTTTGAAAGTGTGCAGGTATTAAAGTAGGAATGTATGTAGCTACCTTCGCACTTTTTACCTTCTCACCTTCCCACTCCCAATATGGATCATCTCTCCGAGCTTAGAGCAGACTACACCAAGCATGCGCTACGTGCGGCGGACTTGGTGGCAGATCCGTTTGCCCAATTTGAGCAGTGGTTTAGGCAAGCCGAGGAGTGTGAGCTCAATGAGCCCAATGCCATGTGTCTCGCCACTGTAGCTGCGAATGGGCAACCCTCCACGCGTGTGGTGTTATTGAAGGGGTTTTCTAAAGAGGGGCTAGTATTTTACACCAACTACGAGAGTCGTAAGGCAATCGAGTTGGAATCGAATCCGCGGGTATCAGTGAATTTCCTTTGGCTGCCACTGCAGCGCCAAGTCAACATAACCGGTCGCGTCGAGCGCGTCTCGAAAGTCGAGGCCTTGAAATATTTTGTCTCCCGCCCGTTTGCGAGTCGTCTCGGAGCATGGAGTTCGCCGCAGAGCCAAGTAATATCATCGCGGCAAATTTTGGAAGCTAAGCTCGACCAGATGAAGCGAAAGTTTGCCGATGGCGAAGTGCCGCTGCCAGATCACTGGGGCGGTTATCGCATTGTGCCTGAGACCTTTGAATTTTGGCAAGGCGGCGGCGGGCGGTTGCATGATCGTTTTATGTATCGACTCGATGATGCCGATCAATGGGCGTCCGCTCGTTTAGCTCCATAGGCGATCCCGCTGCTCTCTCCACTATGCGTGTTGACTCACATATGCACACCACTCTTTGCGGCCACGCAATCGGTGCGCCGATTGAATATGCGATGGTCGCGATGGAGCAGGGCATTGATGTGATGACAATCACTTGCCACATCCCGATGGAATGGGAGGCATTTGGTCAGGCGGGAATTCGCATGCACCGTGATCAACTCGATCAATACCGCAGCTTAGTTCACGACACCGCTGAAAAGGCCAAGCCACTTGGTGTTGAGGTGCTTTGTGGGATCGAAGCAGAAGTGTATCCAGACGAAGCGGAGATGGAGCCAATGGATGAAATCCTCGCTGAATATGAGTGGGACTTTGTACTCGGATCGCTGCACGCGCAGTGCCGGAGCTATTTAACGTGGTTGAAAAAAAACAAGGTCAATGACGATGCGATGCGAATCGATAGTTACTTTCGCCACCTCAAGGATGGTGCGCAGTCGGGTCGCTATGATAGTATGTCGCATCCCGATGTGATACGCACCTACGGAGTAGTGAGTGAGTTCAAGGCTGCTGAGCATGAGGACGTGATCCGTGATTTCCTGCAGGCCGTGGTCGATGAAGACATCTGCATGGAGGTCAATACCAGCGGCCTGACTAAGGGCGACTTTGAGGTGCACCCCGAGCCTTTGATTCTTGATTGGGCCAGTGAGATGGGCGTGAAGCTAACGATTGGATCTGATTCGCATCGGCCGAATTCCGTGGGGCAGTTCTTCGATACGATTCAACCGATGCTTCGAGAGAAAGGTTTTAAGGATCTGCACTATTTCCGTGCACGAAAGCGTATTCGGATTGATATGCCGAAATGGGATTGAATTTGCGGCGTGGCTGCATATCGCGTGAGGAATTAATTCATCGTCGACTATTGAGAAAGGAGGGAGGGCGACTCGCCCTCTTTTGCAGCCATACAGGATGAATGTGGGCGACTCGCCCTCCTTTGCAGCCATACAGGATAAATGTGGGCGAGTCGCCCACACTCCTTTCGCGGCCAGTCGTTTCAATCGAGACTTCCCCAGTAATGGACGATCAGCCGAAATTAAGCTCATTGCGGTTTCTTTTATGCTTATTTTGTGGTCAGCGCTTGGCTGATTGGTTTATCTACTGGGATGCAAAAAGTTGGCTTATTGTCTTTTCTTGCCCTTGCTTTAACTTCGTTACATGGAATTCACTCGATTGAATTGAAAGATGGCAGTGGTATTCGCGGTGCTATCGTGTTGGAGCGTCCGGAGGTATATTATGTGGATTTGGGCTTTAATGTAGTTGCCGTGCCGAAGGATGCGGTCGCAAGTCTGGGTGAGGTCGATTCAGTCACTGGCGCGGTCGCGGCGGCTTTGGTTGAAGACACACTCTACCGCGTCGCGGCGGATCGTGGTGATCAGCCGATTTTGAAGTGGGTCGATCAGTTGGGCGAGGCCGTGGCTCTGGTACAAACACCGACGGGCCTAGGCTCTGGGTTTGTAATTCATGAGGATGGCTATGTGGTGACGAATGACCATGTGATCGCCGGCGAACATCGTATCTCGGTGACAATTTTCAGAGAGGGTGAACGCGAGCTTTCGAAGGTGACGTACAATAATGTGCGGATCGTGGCAACCAGCGCGGAGTTAGATTTAGCTTTGTTAAAGATTGAACCAGAGTCGGAAGAGGTCTTCCGCAGCGTCACCTTAGCTGCTGGCTCTGGCCGAGTTCGTGAAGGGCAGACTGTGTTTGCGATTGGTAGCCCACTAGGGCTGGATCGGACCGTTTCGGAGGGGATTATTAGTGTCGCGAATCGTGTGATCGGGGGGCGTCTTTATTTGCAGACGACGACTCAAATCAATCCTGGGAATTCTGGTGGTCCGTTGTTCAACCTGAGTGGTGAAGTGGTGGGCGTAAATAATATGAAGATTGCGGCTGTAGGAGCTGAGGGCTTGGGCTTCTCAATTTCTTCAGCTGTAGTAAAGTCATTTTTAGACAACCGAGATGCGTATGCATTTGATCCACGCAATCCGAATACAGGCTTTCGTTATTTGAGTCCGCCTAAAATTGGTGAGAGTGAGCAGTAAGTAGAGATTTTAAGTATGAATAAATTATTGTTATCTTTTGTATGTGCGTGCGTCTCGGGGGCTGCGGCATCTGCGGTGCCTTTTCAGGACATCATCGGCGAGGATGCCGAGTTTTTCTGCACAGTACGCAGTCTTTCCGAAACGCGTGCGCAGTGGGCGACGCATCCGATCGCAGCATTATTCGAAGACGAAGAGCTGCTCGCATTTTTCGATGCGATAAAGGGCGACGATACGCTTGAAGATGGCGGCAGTGCTGATGAACCTTCTGGTTTTACTGAGGTGATGGAGGATGTGTTTGGTCTGAGCTATGATGAGTTGTTTGAGCTATTTCCGGGGCAGGCGAGTTTGGCATTTTATAATCTATCAGAGCAAGCGCTGGGGCAGGCAGAGCGCCAAGAAATGGTGTTGATGGCTGAGTTTTCCGGAGATGCCGCACGACTAGATGCACTGATGCAGATTCAATTTGAGCGTAATATGGCGGCGCATCAGGCGATCAATCCGGTGGTTGAGCATGAGATGATTGAGGAGTCGTTTATGGGAGAAACGCTCTATTTCGATGAGACTTTTGATGGCGTAGCTACTTATATTGAAGATGGGTACGCGTTTGTGGATGGAATCGTGGTGCTTGCGGTTCCCGAGAGTCGTTTACGTGCGGCAGTTGAGTCGATTAAGGAAGGTGCCAGTGCGCCGATCGCAGACTCCGCGGCGTATCAACGTTCTCGAGAAGAAGGCGGACGTGGTGATTTTGGAGTGTATGCGAATTTGGAGCACTTGATGCCGACTTTGAATCGCGCATTAATTGAGCATTCTGCGGTGAATAAATTGGCGATGTTTGGGGTGAATGCGCAGAGTTTGGATAGTGCGTTGTCGCTGGAATCACTGCAGGCCTTGTATGTCGATTTTGATTTGATTGATTCAGGGATGCTGTCGCATTATGGATTAATCTATCGTGAGAAGTTGGGCTTCTTGAGCCTGATGAGCTACGCAAATACTGCACTTCCTGAGGCCCGCTATGTGGCAGAGGGGGCCTTGAGTAGTTCGATTTCGACCTTCGACTGTAGTGTGATGCTTGCAAATCTCGAAAGATTGCTGACTTCTGCTAGTCCGACATTGTCGCCGTTGATTGATATGCAGCTGCAGATCGCGAAGGCGAAGACGGGTGTCGATTTACGTGCAGCGCTAATCGACAACATCGGCTCCCAGACTGTTAGTCTGTCGGTTTTACCTGAGGCACATCTGGACGACTCTGAGATCGTAGAGCCACAGCAACTTTTCGTGATTGAGGTGAAAGACGCGCAAGCACTGGCGCAAGGGATCGAAGCCTTTAAGGACCTGGCTCCTAGCTTACGCGCGATGGTTGAAGAGCAGATGTATGAAGGGCAGACCATTTATACAATCAGGGATTCGGGCGAGCCGGATATGGAGGATGCAGGTACTGTTAGCTATGTGATTTTAAGGTCGAGCTTGATCGTGAATGTCGGCGAGTTGGGCTTACTGCATAAAGTGCTGACCCGGATGAGTGAGGGGGATGAGGGGTTGTGGCAGAGTGCTGAGACCGAGGAATTATTTGAGCGTATTGAACGCCCGAATGCGGTGACGCGATCTTTTGTAAATGCGGAACTGATGGTTGAGCCATTGTTTGAGTCGCTGCTACAAGTGGCTGAGTTGAGTGGTTTGATGGAGGATATGAGTAACGCGAAAATTCCGTCTGGCCTGGATACTGCCTACCGCATGATCTCTGAGTTGAATGAAGCGGCGGATGGTTTTTTTGGCCGCACATTAATTATCAAAAGTGAGGACAAAAAATGAGTGCTGATTTGAATCGATGGGGATGTTTCCGAGATGTGATGCGCTGCGCTTTTTATGTAGCTGGTGGGTTGATGACTTGTGCGCTGGCATGTGCAGAAGTAGCGCCGTTTTCGTTCTCAGGGCCAGAGGTGCTGAAGCTCGATTGGAGCACGCGTGCGCTGAATGTCAGTGATGTGAACCAGGATGAGTTGAGTGATTTAATCGTGATCAACAATGATACCGCCCAGATCGAGATATTGTATCAGTTGGCAGAAGATGCGCCGAACACGAGCGGGAAGACACGTTTGAATCGTAATCGTTGGGAGGCGCCGCTTGAGGATGCTCGTTTCGAGAGTGAATCAATTACGATTGGCTTCCCAGTATTTGACTTGTCGGTGGGGGATTTGAATGGCGATGGGCGAGATGATCTGGCCTATACTGCCCGTGAGGTGCCATTGACTGTACGCTATCAAAATGCAGCGGGGCAATGGACGGATACGCATGTGTTTGACGATTTCGAGGCGCTGGGATGGACGGGCACCGTTCGGATTACAGATGTGGATGGCGATGGGAGTGCGGAGTTGGTCGTCGTGTCTGCCGATGCGCTCCGAGTTTTTCGGCAGGATTCACATGGCCATCTCGGTGAGGCGGCGGTGTATTATGTGACGGGAGAGAATCCATTTAATTTATTACTGGAAGATGTGACGGGTGATGGGTGCAAGGATGTGCTCTATATTTCAGCGAATGGAGATCAGTCACTGGCACTACGAGAGCAGCTGAGTGATGGTGGATTTGGACCTGAGCGACGATTTGTTTTTGAGCGGCCCGTGCGTAGAGTGCGAGCGATGCCGCAAGCCGAAGGTGCGGGGTTATCTTTTTGCTCGGTTGATTCGCGCAGTGGTGGGGTGGAGTTCTTCCGCCTGACACAGGCGCAGGCGGCTCAGGAGGTCAGCGGGTTTTCCGCCGCGCAACCGGAGATTTATCCGATCTTCAAAAAGGGTCGTATGGCTGCGAGCTATGCACTCGGTGATTTGAATGGCGACGGGCAAGAGGACTTGTTGGTCGCAAATCCTGCCGGTGCGGAGTTGGTGTTGTTCTTGAAAAAGTCGGGACATTTTGATTCGCCTCAAACGTTTCCGTCGTTTTCGGAAATATCCTCGATCGCCAGCGGGCTCTTTTTTAAAGAAGATCGAGCTGCTGTAGTGGTTGTGAGCGCAGGTGAGAAGACGATTGGACTGAGCCAGATGGATCGGGGTGGTCGACTCTCGTTTCCGCGGCAACTTTTGATTGGAGATGGAGAACCATTGGTCTGTGAAGCGGTGGATCTGGATGGTGATGGCTATGATGAGTTGGCATTGGTCAGTGAATCGAAGGGCGAGATGGCATTAACGTTGGCTCGACCTGAGAATCGGAAAAATACGGATTCAAGCTGGGTCGTACTTTCTCGCACTGTGCTGACTGGGGTGAAACGCAAGCCGTTCGAGATTCGTGAAGTGGCGGTGTTTGAAGGCAACCGCAGTGGGTTGATGATCTTTGTGCCGCGTGAGGCACCTGTATTATTATTTTCAGAAGAGGTGGATGGCGTAGTGCTCAAGGAAGTGGCACAGGCATCGACGATTCGTGAGAGTTTGCTGAAAGACATACAGCCTGCGCAGGTCAGTGTGTTTGATGTCGATGGTAATGGGAGCAATGAGCTGGTTGTCGGTCGATCTGGCTATGCACGTGCGCTGCGAGTGAAGGATGATATGCTCGAAATGGTGGATCAATTCAATGCACTGCGCGGTGACGATGTGGTGTCGGCTGTGATCCCATTGTATGCAGACGGCGAGGTGCAGCAGTTATTTTTCTATGTGTCGGCTGCTGGGGAATTTCAATTGCTTGAGCGTGATCAGGATGGTGTCTTTCGTTATCGCACAACGGTTGATGCGGGGAAGATCAATTTAAGTGAGTGGCATCAATTAGAAGAGACTAAAGGTGCGACGGAGTTTATTTTTGCAGGAGAAGATCGCTTCTGGCGTTTGCCTGCACAGGCAGATGTGTGGACGCGATTAGTTGAGGAAAGCTTCGAGACAAATCTTGAAGACGTGCATTATAGTTATGTGGAGGGAGCTGACTTTAATCAAGATGGTCGCTTCGATTTACTCGCGGTGGATGGCCAGAGCCATGTACTGGAGATTCTCGTAAAGGAAGAACTCGATTGGCAGAGCCAGATGTTCTGGGAAGTGTTTGAGCAGAACTTACATTACCAAGGGCGCACGGGAAGCAATGTGGAACCGCGCGAAGTGGTGATTGCGGATTTGACCGGCGATGGAAAACTCGATTTTGCTTTTTTAGTGCATGATCGGATTTTGTTTTATCCACAAGAATGAGGTAGTTCATTCGCCAGTCTTTTCCGCATCGTGTGCGGCATTCCTAGTACTTCTAATTATCGGCTATTTCCTCTCCTTACTAAAGGGTGCCAGTTGCGATGACTCAGTTGACGCGAGATCCTGAGAATCCTGAACAAGCTAGTAGAGGCGAAATTGCATGTGGCTGCGTTGGAAGGCTTGTGCCTGCGCGGTCCATTTACGTACGAAGTCTTTGGTTCTGGCCTGCGCACCACGTTGGCTAATTTCGTCCCACCACGCCGTGCTGCCGACGTGCTTATTAAATAAAGCGGGGTTCTTTGCGTTGGCGAAGGGATTGCCTGACGTCCATGCGGCGGTGAGTTGCATCATATAAAAACTAATTTCGGTAGGGTGCACTTTGGCCCAATCACTGACACTCACATAGACGCCTTCGACGCTTGCGCCAGATTTGGTTTTGGTGCGGAGGATGCGAAAGCTTAGGCCAGGGATACGCAGCGCGCTGAGTGCTTGTTGTACTTGAAGTGCGGATTTCCCTTTGTAGCGAAGTAAGCGAAATGGATAGGGTGTACCGATGCCATGCGAGAAGCCTCCGACTTGCGCCCCGAGTCCTGTCATTGCATAGCCGAGGACGGCTGAGAGGTCAGGAATGTAAGGCGAAGTCGGCACCCATTTGAGCCCAGTCTGTGGCCACAGCATGTCGCGTCGCCAGCCACGCATCTTGATTACGGTGAGTTTCCCTTGTTGGCGCACTTTGTTACTCACGTCCATGCTGCCAGAGGTATACTTCGCGATTTGCGCGAGCTCACCGATGGTGAAGCCATGGACGTAGGGCACGTGGAAGGCTCCGACGTAACTGCGCCATTTTCGGTCGAGTGGAGGGCCGTCAACTTTCAGGCCGCCGAGTGGGTTCGGGCGATCGAGCACGACGACTTCGACGCCATTTTCAAAGCAGGCTTCCATTGCATAGCGCATGCAACTGACGTAAGTGTAAGAGCGCACACCGACGTCCTGGAGATCGATAATAAGCGCATCGAGCCCGCGCAGCATCTCAGCGGATGGTTTGCGGTATTTGCCATACAGCGAATAGACGGGAAGCTGGGTGCGTGGGTCGATCTTGTTGTCGACTGGCACGTTTGCCTTTTCGTTGCCATAGATGCCGTGCTCTGGACCAAATAGTGCAACGAGTTTCACATTTTGCGCGCGGCGCAGCACGTCGATGCTGCTAACTCCATCGCGGTTGACTCCAGCTGGATGGGTAAGCAGCCCGACTCGCTTGCCTGCGATGGCGCGAAACCCAGATTGTTGCAGTGTGTCGATGCCGAGGCTGATACGGTCTGCTTGAGCGATGAGGGCGCAGCTTGCTAGGAGAGTGATCGAGAGGAGACGAAGGAATTTAAGCATGGGAGTCGGGGTCGGAAGGAGGATCTGATTTACGCGCTTTACGGTCATGAATTTTTTGAATTAAAAGTGCGTAGCTTGCGGCGGTTCTTTTGGCTGTGAAGCGATAGGCAAAGCTAGAGATTAGGCCGAAAAAGAGACCGATGACGATGCCACCGAGGCACATAATGCTGAAGGTGGCTAGTAGGGGTTCAATATTGCTGCTCCATTCACCATTTGTGAAATTATCAACAATGGCTTTAACATCGTTTTGGCCGAGTGGCGGTGTTTCAATGCTGACGACGCGGAGCACGTTGCTGCCGACTTGATAGGAGGCATACCAGAACGGCAATATCGTTAATGGGTTAGAGAGCATTTGTAACCCGACAAGAATCGGCAGATTTGCCCGCAGAAACACGGCAAAGCAAAGTGCGATCGGGATCTGAATGCCGTAGAGTGGCATGAGTGCGAGGATGAAGCCTGCGTAGATTGCGGGAACTACGTTCTCGACCCGAAAGCTCCAGAGATAGGTGCGTTTGCGGGCACCTGCGGAAAAGCGCCAGAGGATCGGGTAGCGATGAATGTTGGTGCGCCGAGGCAAAAGCCTTAGCCATCGCTTGACCCTGCGGATGCGGCGCGTTCTCGTCTCTCTTAATTCATTCTCTTCAATGGTCATTGTTGAGTCTGTTGCTGCAGGACTTGCGCGGTTTTATTTTGCAAATTGTCTAGGCCTTCTGCGAGTGCCTGTGGGAGTGGGCAGCCTGCTGGAGTAATGGCAGCGGTGCTGCAATGGGGGAACTCTCGATGCAGTTGCTCGGCTGCTGACGCTTCGATGCAACCCGCTAAGAGTATAATTGGTTTGTGCGCGAGGTTGGCCGCGATTGCGAGCGCGTAGGGACCTTTGCCGTTAAGTGAGCTGAGGTCGATCTTGCCCTCTCCGGTGAGGATTAGATCGGCAGCAGCAATCTTGCTTTCTAGGTCGAGCCAGCTGCTGACGAGTTCGAACCCCGCAATGTATTGGCTGCCGCAGGCCACATTCAGGCCAAAGCCTATGCCTCCCGCCGCGCCGCTACCCGGCGATTCGCGGAGTGCTTCAGATTGTTTGAAGTATGCGCAGAGCATCGAAGCGATCCGTGCGGACTCGGCCTCGAAGCTATCCAGTTCGTCTGCCAGTAAGCCTTTCTGGGGGCCATAGACTGCGGCGGCTCCGCGTGGACCGAGCAGTGGATTGTCGACATCGCACGCGATGAAAATTGGCGGTGTGACGATTCCGAGGCTGCCTGAGATGCGGGTGACCTGCGACCAGTTGGCAGGGAAGATACGTTCGATGATGTGACCGTTTGGGCCGATAAACTGTAAGCCTAGTGCTTGCAATAGGCCGAGGCCGAGGTCGCTGGTGGCACTGCCACCGATACCGAGTAGAATCGCACCCGCACCTTCTGCGACGGCGATACGAATCAGTTCACCCACTCCGTAAGTGGTGCACCGTTTTGGGTGGCGGCGATCGGCAGGCACTTGTTCGAGGCCTGCAGCAGCGGCCATTTCGATGATCGCGACCTTGCCTAGAGGAAGGTCGAGTCGCTCACGCACCGCAGTGGGCAATGCTGTGCTGTTGACCCAGCCTAAGGGCGCTTCGAGATCGGCTCCAAGTGGGCCGCAGACGGTGTGTGTCTCTATGCAGCCATTGGCGGCATTTGTTAAAATACTACAAAAGCCTTCGCCGCCATCGGTCAGTGGTGCTTGAGTGATGTGCGCAGCACTACCCAGCGCTTGGCGTGCACCAGCAGTAGCCGCTGCGCATGCCGCGACTGCCGTCATGGAGTCTTTGAACTTATCGAATGCAGCGAGAATCTTCATTGACTGCGTAAATGCAAATCCTGTGCCGAACGTCAGATTTTGAGTGTTCTCATTAGTCGACGTTCGGCATTGGAAAGGCTAGCGCTGTTCCTGCCCAGTTTCAACGTCGAGGATTTTGAAGTTTTCGACGTGATAAATCGGATCGGCGCGGAATGATAGACGTGCGCCATAAGATTCCTCGATGCCGAGTAATAGATCTTCGTCTTCGTTGCGCAGGCGTTCCAGGTTGGACGGGTTGAGCAGTACACGAAGATTGATTTCCTTGTCATGGCCGTCGCGTGCACGGATGTGGCGGATGATGCTAATGATGCGCCGCTGAATCTCCACACTCATGGTACGGGACGATTTGACCGAGCCGCGACCGTGGCAATACGGGCAGTCGGTGTAGATGCCGCTGGAGTGGCTCTCGGAATGGCGCTGGCGAGTCATTTGCATGATGCCGAGGGTTGAAATCGCGAGGATGTGATTCTTCGCCTTGTCGTGCTCCATTTCACGGCGCATACGGTTGAACACGGCGTTGCGATCTTTCTTCGCCTTCATGTCGATGAAGTCGAGAATGATGAGCCCGCCGATGTTACGCAGACGTAGTTGGCGTGCGATCTCGGTGGCCGCTTCGAGGTTCACCTGTGTAATGAAGTCTTTGCCGTCCTTCTTGGTCTTGTTCTTGTGTGATCCTGTGTTCACGTCGACCGAGATCAACGCTTCAGTTTCTTCAATCACAATCTCGCCACCACCTGGGAGTGGCACACAGCGCATGTAGGTCTGTTCAATTTGACGCTCAATATTAAAGCGTTCGAAGACGGGGATGTCTTCCTCGAAAATATGGATTTTGGACTTCGAACGAGGCGAAATAGTCGTCACTTCGGCAATAATATCCTCATAATCCTGCTTCTTATCAACCATGACACGGTCGATATCTTCGGTGAGGAAGTCGCGTACAGTACGGCCGACGATATCTGGCTCGACGTAAAGGCAGCCTGGTTTGTTGGTCGCGTCCATGCGTTGGTTGATGACTTCCCAGCGTTTGAGCAGGATGTGTAAGTCACGGATAAAGAAGCGTGCTTTTTTGCCTTCGCCCGCAGTGCGGATGATTAGGCCCATCCCTTCGGGTAGGGTGAGGTCGCGGAGGATGCCCTTGAGGCGACTGCGCTCTTTACGGTCGTCGATCTTACGAGAGATGCCGAGTGTGCCGGCGTGTGGCATGAGTACTAAGAAACGGCCAGGCAGGGCGATATTTGTAGTGGTGCGTGGCCCCTTGGTGCCGATTTGGCCCTTGGTGATTTGCACGATAATCTCGCTGCCGATGGGGTAGAGCTTCGGAATATCTTTAACCGAAACCTTCTCGCTCTCGCGTTTGCGCTGCTTGGCGGTTTTGTTGTCGCGCACGATCTCGATGCCGCTGTCATTGGCAGCTGGAAGGATGTCCCAGTAGTGCAGGAAGGCATTTTTTGGCTCGCCGATGTCGACGAACGCAGCTTTGAGGCCCGCTTCGAGATTTTGGATACGACCTTTGAAGATGGCGCCCACTTCGCGGGCTTCCCCAGTGCGTTCGACTTCAAATTTCTCAAGCACGCCGTCCTTAAGCAGGGCGACGCGTTTTTCGAGCGGCTCGGAGTTAATGATCAGCTCGGAGTAAGACTTTTTTTCATTCTTAATCGCTTTGATGATGCGAGTCACCAAGGGCTGTTTCTTTGCTCGTTTTGCGGCGTCGTCTTTGAGTTCTTTGTGATCAATTCGCTCTGTCTTCTTTTCTTTTGGAGCAGAAGTGAGTTCTTCAGTGTATTGTGAATCGGAATTTTCAGTAGTTGAATCTGGCATTGGTTTTGGGTGTCCCTGGTTTAATTGGGGATCCCGTGCTCTGGTAGCTGCTGCAGGTTGATGTGGGTGTGTGGATCGTTGTCGGGATCATGTATGATCCTTTCTGTAACGATATACACTTTGCACTAATCCTTGCAGAATAAAACAGCTCAGAACAAAGGAACCTCCGTAACTTAAAAACGGAAGCGGGAGTCCTGTAATCGGAGTAATGCCGATAGTCATGCCAATGTTGATGAAGAAGTGGACGAGGAACAGCACACTGACGCCGATGGCCAGTTGCATTCCAAATCGATCTCTTGCGAGTCCGGCAATACGTATGCCGTTGGCGACCATCAGACAAAAGAGTCCGACGACGAACGCGCTTCCAAGAAAGCCTGTTTCCTCCGCAATAACGGAGAAAATAAAGTCGTTGTGAGCCACCGCTTGAGGGAGGTAGCCGAGTTGTGCCTGAGTTCCTTTGAACAGGCCTTTTCCGGCGACTCCACCTGTGGCGGCGGATATTTTTGCTTGTTTGGCGTTCCAGCTTGCGCCGGTGCCTTCCGGATCGACTACGTCGGGAGCGACGAAGGTTAAGATCCGGTTTCGTTGATAATTGTGAATTGGTAAGAGTGAATGATACTCTTGAGAAGGGGGTGTGGCTGCAGTGCGTTCGATTGCGCGAACCTGCTCTAGGTGCTGGCTGTAGGCGTAAATGTCCAAGCCGAGGACGCTGACGGCGACGGCAAATAGAGCAAAAGCGCTCACAAAAAACTTCTCCGACAAACGGGAGACATATAGCAGGGCGAAAATCATTGGAGGGAAGACAAGCGAGGATCCTAGGTCAGGCTGCAGAAAAATCAATAACATTGGGACTAAAAATACCACAGCCACTTTTGCCAGCACTAGTAGCGAGTCTCGCACCGATCCTAGCTCTGAACGCGCTAAAATACTGGCAGCCATGATCAAGGTGCCGATCTTGGCCCCTTCGGTCGGCTGAATGATGGTAATGCCGATGTCTATCCAGCGCCGCGCACCCATCATTTCGACGCTAATGGGACTCAGCTTGGTGGCCAACAGCAGGCCGCAAATGCCTGCCCCGTAGATCAAATGCGCGTAACCAAGGAAAATCTTATAGTTAATCAGCGACACCACGCCATAAGTGCCTAGGCCGAGCGTAACCCAAAAGAGCTGTTTTTTCCAGTCGTCGCCGCCGTGGGTATATTGCGCCGAATAGATAAACAGAATGCTGATGGCACACAGCAGCAGCATGCAGAGCGGGCTCACCCAATCGACACGTCGTCGGTCATCGGGGTGCATCATGCTCTGATTCTTTTTACTGAAGATTCGGCGGTAGACGCTCAATTTGGAGTGGCAAGGTGGAAAGGTTGAAAAAGTGGGAAGGTTGGGAAGGTTGAAACGTGGGAAGGTTGAAAAGTGGGAAGGTGTTAAAAGTCGGCAAGCGGAAGTTACCTCCTCACTTGCATGCTGTTGCAGTTGCTCACATCAATTGAATGGCTCGCACTCAATTCACATCGCCTAAATAATTCGAGTTCGGTTCGAAGCCATCGTTGGTAAAAAAGGGTTTGATCACCTCTGGCAGGAAGCGGCGGTCGTCTAGTTCTTCCAGTGGGATCCACTCGACGCCGATTTGCTTCTTGTCGTGCTCGGTGCCAGGGCCGATGCCGTCGGGATTCGGCAGTGAACAGCGAAACACGCTTTCGACTTGATGGAAATTGCGATGAGCGTGGCGGAACTCATGGTTCTTACCGATGTATTCACGCAGGTAGAGGAATTCGCCGACCTCGACAGCGGTGCCAATCTCTTCAAGGCATTCGCGTCGGAGGCATTCGCGCAAGGTCTCGCCGTGGTTCTGGCCGCCCCCAGGTAGGATGTAGAACACGCCAGACTGATCGCGCATTTTAATGGCGAGTAGTTTGCCTTCTAGGACAATGAGGGCTCTGGCAGCTGTGCGGATAGTGCGCATAAGGTCTTACAGCCAAGGGCTGAATTCGCGATGAGCAAGACTCAAGCGCCAGAAATCGCGCGGTGGGCGGATTTAATCGATGAAAATCAGCGCAATCAATTTGTGTCCGGCGTCGTTACCTGACACAACTCGCTAAATGTCAGAATTTGAGACAAGCAAGTGTTGGGAGCAGTTTGCAGATTCACCCAGTGTGCTCGCCTATTTAGATGCACATTTCAAAGGTGCAGATGACTTGCTGCCCGCCTTGCTGGAACAGGTCGATGAGAGTGATTTCTCGCTACGCGACTGGATGGAGGCGTTGCTCGTGTTGAATCAATGGCTGGAGGAGCGCGGCTTGAATTTACCGACCAACGATAATATCGGCTACGTGTCTTGTGCGGTAGCGTCTGCGGGTGCGGGAGCCAATTTAGCGCATTTGCCGAGCTTGGTGGATGATTTATTGAAGCAGTATGGCTGCGAGCGGGCGGTGAAAAAATAGATAGTTGAGATTTTCGCTGCTTTACTCTGCAGGTGGGAGTTCTATTACCTAAGGTTGGATGCGAGAAGAAAACACAGTTACAGACTCGGAGGTCGAGGCACTGGTTGAAAAGGGTCAATTGAAGGCGCTTTCGAAGTCTTTGACATCCTGGGCGATTCCAGAAGTCGGGGATTTGATACTGCGACTGGACAAACCCCATCAAGTGCTGGTCTTTCGTGCATTGCCGCGTGAGCGTGCTGCTGATGTATTTGCCTATTTTGAGCCTGAGGATCAGGATGAGGTCTTGGCCGCGTTGACCGATGCGGATACGCGTGCGCTGTTGGCCGACCTGAGTCCCGATGACAGAACGGCGATGCTTGAAGAGCTGCCAGCGACGGTGACTCGGCGCCTGATGGACCTGTTGAGCCCCGAGGATTTGGCGGAGTCTCGCCAATTATTGGGTTATCCAGAAGAGAGTGTCGGCCGTTTGATGACGCCAGATTATCTCAGTATTCGTGCTGAGTGGCCTTGTGAACAGGCGCTGGCACATATCCGTAAATTTGGCCGCGATTCTGAGATTTTCAACATCCTCTACGTGACGGATGCTAGCGGGAAGTTGGTGGATATCGTGCGTATGCGGCGACTGATCATGACGGAGCCGGCTGCGCTGATTCAGGAGATGTTGAACTATAATTGCGTGAGTATCTCAGCGTATGACGACCGCGAAGTGGCGGTGGAGATGATTCAGCGTTACGACGTCAATGCCTTGCCAGTGGTCGATTCGGAGGGTGTGTTGCTCGGGATCGTGACGGTAGATGATATCTTGGACGTGGCCGAAGAAGAAGCCACGGAAGATATTCAGAAGGGTGCGGCGGTTGCGCCCTTGGAGACGCGCTACAGTGTGGCTTCGCCAGCGCAGCTCTTTCGTAAGCGTATCGGCTGGTTGCTGGTGCTGATTTTTGTTAATTTAATCTCCGCAAGTGTAATCTCTAGCTACGAAGCGTATGTGATGGAGTTCATTACTCTGGCGCTGTTCATGCCGCTGGTGATCGCTAGTGGGGGTAACTGCGGCGCACAATCTGCCACATTAATGGTGCGAGCAATTGCCACCGGTGACCTCGAGTTAAGTGATTGGGTGATGGCGGTTGGCAAAGAGCTCTTGGTCGGTGCGCTGCTTGGCGTTGCAATGGCGGTGATCGCCGGTGTCGTTAGCCAGCTGTATGGCGGAGATAGTCACATCGCATGGATCGTCGGACTGAGTATGATTGCGATTGTGTTCGTGGCGAATAGCTTCGGTGCCTTGCTGCCGTTTGTGCTGAGTCGCTTAAACGTCGATCCGGCGGCCGCGAGTAGTCCGCTGATTACCTCAGTGATGGATGTGCTCGGTTTGCTGATCTATTTCTCGATCGCAGTGGTCGTGCTAGGGTAGTTGCTTCTGCCTGCCGGTATGGCTTTAGATGTCGCCTCTCCTGGGGTGAACCCAGTCGCTACAGATATCCGTAGCGAGCGGGTTTATCCCGCGATGTTTTTTGGCACTTCCAGCGGCGGTTTGCCGGCCAGTTTGCGGATTTGATTGAGCATCTTGTTGATCGCGGGTTGGTGCATCATGCGCCGTTCAAGGCGATATTTACCGGGGAAATTTGTCATTGTCAGGCCGATCAGGATCGTGAGTGCGCCTTGCCCAGGTAGGACCAGCAGAGTGATGCCGACCAGGATGAAGAGGATGCCGAGTAGATTTTTGAGCAGTGCAAGCCCTCGCCATGGCAATGGATGCGGGTGCGTGAGGCTGGCCGGAGCTCGATGATCGCGAGTGAAGTAGTTTTCAGGCAGTGTGACCACCACGAGTGCGAGTGCGACGAGGGTAAGTGCCATCAGTAGTAGTGATAGGCTGCCGAGCAGCTGTAGCAGTTGCTCGTTGCGTTGTATCCAATCTGTCAGGGCAATCATGTTGGGCGGTTCTTGCTATAAAGATAACAGGGCCCGACGCATTGTAAACGGGGTGTTGAGGAATCCATCGATGCGTTCGCCAAGAGCCGCGGCCAGGCTGCGAATGTTAAAACGGACGGGTGGCACTATTCGACGGCTGAAATTGACGCATCTAATGAACCTGTTGAAGAATGCAGAACTACAAACTGGAAATTTCATGCTTTGATTGAAGCATTATAAAATCGCCGATTAGCAACGACTTGTGGGACTATTTTGGCGTGGTTCGAAATTTTGTAGAAAAAACTCAAAGTATTTTGAACGCTTTGGCGGCTGGCCCGTCTATTAAACTATAATCGTAGTTAGATTTTTCATGTGTTTGTTGTTTGTAAAAGGCGTCGTCTCGAAAGAGTCGGCGCCTTTTTTATGTGCTGGGAGCGCCAATCTTCGTATTGGCTCTTCGCTAGGGTGCTGGAAAGTGCCAGACGGGAGTCTGGCGATCCCGGGCTTATTCCTCAATTTCACCATTGATCGGCTGCGCTGCAGTGCCTACTCATTCTACCTATGAATGACGCTGATACTCGCCTACAGGAAATCAAAGACCGTGTGCTAGCTTTCGCCAAGGAGCGAGATTGGGAGCAGTTTCACAGCCCGAAGAACCTGTCGATGGCGATTTCGGCGGAGGCCGCCGAGTTGATGGAGCACTTCCTCTGGCAGAGTCCTGAGCAATCACATACCGATGTCGAAGTGACCAAGCTGCGTGCGAAGGTAGAGGAGGAGTTGGCGGACGTGTTTATCTTCGCGATCGAGTTCGCGAATGTCACAGGAATTGACATTGCGGCGATTATTGAGGCGAAAATGCTGCGTAATGCAGAGAAATATCCGGTCGAGAAAGCCCGTGGTCGAAGTGTCAAGTATACTGAACTGTAGCGACTTGTGAGTTTTGGTGATGTGTGCCTTAAATTTAATTCAAAAAAATTGAAAGTATTTTGAACGTTTAGGCTGCTGGTCCGTCTATCTCTATATAATCTTTGTTAGATTTTTTATTAGTTTGTTGTTTGGAAAAAGCGTCGTCTCGAAAGGGACGGCGTTTTTTTATGTTGGGAGCGCTACTCTCCGCATTGGCTGTTCGCGTGCGTGCAGAAAAGTGCCAGACAGGAGTCTGGCGATCCCAGGGGCTCGGCTCCTACAGCCCGAGCTGCGCCTTGACCGCGGGCGCTTGATTAAGCGCGGCTTTGAACTCGCCGATGTCGAAATCGGCGACGACGAATTTGCCGTGCACAAAGGTGGGGGTTTTGGTTTGGCTGCTGTGCTTCACCATTTGCTCCATGAAGGCTTTGTTGCTGCGCACTTCGCGGGTTTCGAGGCGAATGTTATTTGCGCTGAAGAAGCTGAGGGCTTCTGTGCACCATGGGCAGCCAGATTTTACGTAAAGGATCGGTATATTCATTGCGACGGACGCTAAACTGATACGGTGGGGTAGAGCTACTATAAAATTGTTCGTCGATGTGTCTGCTTGGATCGCCAATCTCCGAATAGGCTCTTTGTTGCGGGAGCACCTATGCTAATAGGTAAGGTGCCAGATTGAGTCTGGCGATCCCTGCTCACAGAAAAGCCTCGGCGTGTGAACGCCGAGGCTTGGTAAATGTTTGATCCGGTGGTGCGGGTTTGCCTAGAGCTTACGGATCTTAAAGATATGCGCGGGGCGTACGTGTGGGTTGATCTTGATGAAATTGCGCGAACCTTGCCAGGTGTATTCGGCTTCATAGGGATCATAGAGGTCGCGAACGGTAAAGCCGTCGTATTCGCCGATACCCAGTCGGTCGAGCGGTAAATTAATAAAGCCGCTTTGCGTGTTTTCCCAGTCCATATTGACGACGACCAGAATTTGATCCGAGCCATCGCAGCTCTGCTTGAGATAGCAGAGGAAGTGTGAGTTGTCGGAGTCGGCAAAGAGCAGATTGAAGGTGCGCTGTAGCGCGGGGTGGTTATTGCGGATCGCATTGATGCGGGCGATTTCTCCCTTGAGATTGCCTTGCTGATCCCAGTCCCACTGCTTGAGCTCGTATTTCTCGCTGTGGTTGTATTCCTCTTTGCCGGGATAAGGCTCAAAGTCCATCAACTCATAAGCGGGGCCATAGATGCCGATATTGGATGAAAGCGTCGCTGCTAGCACGTAGCGGCCTAAATAAGCGGCGCGGCTATTGACCTGTAGGTCGTCGTGCAGGATGTCGGGTGTATTGGGCCAGAAGTTGGGCCAGAAGTAATCCTTGGTCTCGGACTGAGTGAGCTCGGTGAGGTATTCACGCATCTCAGAGGGCGTGTTGCGCCAGGTGAAATAGGTGTAGCCGTGAGTGAAGCCCGCCTTGGCTAAATTGTATTTGCGCTTCGGGCGAGTGAAGGCTTCCGCGA
Organism: Puniceicoccaceae bacterium; assembly: GCA_017854655.1. Classification (GTDB taxonomy): domain Bacteria; phylum Verrucomicrobiota; class Verrucomicrobiia; order Opitutales; family Coraliomargaritaceae; genus Lentimonas. Next base: position 1,488 of record JAFMHF010000033.1, on the reverse strand, counting down.
GAAAAATGACTTCAGGGTGCGCGGTTTTGATCTCTAGGATACACCAGTTCCAAAATGAGAAGGATTTGGTGTGCGGGTTGTCGACGCGGAAGACTTTAACGCCTGCCTCAATCCAGTAATCAAATACGGACTTCAGTTCCTTCCAAAGGTTTTCCCAATCGTCGCTCTCGAAATTGATCGGCACGATGTCTTGATATTTCTTGGGTGGGTTCTCCGCGTATTGGCAGGTGCCGTCGGGGCGCCATTTAAACCATTGCGGGTGCTCTTTGACCCACGGGTGCTCGGGGGAGCATTGGAAGGCGATGTCCATTGCGACCTCGATTTCGTAGTCCGCGGCGGCGGCGATGAATGATTTGAAATCATCTAGACTGCCGAGTTCGGCCAAGATGTCTTTGTGCCCGCCGGATTGTGCGCCGATTGCCCAGGGGCTGCCAACGTCGCTGTCTGATGGAGTCAGCGTGTTGTTCTTGCCCTTGCGGAAGGCTTGGCCGATCGGGTGGATTGGCGGGAAGTAGACGATGTTAAAGCCCATGCGATCGATTTCGAGCAGGCGGCTTTTCGCGTCTTCAAAGGTGCCGTGGGTTTCGGCATCTGGTCCGCACGAGCGCGGAAAGTATTCATACCACGTGCTAAAAGCAGCTAGCTTGCGCTCGACCATGAGTAGGTGGATCGGCGACTGTGTGGCCAGTTTAGCGTCGAAGCAACGGGAGACGAGTCCACGTAATTCTTCGCTGTGCGCGGCGTCGATGCGTTCACGGTCGATGCGATCGGAATCCTTGAGTGTGTTACCAAATTCTTTAAGACGGACTTTATCCTCGCCCTTCGCGCGCTTGGCCGCCTCGAGCACGATGTCGCCGCCGATAGCTAACTCGACGTCGGCTGATTGGCCGTCCTCGAGCTTGCGGGCGAAGCCGTGTCGCCATGAGCCAAAGTGATCGACGGCAGATGTCACGCAATATTCATACAGCCCGATTTCCCATGGTTGAAAATTGTAAGTCCACTCGTCGTTGCCGGCTTCGTGCATCGAATTTTTGATCCATTCTTTCGCGCCTTTACGGCGGTGGCAGAAATCGACGGTAATGATGTCGTGACTGTCGGTAAAAGCGTGAACGCGGAACTCTTGAGCGTCGCCGATGACGCGTTTGAGTGGATATTTCTCTGCTTCGAGTGCAGGGCTTAGGGTATCGATAATGACGCGATTGCGGCCGTTGAACTTTTTAAGCGAACTCATTATAAGGAGAGAAAGTGGAAAGGAGAGAAAGTGGGAAGGCAAGAAGGTGGAAAGGTTCGACTTGCACGGAGGCTATTTCTGTTGAATCAGGTCTTGGTAGAGCGCCTGAGTTTGCTGGGCGATGGAGCTCCAGCTAAAGTGCTCGATCGCGCGTTGGCGGCCAGCCCTGCCGAATGCCTCGCGCCGTTCTGGATTTTCCATCAGTCGGTTGACTTGGTGGGCAAGATCCTTGGCGAAGGCTTCAGGATTGAGCGGAC
>JAFMHF010000032.1 GCA_017854655.1 Puniceicoccaceae bacterium | reverse complement strand
ACCCGCTCGCTACTCTCATCTTCTGCCGTAGCGACTGGCTTTACGCCAGGAGAACTCGGGCGCATTGCTCAAAATCAACCCTTCTCACCGAGCACTTCTCACTCTCAGCTCTCAAGTCTCAGCCCTCAGCTCTCAAGTCTCAGCCCTCAGCTCTCAAGTCTCAGCTCTCAAGTCTCACCCTCAAATCTCAAGTCTCAGCTCTCAGCCCTCTTACACCATACAGCGCAGTGCCGACACGAATCTGCGTCGAACCCGCTGCGATCGCCACTTCCAGGTCACCAGTCATGCCCATCGAAAGCTCGGTCAACGGCAACTGATACGCAGCCGACAGTCGATCGCGCAGATCACGCAAGCCCTCGAACGCTGCCTTCGCCACATCGAGATCATCGTCCAGCGGTGCAATCGTCATCAAGCCGTCGACTTGTAAAGACTCGGCCGCAACGGCTGCCTCCAGCGCCGCCTCCATCTCGTCGACACTGAAACCGTGTTTATTGGGATCGGCACCGGTATTACATTGCAGCAGAATGGAGAGCGTTTTTCCGGTCTGCTCGGCACAGCGATTGAGGCGATTTAACAGCTTCAGCGAATCCACCGATTGCACTCGATCAAACATCGCCACCGCGTCTTTGGCCTTATTTGACTGTAAATGACCGATCAACTCCCAACGCACCGCGCCCGAATATTGTGCATGTTTCTCGCTCGCTTCTTGCACACGGTTCTCCCCCACTGCGGTCAAGCCAGCACGCACTGCATACTGCACCGCATCCAACGGATGGTTTTTGGTGACGGGTAGCAGTTGAACGCTGTCAACCGCGCGACCCACACCGACACAAGCGGTGTGAATACGAGTTTTCACCTCATTTAAATTATTTTCAAAGGCTTCAAAGGAAATCATAATCTATTAGTAGAGGTATTAATCTTGATATTTTTAAATAAGAAAAACTGTTTATAATATTGCAGTGCCATTAGATGAGTTTATAGTCAATTACATGCATATTGAAAACTTTAAGATTTTTTCCGATCTTGTAGAGAGCGAAAGTTTCTCACGCGCTGCAAAGCTAAACGGAATCACACAATCTGCCGTAAGCCAACAACTACGGGCAATGGAAAAGCATTTCAGTATCCTGATCGTTGATCGCAGCCAGAAGCAATTCCGCCTCACACGCGAAGGTCAAAAGCTCTACGAATCTGCCAAAGAGATCCTCTATCTGTACGATAAGCTCAACAGTGAGTTGCAAGAGATGAAGAAAGTCATCAGCGGCACGATCCACATCTCCACTGTATATAGTATTGGCCTGCACGAGTTGCCGCCTTACGTGAAAGTCTTTTTAGCCAAATTTCCAGAGGTGAATATCCGCGTGGAGTATCGCCGCGCCAACATGGTTTACGAAGACATCCTGACCAATTCCATCGACTTGGGCCTGATCGCCTATCCGCAGAAGCACAAGCAACTGGAGGTGCTACCCTTCCACGACGACATTCTCGTGTTGGTCGTCAGTCCTGAACATCCATTCGCGCAGCGCAACAGCGTCGATATTCAAGATGTGGCCGGTCAGAAATTTATTGGTTTCGAACCAGACATTCCAACTCGTAAGGCGACCGACATTATTTTTAAGGAAGCCAACATCGAAGCCGAACCCGTCATGGAGTTCGACAACGTCGAAACCGTGAAGCGCGCCGTCGAGATCAACGCTGGCATCGCAATCCTGCCGCAAACGACGGTCATTCGCGAAGAGGCGCAAGGCTTGCTCAAGGTGCTGAAATTCACAAATCAGACCTACAAGCGGCCACTGGCATTGATCCACCGCAAGGGCCGTGTGCTCACTCCAGCGATCAAGAAGCTGATTGATCTATTGACTTCGAAGGATCTCAACCGCCTCGAAGAGTTAGAAGAAGAAGTGGTCAACGCAGGCGACGAGTAGGCCTGCACACCAGTCTTTTCAAAAAGCGAATGCCACCCCAGCATTCGCTTTTTTGTACGCCGACCGCGCTCACAGAAATAAAATGCAGAACAGGCCGCGCGATGCTTGCAGTAATTCGATAGGAACTTTTACTCGCGGCTGATGGACTCCAATCTATACGAATTATGAAGCTTTTCTACACCTTAGCCACCACTTACACATTTGCCCTCTGTTCTGCCCTATCGGCGCTCCCCCAAGGGATTGAACACATCCAGACGCTCGATGGCATACAGGAATACCGCCTCAGCGACAATGGGCTACGCGTGCTGCTAATGCCTAACCCAGGCCTGCCGGTCGCTACCGTGATGGTCACCTACAAAGTCGGCGCACGCAATGAAGTGGCTGGCACGACTGGCGCGACCCACATCCTCGAACACATGATGTTCAAAGGCACCGACCGCTTTAATAGCAGCGACGGCTCGGACTATTCCAGTGAGATGGAACGCATCGGCGCGCGCTCAAATGCCACCACCTATTTCGACCGCACCAACTATTACGCGACACTCCCGAGCGAATATGTCGCACACACCATCGAGCTAGAGGCCGACCGCATGCGTAATCTGCGCATCCGCGAAGAAGACCTCGCCTCTGAAATGACCGTGGTGCGCAACGAATACGAACGCGGTGAGAATAACCCCGTCAGCACCTTGATTAAAGAAATCTATTCGGCTGCCTTCGTCGCACACCCCTACACGCACCCGACCATCGGCTGGCGTTCAGACATCGAAAGCACTTCTCCCGAAAAGTTGCGGGCTTTTTACAATGCCTTTTACTGGCCCGAAAATGCTGTGCTGACGGTGATCGGCGGCTTCGACACCGATGCTACTCTCAACGCTGTGCAGCAATTTTACGGTGCGGTGCCGAAAGCACCACATACGATTCCTGAAGTAGAAACCATCGAGCCCAAGCAACTTGGCCCCCGTCGGCTGATTATCGAACGCAGCGGCCAAGTCGGCGTCGTGATGACGGCATTTAAAGCACCTGCTGGTGCCCACGAAGACTGGGCTGCACTCGCTCTGATTGAGCAAATCGTCGGTGCCGACAAAACTGGCCGCCTCTATCGCGCGCTGGAAGACCAAGGCAAAGCCAGTTCCACCTTCACTTACGCGCCACAACTCCGCGACCCCAGCCTCTTTACACTCGGCGCTTATTTGACTGCCGAAGCCACGCACGAAGAGACCGAAGCCATCATTCTCAATGAGATCAAAAAACTAATCGGCGGTGGCGTCACCGCAGACGAACTCGCGCGCGCCAAATCAGTCATTCAAGCCAACACCGTTTACGGGCGCGATGGCCCCTATGCGATTGCCAACCAAATCAACGAAGCGATCGCCATGGGAGACTGGACCAACTACGTCAACCTCCCTAAAGCGATTCAAAATGTAACCGCCGAAGAGATCAAACGCGTCGCCGCCAAATATTTCGTCCGCAATCATAGCACCACTGGCTGGTTCGTTCCACAGCAGTCGAGCACCGTCGCGCAACTCACCCATAGCTCGCATGGCCCGCACTACTTCCGCGATCCCGCCGTCTTCGGCCCTAGCCACAACGCCCCCGAAACAAACGCTCACGCCAGTGCCAGCCAAGCACCGCTCGTCGATTTCTCCAGCCACATGCAGCGCGCCAGCATTGCCGGCATCGAGATCATCGCCATCGACATGCCAATCCAAGACGTCGTCTCTTTCGTCGGCAGCTTTGCCGCAGGCGAGACACTCAGCCCAGTCGATGCCCCAACACTCGCGGGCCTGACCGCGTTGATGCTCGACAAAGGCACCAAGCGCAACGACCGCTTTGCCATCGCCGAGCGTCTTGACACCCTCGGCGCTGGTATCGGATTTTCAGCGAGCGCACACAGCCTTGGCTTTTCCGGTCAATTCCTCCGCGAAGATGCTGGTGCAGTCATGGGCTTACTCGCCGAACAATTGCGCGAACCAGCATTCGATCCCGAGGTGCTCGAAACGTTAAAGAGCCGACAAGGCGCTGGGCTGCTGCAAGCTATCGACAATCCCGACTACAGAGCCAACGCACAAGTCGCACGCTTGCTTTACCCGCAAGGCCACCCGAATTACTCCGACAAAATCGATGTGCTCATCGAAGATTTAAAGGCCACCACCATTGCAGACATCGCGCAGTTTCATGCCGATCACTACGGCCCGAAGTCGATGCGACTAGTCTTCGCTGGCGATATTGACTTCGAGCAACTCACCGCCGCGGTCGAATTTGCCTTCGAAGGCTGGAGCGGAGGGGTGGATTACCCCACCGAGCTACCTGCGCAGCTGAAAAACAATCAACAATCGAAGCGTATCTACATCGCTGATAAAACCAGTGTCGCAGTGCGCTACGCACAAAACACTGGTATCCAACGCACCGACGACGACTACATTCCATTCATGCTCGGTAATTACATACTTGGCGGCAGCTTCAACTCACGGCTGATGCAAGCAGTGCGCAAGCAACAAGGCCTGACCTACAGCATCCGCTCCGGCCACAGCGGCGACATTCTCACACCCGGCAACTGGAGCCTGAGCGCCAGCTTTTCGCCCGCCCTGCTCGATCAAGGCCTAGCTGCGACCGAGGCCATCTTTACCGAATGGTATGAGCAAGGCATCAATCCCACCGAAGTGCAGAAGGCAATCGATACTCTCTCTGGTGCTTATTTGGTTGGGCTCTCCACCACTGAAAGCGTCGCTGGACAAGTACACAGCTTCGTGCAACGCGGATTCGACCCAGAGTATATCGATAAATACCCGCAACACCTGCGAGCCGTCACCGCAGAGCAAGTCAACCGCACCATCCGCCAACATTTAAAGCCACAGCAGCACACGCTCGTCGTCGCGGGCTCACTCGACACGCCACAAGAGGCGGAGCCTGCCGGCATTCAAAAGCAACAAGACATCGCCATCCGCCTCGACACACCCGATGCCGGTTGGAGCATCGAAATCGACAAAGTTTACCGCACCAGCGAAAGTCTCGTCGTGATCGCCCAACTCCAGCATAGCGGCGATAGCGCTGCCGCCGTCATCAGCACTGTATCCGACAGCGTCAGTATTCCCAGCACCGACCAAGCGCTGACGATGAGGTACTACATCCTCGGCAAAACGTGGGACTGGGGGGTTGCTCCCGACTACACATTCATCGACTCGATGGACGCCTTCGGCACCGCACTGGATCAAGCCGAATTAATCCACAAAAAATAAATTCGCGCACTTTTCGATTGCCCGACAGCACAATCCCACACGTGATAGCGAACTTTTAAACCTGCACACTCTTCACAGTTTTTCACCATGCCTAAAATCGACATCGAAACCCTCAAATTCATTCTGCAACGCAACGAGCCCGACATCCGCAAGATCGCTGGCATCATGCAGGAAATTGAACTGGAGCTCAAAGCAGAGGAAGAAGAAAAGGCCCTACGGCCACCGGCAGTTAAGAAGCAAAACGTCCTACTAGTCTCTGACCCCGACGGCTCACTGAGGGAGAAAGACATCGTCGGCTGGATCGCTCAAATCCCTGAGGAGGACGACATCGCTACGACCGCAAGTCGTATCCACAGCGCGGCTCACGAATTCAATACGACGCCCAAAGGTATCCGCATGCCAGTCGAAACGATTGGCGAAGCTTGCGAAATCATTACCGCAAAATTCTTCAAAGAGCAAAATGTCTGGGTCAAATCCAAGACCCCGCTGCTCATCATTCCGGTCGAGAACAAGATCCCAACCGACCATCAGGAGTAATTCAAATCAAAGCGCCCGAAGCGGTCGCTTTTTTTATAGTCACGGCTTTGGTTAATCGAGATGTTGCTGGTGAGTTTTACAACCGAGCCGGACCAGTAGCTCTCACACAAGCCTCGGCACAAAAAACCACCCACTATTCAGAACGATGAACATATCAAAAATAGCCTCATTTGTATTTGCACTTTTTCTAGCAAGCACACCGTTTACTGCCACTCAACCAGCCGCCGCGCACTGCCAAATTCCTTGCGGTATCTACAACGACAGCGCACGTGTGCAAAGCATGCTCGAAGACGCTGCGACCGTAATCAAGGCCACTAAAATGCTCGCCGAGTTGGAAGGTAAGACGGATGCCCAGTCGAATAATCAATCCACTCGATGGGTGCTCAACAAAGAGCAGCACGCGCAAAAAATCATCGCCACCATCAGCGATTACTACCTCACGCAGCGCGTCAAGCCGAGCCAAGCCGACTACACCGAGCGCCTAACTAGGCATCACGCCGTGATCCTGGCCGCGATGAAAGCCAAGCAAAATGCCGACAGCACCTACGCCACTGCACTCGCTGAAAGCATTAAAGCGCTACGTGCCTATTATCCTGGGCACTCGCACTAGGTACTAGCTCGCCCGCACCAGCACTTTAGCCGCCGCGCCCAATCCCAAGGTTAGACTCTCTTTAGCTAGCCCCACCTCGAGGCGCACTGATTCGGCACTCAAACTGCGCGCCACGACACGTAGCGAAACGCCGAGCGTGAGACCCGCTCCGGCGATGTATTGCAAAAAGTCAGGATCTTGGTCGGTAATACGCGCCACCGAAAGCGGTGTATCCAAGCAGCACGCCACCAAGCTCTCTGAGCTGCCGGGCAATAACTCACCTGCTGCCGAAGGGATCGGATCACCATGCGGGTCCTCCGTGGGATGGCCTAGGTATTGATCGATCCGCTCAAGTAATAAATCCGAAACCACATGCTCCAAGCACTCGGCCTCTTCATGCACCTCCGACCAATCGAAACCAAGCACCTCGACTAGAAATTGCTCAATCAAACGATGCCGCCGCAACACATGCAGCGCCAGTTTGCGGCCATGCACCGTCAAATGGACCCCGACCCGCGGCGCATAATCAACTAGGCCGGCATCGGCCAATGCCTTGACCATGGTAGTCGCCGTACCTGGCACGACGCCCAAAGCCTCAGCAACACTCCCCATCGAGACCTGATCCTTTCCTGATTTTTCAGAAACGAGGTATATGTGCTTAATATAATCTTCAACCGTAGAACTAGCCATGTATGCACCACGATCACTTCTAGAGACCCGCACGCCAAGATCATTTTTTGAAAGTTCCTACTCTTACGCTTAACCCTAATCAGCCCTCAGCCAAGGTGCTCTGTAGATTAAGATGATGATTAGGAGTAAGCTTAGGAGGTCTAAATGAGGCTCGCTCACGACTCACTTTAAACTAACTTCTACCTCCTAGCTTCTAACTCCTCTTTAAGCATGATCGCATTCCTCAAAGCATTCGCCCTCAACACCTGGCACATGGTCGCCGAGATGGCACCTTACCTGATCTTCGGATTCGCGATCGCAGGTCTGCTGCATGTTTTGATCCGCAAAGAACAAGTGCAACGCCTACTCGGCAAGCCTAGCCTAGGCGCAGTGTTCAAAGCCTGCTTGATCGGCGTCCCTATGCCACTCTGTTCTTGCTCTGTCATACCAGTCGCCGCCGCCCTGCACAAAAGCGGTGCGAGCCGCGGAGCCACCGCCGCGTTTCTTAGCTCCACCCCACAAACTGGCGTCGATAGCATGCTAGCGACCTATTCTCTCATGGGTGGCCTCTTCGCCACTGTGCGCGTCGTAGTCGCTTTCGTCTCAGGCATCGTCACCGGATTTCTGATCGAACTCTTTTGTAATAACCGTGTTGAGGACAACACTCCGCCCAGCTCTCCAGCCTCAAGCCTGAGCCCTACTCTTACTCCTAATCCCCAATCAACGCCGAGTGAGATTACGAGTATGAGTAAGACACCTCAAGTCTCTGCCCTCAAGCCTCAGGTCTCTAGCCCTCAGCCCTCCCGCCTCTCAACCGCGCTCCGCTACGGCTTCATCAACCTGCCTGCCGACCTCGCCGTCGCACTACTAGTGGGCCTCGCGCTTGCGGGGCTGATCACTACACTGCTTCCGCCTGATTTGATCAGTGGCCCGATCAGCACGGGCCCGCTCGCCTTCTTACTCGCCACAGTTATCAGCCTACCACTCTACATTTGCGCGACTGCATCGATCCCGATGGCGTATGCGCTCATGGCCGCTGGACTTTCGCCAGGTGCAGCCCTTATTTTTCTAATTGCCGGACCAGCCACCAATACCGCAACCGTCATCAGCCTCTGGAAAATGCTCGGTCACAAGGCCACGTTGATTTATCTCGGCAGTCTGATCGTCATCGCATGGATCGCCGGTTGGCTGCTCAACAGTACACTCGGCACGCAAACCATCGAGCACAGCATGCATCAGCACGCAGCCATGGCACCAGAATTCTGGCAACACGTCAGCGGCATCGTCTTAATCCTCATTTTGCTAGTCTCCCTGTACCTCAGCCGACCGCCGAAAGCAGCGGCTAAATCCTGTTGCAGCGGATAAGGCTGGAAAAGCATTTGCCCTGCACAGATCAGCGGTTCAGCTTAAAGACTTGCAGCAACTACACGCACAAATTGAAAGCTATGCGGGAGCATGGACCCCGCTCGCCTTGGTGGGTATTTTCCTACTCAGCTCGTTGCTGATTATCTGGCGCTTGGAAACGATGATGCATCGGGGCGTCGAAGGCACGGTGCTCGGCACGCTGTTTATGCCCTACTTTTCTGGGCTGGGGAATTTGGTCTTCGTCGGCGTAGTGCTAAGCCAGAACGGCCCAGCTGAACAGGTCGCGATCAATAGTTGGACTAATAATGTCACCAACCTGTGTCTATTACTGGCAGTGCCCGCATTTATTTGGGGCCTTCAGCTCAAACCGAACTCACGGGCGAAAAAGGCCCAGCGCGAATCGAAGATTCATCGCCTCTCACTCGCTCTCACTCTGGTCGCAATGATTTTCTTCAGCCTCATCGTCTGGGTGCTCGGACAAGACGGAGAAATTGATCGCTTCGATGGCCTCGCCTTGGTCGGGCTGTTTCTGTTCTGGCAATGCTTCCACGTATTTGAAGTGCTCAAGGAGAACACCCGTCAAAGCAGTGCCTGGCATCCAGCGATCACGATTGATATCGTGCTGATTCTAATCGGCAGCGCACTCACACTGGTCTCTGTGGATGGCATCGTCGCAGCCATCATGCGCAGCGATTCGGGTTTTATCAGCGCAAATCAACTAGGCTTACTAACTGGCTGGCTGATGGTGCTGCCCAACACGGTGCTCGCATTTTACTACGCATATAAGCACCGCGCGGATGTGGTTTACAGCTCTCAGATTGGCGACGGTCACATTTGCATTCCATTATGCATCGGCCTGTTTGCCATCTTCAAACCAGTGCCGCTGCCGACGATGTTTAGCCAAGGTTTGCTCTTTCTCGCAGCTGCCGCGCTAGTGCATTTATTCTGCGTCGTGCTGCTACGCGGCATGCCCAAAGTGGTCGCTGGCGGGCTGGTGATCGCCTACGGCTATAGCCTGTATTGGCAGTTTTCTGGCTAAGTCACGGCGCCACTCGAATTAGAGCTGCAGTGGATCAACTGCGAAGAACTGGCTGGCATTCAAAAACTCGCCCTGCGCGGTCAACCACCGAGCATCTTTAGTCACCTCTTCCATCGACTGCGCGGTATTATTACAGAGTAAAAAGACACGTGGACCAAGGCAGATATAGGCATCAATCCCTTCTCCGCCGCCTTCACGAGTAAAGCCGAATTCGCCGCCGAGGTTATTACGTGTATCGCCTACGTCATTACGCAGCGCCACACTGTCTTCCATCATTTCATTGAGAAAATCGGCCTCACGAGGGCCTTCATAATACTTCAGAGACAGCGTCGTCACCTCAGTCGCCTGCACGATCGCAATCTCGTCAAATACCGGTCGACCATAGGCCTCGTTCAACTTAGTAAATGACTTTTGGATGCGGGCAATGGCTGACTCAAGATTCATATCAGTACTAAAACGAGCTTCTTCGAATGCTTCAAGGTTCTTTACGTACCAACGGTTCTGCGGTACCACCAATCAATCGGTCGCCCTCAGCGAGGGTGTAGCCACACAGAAAATCTGCAACAGGTAACATCCGCGCACCAGGGCGCTGCAGTTGATGGCAGCAAAGCACACCCTCAGCGGTGGCCACGCGCACTGCAGGGCTAGTACTCAATATCGTACCTGGCTCGGCAGATACGGATTCATCGATCTCGACACTGGTTCGACCGATCTTAATCCGCACTTCGCCATGATCAAAATACCCTCCTGGCCAGGGCGTAAACGCTCGCAAGCGATTATAGATCGTAACCGCTGGCAAGGTGAAGTCGACGGCCCCGTCTTGCTTGCGCATCTTCCGGCAATACGTAACCAGACTTATATCCTGCGGTGTAAACTTTAGCTCGCCCGTCAGCATCGCCGCTAAGTTCCGGCGCAACAGCGGCACCACCGCCTCGCCCACTTTAACGCGTAACTCGGGCCCGGTATCCTGTTCGCCAATACGGACGGCTTCGAAGTCAGCCACACCGCCAGCATCCATTTCTTTAACGACCTGCATAAGAGCCACGCCAGTTTCGGCATCGCCCGAAGCCAATGCGGTCTCTACCGGCGAGGCGCCACGATACTGAGGTAGCAGTGAGCCGTGAAAGTTCAACATGCCAAACTGTGAGGCCTCGCGCAAAGGCTGCTGCAAGAAATGCCCATAGGCCATGACCAGCGCCACCGAGGTCTGCTCTGCAACCATCCAGTCGGCCAATTCACGCGTCGGTTGCTCTGGCTGCAACAGCTCGATGCCATTCGCCAACGCCCAAGCTGCAACCGCGTTCGGCTGCAACTGCTTACCACGCCCCTGCCGTCGATCTGGCTGCGAGACCACCGCACGTAGCATACATTCGCCCGCAGCTTGATGCTTTAAGTAATTCAGTACGGGCAGGCAGATCGCATCCGATCCAAAAAAAACAATTGTAGGTAGCTGACTCATTCTATTCTAAAAAAGATCTTGTTGGCCGATCGCATCGCGACCCGCATCGGTCGAAGAGCTGTGCAAAAACAACCAGTGCAGGCTCAATGAATGAAGGTCTGGCTCTTCATAGAGACGACGCAGCAGTAAAGCAGAAGCGAGCGTGTCGTACAGCGCGCAATGATAATGGCGGCGTTTTGCAGGACAATACAGGGCGGCATGCTTATCTAACGACGTCTGTAAATCAAACAGCACGATCAGATCGCCGAGTTTATGGCTTTCAAGTTGCGGGTAAATACGACGGTACAGATACAAGCTATCCAACCATGGCCCCCAACTAGCGATCGATCGACCCACTGCCGAGAAATCGGGCGAGCTGCGCGGATACGGCCAAACGCTACGCAACAAGCCATCTTCCACCGCCGCATTGTGCGCACAGAGCGGCCCAGTCGCGCGCAGTTGCGCAAAAAAATCCCACTCTGTATCAAAACGCGCCTGTTCTGCGGCAGCCTGTTCCGAAATGCCGTGCTGCTGACGATCCCGATCACTGATCGTCCCAATTGCAGCGCACAGCCGTGTGTAAGTCGCCACGATCTCTGTCCCAGCTAGGGTGACCACGCCATACTCGACAATACCACTCTGGCGGCTGCCTTCAAAATCAATCACATGTATCGGCATATCAATCACGCCGAGAACGTTGTTCCGACTGTGCAAGTACGACAAGACCGGATTTCACAAAGTGAATGGCCCGACCACATCAAACTTAGTAGGTCAAACAACCCAATCGATGGGATTGTGCTGCAACAGAGTCAGCCATGCCGCTTTAAATCGCAGATTAAAATCCCCTGACTCTACGGTTGCCAGAGCATGCATCGCACCCCAGATTGCTCGATTTTCAACACGTACTACCAGTCTATATGTCACAACTCACACGCGCCCAAAAAGACGAATTCATAGAATTTATTGCCTACCTTTGCGAAGAGGCCTCTAAAGAGATCCTGCCACACTACGGACCAGATGTCGAAATCGAGCGTAAGTCCGACAAGACACCAGTCACCTTGGCTGACCAAAACGCCGAAAAGCGCATTCGCGAAATTCTCGCCCAGCGCTACCCAGAGCATGGCATTATTGGCGAAGAATACGGCAGCGAACGCGACGATGCGGATTTCGTCTGGGTGCTCGATCCAGTTGACGGCACCAAGTCTTTCATTTCCGGCGTGCCGCTGTTCGCGACCTTGATCGCCCTACTTTACAAAGGCCGCCCCGTGATCGGTGCGATCAATCAGCCTGTGCTCAAGCAACTCGTGATCGGCGACTGTGAAACCACAACGTTGAACGGCAAGCCTGTCTCAGGACGCGATGCCTGCCCACTGGGCGAAGCAACTCTGTGCACCACCGATCCAATTCGTACCACCCTTTGGCAGAACAATGCCGACTGGACTGCGCTCCCTCCGAAGACTGCACTCTACCGCTCGTGGGGCGATGCAGGTGGCTACATCTTACTCTGCTCCGGCTTCACCGACATCATGTGCGATCCGATGATGGAAATTTGGGACTGTGCGGCGATCATCCCTTGCCTACAAGGTGCGGGGTTCACGGTAACTGGCTGGAAAGGTGGCGATGCGTTCGACGAACGCTGCATCATCGCAGCCAAAGCGCCGCTGCACGCCGAAGTCATGGCGACGCTTTACCCGAACGGACAGTAAGATTGCATTTGATAAAAATCACGCACACAGTAATCCAGAACCGAATCTGCAGTGTCCTCGATTTTTCAATATGTAAAACAAGCCGCAATCGCGGCCAAGGAGTATAACGTCCTCGACTTTCTTCCGCTACGAAAGTCGCTCTCGGGCTATCAAAACGACTTTAAGGGTCATCTCATCGGTGATACGCGTGCGGGGCTTAATGTCGCTTTGTTGGCATTTCCACAAGGAATGGCTTATGCGTTGATCGCGGGGCTACCGATTCAATACGGAATCTATGGTTCGGCCATCGCGGCGATGGTGGCTCCGATTTTTGCGAAGAGCCACTACATCACCCTAGGGCCGACTAATGCAACTTCGGTTATGCTCCTGAGTGCCTTTGCCAGCCTCGGCATCGTAGGCACACAGATGCTCAGTCTCGTACCATTATTAATCCTGCTGGTGGGTCTATTTATCGTCGTAGGCGCCTATTTTAAAGTAGCCAATTTCGTGCAGTATATTTCGCGTTCAGTGATTACAGGCTATATCACGGCGGCGGCATTACTCATTATTGCCAATCAAATCCCCAAAGCGCTCGGTCTTAATCTGGTAAGCAACGGAGCAACCTTTTACGATTCGCTGACACTGATTGTTTCTTCAATTGACTCCATCCACTGGATCACTGTCGGCATCAGTCTCAGCACGATGGTGCTGTATGCCTCGCTCAACCGTTTCTTTAAGACCCTGCCGAATGTCGCGATTTGCCTCATCACACTGTCAGTACTGACTGCGCTCACCATTGGCCAAGATGCCGAGGTCGCCTTCCTCTCTGGCATCAACGCCGCAGATTGGTCACTTCAAGTGCCCTCACTATCACTCACAGATATCCAGCTACTCGCCAGCCCAGCTTTGGCCATTGCACTACTCTGTATCTTAGAAGGTTTATCGATTGGTAAATCACTGGCAGCAAAGACCGGCGCACGACTAAATGGCAATCAAGCCATGTTCTCGATAGGCATGGCAAATATTGGCTGCGCCATCTTTTCTGGAATGCCTGCATCTGGCTCGCTGACACGCTCGTCACTCAGCGCGACGAGCGGAGGCCGCAGCGTGCTGGCCAGCTACATTAGTGGTGTGATTGTTTTCATTGGTGCCTTTGTGCTGGGCCCCTACACACGCTTCATCCCGCAAAGCACACTGGCGGTACTCGTCATTGCAATCGGCATCTCACTGCTGAACAAGCATGCAATACGCATCGTCACTCGATCGACCAAATCCGATGCCATCGTTTTCAGCACAACTTTTATTAGTGGCCTACTGATGCCACTCGACAGCGCGATCTACATCGGTGTGGGTATTTCGATTATTCTCTTTCTAAAGAAAGTCGCCCGACCAGAGATGGTGGAGTATGCTTTTAATGAGCAAGGCTACCTTGCCGAAGTCGAAACGCCCGAGCAACGCAGCACGTCAGAAGTGTCGATTGTGCACGTCGAAGGCGAGCTGTTCTTCGGTGCGGCTGACCTGTTCCGCGATCAAATGCGTCGTATTTGCGAAGACCCTAACCTTAAAATCGTCGTCCTCAAAATGCGCAATGCGCACAATATGGATGCCACTGCGGTCATGGCACTGGAAGAGCTGCTACTGTACATGGCTGAGAAAAAGCGCTACCTCATCCTCAGCGAGGTGAAAGCCGACTTGATTCGTGTCCTCCAAAACTCTGGCCTCTACGATACGATCGAAGCGCGCAACATCTTTACCGACGAGCCCAGCAACCCGACACTTTCGACCGCGAAAGCATTGAAACGAGCCAAGACACATCTCGGCGATACCGTCGCCAACGTCTCGATCTACATTGATCCGGTGCGCGATAAACAGAAAAAAGGCGAACGCGTCTAGGCGATAACAATGGAGATCATTATGGTCCATGGCATTTGGGACAAAGGTACCGTCTATCGACGGATGGCTGACTTCCTGGGTGAACAAGGTCACAACTGCCACTACCCTAATCTCGAGCCAGCCAACGGTGCGCACGGCCTAGCCGACTTAGCCGAAAAGCTGAAGGTCTACATCGATCAAACGATCGGCAGCGATGTTCCCTTTGCATTGATCGGTTTTAGTATGGGCACTCTCATTTCACGCTACTATCTACAAGTTCTCGGTGGAGCCTCGCGGGTAAGCCACTTCTTCAGTATCTCCGGACCGCTACACGGGACCTTAACGGCACATTTATGGCCGGGCAAAGCGAGTCGCGATATGCGCTTTCGAAGCAAATTACTACAGCAACTTAATGCAGATACTTCAGCGCTGAAACACACGACGATCCACAGCTACCGCACGCCGTTCGACTTGTTAATCATTCCAACACGCAGCTCACACTGGGAAATCGCAGCAGACAACCACATCGTGCCGGCGCTCTTTCATCATCGGATGCTGATTCACGGCAAGGTGCATCGGCACATTGCAGAGACATTAAAACCGTCTGACTAGTACTATCTGCGAAACCGAAAGCGGTGCAGTAAGAAGACACTCAAGGTCAACACGAGGAAGAACCCAGGGAACCAACCCAGCGACTCGACAAAGACGGCATCTTCAACCACGGCACCGCTACCCTCGACCGTCTGCAGCTGATCAGCTCGAATCGAAGCGATCAACCCGGCATACAGCAGCGCCACTGCACCGTAGAAGAAATTGGTTGATAGACCACGAAAGCTCAACACCGTGGCGCGCTGCTCAGACGGGGCCGTTTCGTTCAGGTAGCGACTCACAAAATAACCCGTCATTTGAATGCCCGCATATAGCAGAATCGTTGGTAAAATCCCCCAGTATGGCAGCGCCATTGACAGCCCTATCAGCCCGAGCAATACACTCACGCCGACAAACACAAAGTTCTGAGCTGGAGAATATGTATCCGCCAGTATTCGTGCGAACCTTGGCACGAACACCCCCATCAGCGCCATGCCCGAACCGATTAATCCATAACTGGCGATCGGCAACTCAATGACGCTCCAATATTCGCTGGCCAATGTCAGGAACTGACGCACCACACTATCCAGAACCATTGCCGCCAAGAGCACTCCAAATGGGAAAGCAGTTAGCCAGATCCATTGACTCGCTGCAACCGACTGCCGCCAAGAGCGCGCCAACGTCGCTCGCACGCTCACATGCGCCTTTAGCGGTGCTTCTTGCATACGTAGTGCCATGGCCAACACGACTAGCGACGACAGCAAGGTAAGAAAGATTGGCACCTTAATCAACTGTTCAGAGGCCACGACCTGCGCAGAGCCGAACAACCGCAGCACCGCATTGACCATCTCGGCGTCATAAACAGCTGCTCCGACCAGCATCGCCACGAAAAACGCCAACGACGTATCGCGCTGCACCCGCTCAAGCACATGCCCCCAACGGTGCTCCTGCCCTGCCGCCTTGAGCGAATCATACGCCAGCGCCTCATCCGCACCACTCGCCGCCGCCTCGGCCGCACCACTCAATACACGATTCAATACAAACAGCGAAAACAACACTGCCCCGCCGTCAATTGGAGCCACCAGCAGAACCAACATTTCCAGTACCATGAAAATGCCAGTCGCGATCAGCAACTTCCGCCGCCCCAAGGTGTCGGCCAATGCCCCCGAGGGCACTTCGAGCAGGACAATCGTTGCCGCCCAAATGCCGTTTAAGATACCGAACTGCTCGAGCGTCAGACCGTAGTCCAAAAACAGCAGCGCATAGACAGGATAGTAAAACCGCGCCGAGAAAAACATCCGGAACAGTGTAAAAGCGCGCACATTACGCTGCGCGATTCCATCTAGATCAGAGGCCGCCATTAGACCAACTCGATTTCATTCGAAGC
Organism: Puniceicoccaceae bacterium; assembly: GCA_017854655.1. Classification (GTDB taxonomy): domain Bacteria; phylum Verrucomicrobiota; class Verrucomicrobiia; order Opitutales; family Coraliomargaritaceae; genus Lentimonas. The sequence goes on along the minus strand of JAFMHF010000032.1, from coordinate 7,870 downwards.
ATGTTCAGATTGCTTTAGAACCAACACTTTGCGTAAGAACAGCGCTCGATGAAGCGGCGTCGCTCCATGTGCATGCAAGGCAGCTCGATGCACCGCAGTGCCATAGCCTTTGTGCTGCTCAAAGCCATATTCCGGATACTGTTTAGCCAATTCAAGTAGCACACGATCGCGCGAAACTTTTGCAACAATACTCGCCATCGCAATCGCCAGCGATTTGCCATCGCCCTTGATAATGCCAGTGTGCGTATAAGGGAAAGGCTTGAGCGGCCGCCCATCAACGATGATCCGCACGCCACCTTCAGACTCAAACAAAGGCCCATCCGCCGCCACCAATGGCAATTCCCAGCCTTCTGCGCGCGCCGCCAATCCTTCGACCGCCCGACGCATTGCCAAGCGCGTCGCACCGAGAATATTCAGCTCAGCAATCTCCTCGACCGAGCCCGAAGCGACTTCGTAGTCCAGTAAGCCTTGATCGCGCAACTGTTCGATGATGGTTAATTGAGCCGCCCGTGCCTGCCCACTCAATTGCTTCGAATCATTAATTGCAGTGCTGACCTCAACCGCCTCCTTCGAGTCAAAAAAGTCACGCGTCAACACACAGACGCCAGCGGTCACTGGTCCCGCCAGGCAACCACGCCCCGCCTCATCAATCCCGATCAACCGATCGACGGACTGCAATTGCTTGAAATCATGTTGCTGTAGTTTATTCATCCTATTGGCCACTGTCGCCACTCTTCGACTGGCCTCACAAATCGAAGTTTGATTCGACTCAGAACCAATATAATCTATCTTGAAGAGCACTCATCATCGATCAATACGATTCCGTAAAGAAAAAATCAAACGAAACAAAATTACGCTCATTTGTTGCCCTGCCGATCCTTGTCTGTATGTTGCTTGCGAATTCAGCCTCTAACACCGAGCAGACACTACTGGCGCCCTAGACCCGAACGACACTGTGAACTTATTGCGCATTATCTTAGTTTTTAGCTGTGTGCTTATCGTTTTAATCACAACGATGGTCCCCCGCCACAAAGTTGCGCCATCATCAAACACGCCCACAGCTGACATCGCCCAGATTAAGCCAGTAGCCGTCGCGCGCCCAGACTCGCAAGCTGATCAAGGAAATCACCTAAATGAGAGCTCCCAAGCGGTAAAGCGCACTGTCGAAACGTGGCCAATCACAGTCATCCAGCACCTCAAAGCGGAGCATATAAACCGCGGTAAAGCGATTGACCATATTGTACGAGCCACACGATTTGAAGACTTCGCGGCACTCTCAATCGAATCAACGGAACGGCTGATTCGATACACTCAAAACGTCCTATCTCAGCCAGCTGAGAAAATCCCCCATCTCTGCTGGGGCCACGACACGTCAGACCCATACCGTCGCAGCTTCGAGGGCGTGCGCTTTCTCGCACTCGCAGACAGCGGCAATACCAGCATTCCACAACCGATCTTCCAAGGTGACGATCGCTGGAGCTTCACCGCGACTGACGGATCCACCGGTAGCTCTGGAACTCCAGTCACCATCACGTGGAGTTTCGTACCCGATGGCACTCGCGTGCCTGATGGCGGGTCACGTGCAAATAATAGGCCGACTACCCGCTCGAGCGATCTCATCGCGAAACTAAATACAGCATACGGAGCTCCAACTACTACCGGCGATTTAACCACCGCTCCTTGGTTCGAAATGTTTGAGACCTCTTTCAGTTTTTGGGAGGCTACCACTGGCAACATCTACATCTATGAACCATTTGATGATGGCACTGACATGTTGGATTTCCCGAATGGAGTAATCGGCACACGTGGCGATGTGCGGATCGGAGGCACTCAAATTGACGGCAATGGCGGCACACTTGCTTTTAACTATTTTCCAGATGCTGGCGACATGGTCATTGATAGCGCAGATTCGACGAACTTAGGGGCTGGGCAACAGGCAACACTTAGGAATGTGATCACTCACGAACATGGGCATGGCCTAGGGCTCAGCCATGTTTGCCCAGTCAATCAAACCAAACTCATGGAGCCGTTTCTTTCCACCGCATTTGTTGGGCCACAATTCGACGACATCCTTACGATCCAAGAACTCTACGGGGATCCACTCGAGCGCCAAGCCGGCAACAAAAACAACAACACCGCACTCACAGCTCGAAACTTAGGCGTATTAAATACGACTTTCAACGCCAATGAGCTCTCAATCGCCAACGCGAACGACTCCGATATTTTCCGCTTTCAACTCACTCAGGGAAAAGCCCTGAACCTAACAGTCACGCCGACAAACACCCCAGCCTACCTCGAAGGCAGTCAAAACTCCGACGGCAGCTGTAGCACAGGCACACTGTTGGATCCACAAACTCGACAAGACTTAATTTTGCGGGTGCTAGATACTGACGGCACGACCGTGATCGCCAGCTCAAACGTTGCTCCAATTGGCGACGCAGAGAGCATCCTCAGCTTGGCACTTAGTGATACTGGTCAAAACTACTACATTGAGGTAACCGGCGGAGGCGAGAACAGTGGCTCAGTAAACAATGCCCAAGCATATTCACTCGAAATTGCACTCGAAGAACTCAATTCGATTCAGATCAAGGACTTCACTATCACTGCAGAAGGGTGTTCACCCGCAAATGGAGTAGCTGATCCGGACGAACTCATCACCGTTCAAGTCACAGTCGAAAATAACGCGTCCGAAACAGTCGAAAATAATGACATTACACTCAGTGGCAGTGCCAATCTAAACATCATTGGCAGCGCCACACAGGACTTGCCTGACCTCCTCGCAAACAGTTCAACCACTGTCGCCTACCAATTCTCATTATCAGGCGCTTGCGGCGACACCGAAACCATTTCCTTTCAAGTCAACACCGACTCTGGCAATGCCCAGAGCACTCACCCTCTAACCTTAGGGATTGAGGAGACATTCTATACCGAGGATTTTGAGTCCACTGCGATAGATACGATCCCGGCTGGATACTCAGAATCTTCCGCCCTCGTCTCCGCCAAATGGCGCACTGTCAATACAGCGAGTCCCAGCGGCTCAAATGCCGTCTTTGCACCTGGAAAGATTGACTCCGACAGCGTTAACTCAGCCTACCTCGAATCTCCAACGATCAACTCGATCATTGCACCGACGCAGCTCCTCTTTGACCACAGCTACAACACCGAAGAAAACTATGATGGTGGCGTGCTTGAAATCTCGATCGACAACGGTAGTAACTGGCAAGAGTGGACCGCTGCAGGTGGTCTCTTCACCGAGAATGGCTATAACGATACAATCTCTTCAAATGTTACAAATCCGTTAGCGGGACAATCCGCCTGGGCGGGAGATTCAGGTGGCTTAGTGACTTCGATTGCTCAATTCCCTCCAAATACCGGGGGCCAAGATGTGCAGCTACGCTGGCACATGAGTAATGACCAAAGCGTACAAAGTGTGGGCTGGTTCATCGATAACATTCGCATTCTTCGCCCCGCCTGCTGTGTGATAACGATCCCGACTCTCAGCCTTACCGCGATCGACTCTATCGCAAGTGAGCAAGACCCCGCAGACGCTGCGCAATTCGTAATCACCGCCGACAGCACGCCAACCTCAAGCCTTTCAATTTCTTACACACTCGCAGGCACAGCCACTTCAGGCAGCGACTTCGTTGCCCTCGCTGGCAGCGCGACTATCAATGCAGGCGAAAGTATCGCGACCATACCAGTCACTGCCATCACCGACGCCAACGTAGAAGGAGACGAGACACTCACCTTAACACTCTCACCTTCGGTCAATTACGGCATCAACATCGCGTCCGCAGATATCACAATCAAAGACCTCCTCTTCGATGCATTTCGCTTTGAAAACTTCGGCACTGAATCTCTCAATATCGCCGACGATGCCGACTTCGATTTCGATGGCGTGCCGAACCTAATCGAGTATGCCTTCGGCCTAGACCCGACCAATCAGGACACACCGCCGTTCAGCTTAAGTGCACAACCCTCAGATGGTACCATTCTAGTGCTGACCTACGAAGAAGACACCAGACTGAACGACATCGAGTATATCGTCGAAACCAGTCCGAGCCTCAGCCCTGCATCATGGACCAGCGTTGGCGTAACGATCAACTCCGGCACTATAACAGATGGATTAGAAGCTAAGACCGCTTCGGTAGAAATTAGTGATCAAGCGCGATTCATACGCATTCGAATCAACAGAACGGCTCCGTAGCATGCGGCGTAGAGTTAGTTCAGCCAAATTGAATGAGTGAACTGCGCAGTCAGCAGGCTTAGGACGTGGCTTGCTACAGAGAAATTTCGACACTTAATATCGATTCCATACGCTGTTGCCAGAATGCAGCCTTCCCGACTGAGATGAGCTTGCAATGCTGATTAAATGCAATCTGACTAGGCTTGATTGTGACTTTTTCACTTTCGACTTTCTGGGTCGAAAACACCCAATTTCAAACAATTTTTGCACTTAAATCCCCATCTTAGCGGATGGCTATGAATTATTATTTTCAAAAATCCCATCGATTCATTTGTCACTGACAAACGAGTGGCTAGCATACCTTTTTTCACACCAAGCAACATTCATTAAACCAAAGAAATATATGTCAGATATCAGCAAGTGCCCTGTGATGGGCGGCTCCCGCGCCCATAATGCGACTGCAACCTCATCCAACGAGCAATGGTGGCCGAACCAGCTCAACCTGAGAATGCTGCGCCAGCACTCCAACTTGTCAGACCCGATGGGCAACGACTTTGACTACGTCGAAGAATTCAAGACACTCGACCTGGATGCCTTGATCAAAGACCTAGAAGCACTGATGACAGACTCGCAAGCTTGGTGGCCGGCAGACTATGGCCACTACGGCCCGTTTTTCATTCGCATGGCATGGCACAGCGCCGGCACTTATCGGATCGCCGACGGCCGCGGCGGCGCCATTACCGGATCACAGCGCTTCGCGCCTCTCAATAGCTGGCCTGACAACGTCAACCTCGACAAAGCGCGACGCCTACTGTGGCCGATTAAGCAAAAGTATGGCCGTAAAATTTCATGGGCCGACCTAATGATACTCGCTGGCAATTGTGCGCTGGAAACCATGGGATTCAAGACCGGTGGTTTTTCAGGTGGCCGAGCCGACGTCTGGGAGCCTGGTGAAGATATCTATTGGGGACCGGAAGGTGAATGGCTCGCTGATGAACGCTACAGTGGTGATCGAGAGCTCGAGAATCCACTCGGTGCGGTGCAAATGGGCCTAATTTATGTCAATCCTGAAGGCCCCAATGGTGAGCCCGACCCACTTGGCTCGGCCAGAGACATTCGCGACACCTTCGGCCGCATGGCGATGAATGATGAAGAGACCGTCGCCCTGATTGCTGGCGGACACACCTTCGGCAAAGCGCACGGCGCGGCCAATCCCGATCAACACGTCGGCCCCGAACCAGAAGCCGCCAGCATCGAGGAACAAGGCCTCGGCTGGAAAAATAGCTTTGGCAGCGGCAATGCTGGCGACACCATCAGCAGCGGCTTAGAAGGTGCCTGGAATGCGACTCCAACAAAATGGGACAACAGCTACCTCGATACACTCTTCGCGTACGACTGGGTGCAGACCAAGAGCCCTGCCGGTGCCACACAATGGGTGCCCGCCGATGGCGCCGCCGCGAACTCTGTACCTGACGCGCACGATCCCTCGAAGCGCCATGCACCGATCATGTTCACTTCGGACATCGCACTGAAGATGGATCCGATCTATGCCTCCATCACCAAACGCTTCCAGGAGAACCCAGACGAATTTGCCACCGCTTTCGCTAAAGCATGGTTCAAATTAACCCACCGCGACATGGGTCCGATTTCACGCTACGTGGGCCCGCTAGTACCCGCGACTACAGAACTCTGGCAGGACCCGATTCCTGCTGCAGACCATCCATTCATCGACGCGCAAGACATTGCAGCGCTGAAAGCCACGCTACTCGGCGCTGGTCTCTCCATTGCAGAACTAGTCAGTAGCGCATGGGCATCGGCAGCGACCTTCCGCAACTCTGATAAACGCGGCGGTGCCAACGGCGCACGGATCCGTCTCGCCCCGCAAAAGGACTGGGCAGCGAACAACCCCGAGACACTCGCGAAGTCACTGCAAATCCTTGAGCGCATTCAAGCGGACTTCAACAGCGCACAGTCGGACGGCAAACGCGTGTCACTGGCCGATCTAATCGTGCTAGGTGGTTGCGCTGCAGTGGAACAAGCCGCCTCAGCTGCTGGCAATGCAGTGGAAGTGCCATTCACCGCTGGCCGAATGGATGCCACTCAGGAGGACACCGACATCGAGTCGTTTGCAGTGCTTGAGCCTAAAGCAGACGGATTCCGCAATTATCAACAAAGCGATATCAAGACACCTGCCGAAGCACTCCTGGTCGACAAGGCACAATTAATGACGCTCACCGCACCTGAAATGACAGTGCTGGTCGGCGGCATGCGTGTCCTGAATGCAAACACCGCGCAGTCACCGCTCGGCGTGTTCACCAAACGTCCTGAGACCTTAACGAATGACTTCTTCGTGAACCTGCTCGATATGAACATCGAGTGGAAAGTCTCGCCCCGTTGCGCACACTTCTACGAAGGCAAGGCACACGGCGGCAACGAAACGCAGTGGATGGCCTCCGCAGTGGATCTCGTCTTCGGCTCAAACTCCGAACTGCGCGCCATCGCTGAGGTCTATGCCTCCAACGATGCCCAGCAAACCTTCGTCGAAGACTTCGTCGCGGCTTGGGTCAAAGTGATGAACCTAGATCGCTTCGATCTAAGCGCGTAATTACACTCAATTGAATCAACAAAGCCCCGTCCAATGGACGGGGCTTTTTGCTGTGTAAAGAGACGCACTGACCTCTGTTTGATGCCCTCCGTGCTCCTTATTTAAATTTCGACCAGGCCGGCTTCTTCGGTGGCTCTAGGCCTTGTGCCTCGTAGGCCGTCTTGAAGTGCATCTTCGCATAGCCGGCCAATTCGCCTGCCCCTTTGACTGCGACGATCTTCTTGGCCTGCTCGAGCACTTTCGCGCTCGCGCCTTTCATCAATGGCTCGCCCAGAATCGGCTGAAGCTCATCCGACAATCGCTTCATCTCGCGCACATACATCGCACGCGCGATAATTGATGCGGCCGCCACGACGGGATCCGATTCTGCCTTAGTGCGGCTGACTAACTTGAAATCTTTACGATCTTCCACATACGCATCCACTAGCGGCAGCTTAGTGAATTGATCCAGTAAGCCCCACGGCGCCGGACGCTTATCCAGCGCTTCATTCAGCCCGCGGCCATGGTACCATGCCAACAGCTTGTTCAAATTACTGCCAAACTTTTTATACAGGTGGTTGTATTTCGTCATCCGCGCAAACGCCGTCGCGATCACCACGCCCTTGGTTTGGCGAATTATTTTATCCAACTTCAAAATGGTATTGTCGGTAATCTTCTTACTATCGCACACGCCCGCCTCGATCCAGTCGCGCACCATGCCCTCGTCGGCGACCACACAAGCGACCACCAGTGGTCCAAACAAATCGCCCTTACCACTCTCATCACAACCCGCATGCAACGTGAACCACTCGGGATTATGCACATCATCATAGCCAAGACGTGCCTCGCCGGTAATTTCTGCTTCGAGGACATCACGCACAAAGTCTTCGGTCTTCTTGCCCTGCACCACCAGCTTGCCGCTCTGATAGCCGACTACATTCACCCCATCGCCCTTGAACGCGAACTGCGAGTAAGCCACATCGTAATGCGCCCACTTTCCCGCAGGCGCGGAATCCAACTGTTCCCCCAAATGCTCTAGCTGCTCTTGAGTCAGCTTGATCGTATAGATCTTTTTAACTTTTGGACCTTCGTCCTCCGTC
>JAFMHF010000001.1:77613-84736 GCA_017854655.1 Puniceicoccaceae bacterium | reverse complement strand
GGTACTTGACCATGAACCTTTTTGAATGAGCTATTTACACGCGTTATCGTGTGATTTTTTATTGGGTGTCGCTGCGGGTAATTTGCTGCGCAGGCTGCGAGTGAGGACTTGTTCGAGGCTCAATTGCTCTTCCTGTGCTGCACTAGCTAGTTTTACTGCTGCGCTGAGAGCGTTTTTTTGAAGGTTAATAGTTACTTTGGGCATAATTAGGGAGTAGACCTATTGTTCACCATTTAATGAATAAATTGTTATTTCTTGGCAGCATAGCCTTTTAGTCAAATTTAAATATCACTTTTTGGTGTAATTTTAATTATTTTAAAGCCTGATAATTAAGTTCTTTGCGTGAAGCGCTAATTAAACTGGCGTTGGCGGGTTTAGGTGCAGATCTGCACGGTAATTGTGCCCAACGGTTGCATGATTCATGCTTAAAGATACTATAACTATGCAGTAATATGTTATTCCTAACGACTTGAATATCAACGATTAATGACTCGACAGCTAGGTCTTGATGGCGCAACTTTTAAAAATGGAGGCAGATTTAAATTCACAAGAGATCATTCGTTGGCTGAAAGCAGCTGGGCATGACCGCTTTTGGTTGGCTGAGAGCTGCGGTGTGCAAAAGCGCACCGTGGATAATTGGCTCTCGTCGAGTCGTGCGATCCCTCGCAAAGCTCAACTGATCATTAAAGCTTTAATGGCGTCGGAGTTGGCTGGTCCAGTTGCGCAGGCGGGAGTCGCGCAAAACTTGGTGCTACACTTCTCTGACAAAGATTTTGCATCAATTTGCGACATCGCACGGGTGCTGGGGATGTCTCCAGTACAGTGGGTGGAAGCGGAGGTCCTTAAGGTTATTCATACAGAACCGTATAAAGTCTTGCGCGCACTGAGTCCGGCTAAACAGAAACCTAAGTCGGATTAGGCTGTGGTTGAGCTGAATGGCGCATGCGTCCGACTCGCCGTTCTAGTCGGCGGCGCTTAGCAGCGGCTGATCGAGTGTGATCTAGCCAAGTTTCCCATCCACCCCCCAGAAAAGATCGAGCCGGCAGCTAAAAAGCGCCAAGGTGTTTGGGCGCGCATGTTGCAGGAAGTGCCACTTATTATCTAAGTGTCGCGCACCCAGCGTATGCGCAACGGGGCTCGGCGATTTGGGTCAAGCCTGTGTATCTGCGGCGTTTGGCTGCGCTTGGTGAAATGAGGTTGCAATGCCCAGCGAGTCGGTTGAGAAGGGTGCATGTTTTACGACGAGGTAAAGGTCAATTTCAAGGCGGGTAATGGTGGCGACGGCTGCTTTAGCTTTCGGCGCGGTAAATACGAACCCAAGGGCGGGCCTGACGGCGGTAATGGCGGGCGCGGTGGCGCGGTCTATGTCATTGCGGATACCAATGTCGCGGATTTAACCGATTATCACTACAAGCCGGGCTGGAAAGCCAAGAACGGCGAGCCAGGTCGCGGTGCCGATCAACACGGTGCCAACGGTGCGGATATTATTATGCGGGTGCCAGTCGGCACGGTGGTGATCGACCGCGAGACCGAAGAGCCGGTGGCTGAGGTATTGGCACACGGCGATCAAGTGTTACTGCTCGAAGGCGGTTTCGGCGGTAAGGGCAATGAGACCTTTAAGTCTTCGGTCAATCAGGCGCCGCGTCAGTTCACCCTGGGCAAGCCGGGTGAAGAGGGTGAGTATCGCTTGGTGGTGAAGACCATCGCTGATGTCGGGTTGATCGGATTTCCGAATGCGGGTAAGTCCACATTGCTGAATATGATCACGAATGCGCATCCGAAAACGGGTGCCTATCCGTTTACCACGATGTTTCCGATGGTCGGCGTACTGGAGTATCCGGAGCACTATGAGCGGATTACAGTGGCCGACATTCCCGGCTTGATCGAAGGCGCGAGTGAAAACCGTGGCCTCGGGCATCGCTTCCTCAAGCACGTCGAGCGCTGCAAGGTGCTGCTGGTGATGATTGATATGGAAGGCACTGATGGGCGTGAGCCGATCTCTGACTTCCGCGTGCTGCTCAATGAGCTGAAGCTGTATATGCCGGGTCTGGTTAAAAAACCAGAACTGGTGGCGGCCAATAAAATGGATGAGCCAAATGCACCCGAGCATTTGAAAGCCTTTAAAAAGAAGTTCAAGGGCAAGGTCTACCCGATCTCCTGTGTCTCCGACGAAGGTTTTGTTGAATTGAAAGAGGCGCTCTTAGCTGCGGTGCTCGAAGTGCGCCAGGCTGAGCAGAAACTCGAACAAGAGGCAGCAGGAAGTAGCAATTACTAAGCGATTAAAGATTCTCACTATGAGTGACTCGACAGTGTTAGACTTCGGTGAACGTGAATTTCAGGCGCGGCCTGAGTTGAACAGTCATTTGGCATGGGAGAGTTTTATCGCACTGGCAAAGCATCCGAATCGGGTATTGGTGATTGATCGCACCCTGCAACGGCGGGCGATGAAGTCGGGCTTTTTGTTAGCGCTCGCTTGGATGCTGTCGCGGCGCCTGCGCAGCTGGACGGATCGCAAGCGTGTCGGCATCTTGTTTCCGCCAGGCATTGCTGGCACGATTGCAAATCTGGCAGTGGTGCTGGCCGGTAAGGTGCCCGTCAATCTCAACTTCACCTTAGGGCGCGCGAGTTCGGCGGCCTGTTTGCGTCGAGCGGAGATCGATTGTATTTTAAGCACCGAACGTATGCAGGTTAAAATCCCCGACTTCCCGTGGGCGCAGGCAGACGTGATCGACCTGGTCGAAGAGCTGAAGGACTTGCCGAAGGCGAAGACCTTGGCATTGCTGGTCGCGATTCGAGCGATGCCCGCCAAACTGCTGGCCAAGCTGCTGAAAGTGCCCGCAGTCGGTGGCGATGCCGAAGCGGGCTTACTGTTTACCAGTGGCAGCTCAGGCGAACCGAAGGGAGTGGTCTTAACCCACCGTAATATTTTAGGCAACTGCCTGCAAATTGACGCCTCTGGTCTATTGCCCGTCGGTGAGAAGATCATCGCCAACCTACCGATTTTTCACAGCTTTGGATTCACCGTGACCTTGTGGTATCCACTGCTGCGTGGCTGCACCACTGTGACTGTGCCTTCGCCGTTAGAATTTAAGAAAGTGGCGGAGGCGGTCGAGGCTGAGTCGGCGACGATACTGATCGGCACGCCGACTTTTCTAAAACCATACATCCGCCACGTGGCACCGGAAAAGCTGAAGTCTCTGAAGTATGCGATTACCGGAGCCGAAAAGACGCCGGCTGGCTTTGCCGACTTATGGCAGGCGACTTTTGATTGTTTATACTTTGAAGGTTATGGGCTCACTGAGACATCGCCGGTGGTGAGCATTAACTTGCCGCATACACCCTCCGGCTTTGACTATCCTGAAAGTGCGACTGATGGCTCGAAGCCAGGATCAGTCGGTCGGCTGATGCCTGGGCATGCGGCGCGTATCCTGAATCCGGATACAATGGAGCCGTTGGCGGTGACGGAAGTGGGGCTGTTATTATTGAAGGGCCCGAATATTTTCGGAGGTTATTTGAACGATCCCGAACGCACCGCAGAGGTGATGGACGGCGAGTGGTTTATTACTGGAGATCTCGCGCGCTTTGACGAAGAGGGCTATTTGTTTATTGAGGGCCGGCTGTCGCGTTTTTCTAAGATCGCAGGCGAAATGGTGCCGCATGGCACGATCGAGCAAGCGCTGGTCGAGGCGTTTGACTTGCTGGATGCGGAGACACCAATGTTTGCGATCGGCGCACGTCCCGATGCGGCCAAGGGCGAAGCGCTGGTATTGCTGGCGGTGATGGATGTGGAACTGACTGATGTGCGGGCGAAACTGTCAGCGGCAGGTTATTCGAATTTATGGATTCCGAAGCTAATTAAGCGAGTTGAAGCGATCCCCACCTTAGCGACCGGTAAGCTGGATTTGCGTGCAATTCAGGCGCTGTCGGAGGCGGAGTAGCGCTTTTGGTGGAGGGAAACGCTCCGTCGTTTCCACCTGCATTTGTCGGTTAAGGTCTCGTGCGGAAATGACAGAGCATTGGCTCGAAGAGTGTCGCTACGCTCGGAACCCTCCAATTATTTTCTAAAATTTCTTCTAATAAACTCAAAGTCCCGTGCGTTGTTCTTGTGAATAGGCTCGGTAGCGCTGCCGAGTGATCAATATAAATTAATCACAATGAAAGATGAACAACGTAGTTTTGAATCAAATTGGATGCGCTCCATTGTGGACGCGCATGCGGCGGATCTTACCCGATACGCCGCGTCCATCCTTTACGACGCCGATGGCGCAAAGGATGTTGTGCAGGATGTTTTTCTCCGCTTGTGGCAAGAGCCGCGAGCCAATGTCGAAGGCCATGTCTTACCTTGGCTGTTTCGCGTCTGTCGAAATCGGGCACTCGATGTCCGGCGGAAGGGGGGCCGGATGAAGCGCCTCGACGAAGCCAGTGCCGCGCGCGCTGCGACCGATGCGCCAGGGCCAGAGACGGTCACCGAGCAGCAAGATAGCCATGCGCAGATACTGCAGATGATGCAGGCGCTGCCTGAGAACCAACAAGAAGTCGTGCGGCTTAAATTCCAGAATGGGATGAGCTACAAGGAGATCGCCAGTGTCACGGAACTGACCGTGACCAACGTCGGCTTTCTTTTACACACGGCAATTAACACGCTCCGCGCCCGAATCGTGGCGAGCGGAGAGTAATCCAACCAACGGAGAAATTTAAGATGAAACTTTTACCAGAAGATCCACGACTCACCGCTTACGCGCTCGGTGAAATCGAAGACCAGCAAGAGCGCAGCGCAATCAAGTCTGCCGTTGCGCAGTCCACTGAGTTGCAACAAGCCGTCGCCGCAATCCGTGACATGAGTGAGTTGCTCACTAAGGGGTTTGCCGCAGAGCCTATACCGGAACTGAGCGAGTTTGAAAAAGCCCGCATGGGCCAACCCACAGCGACGCGAGAGCGCTCTGGAGGCAGTCGTATACTGTCATGGCCGGTGCTTTCGAGTGTGGCAGCTGTTTTGATTATCGCTTTTGTCGTGCTGCCGCAGCGCAGTGCGCTCAAGGAAGACTTTGCCTATCAAGCCGAGCCTCGCAAAGAAGACTTTGCCGATCAAAAACTGCCTATCGAATCGTTGATTTCTAAGTTTCAAATAGCTGAGGGGAATCCAGCGCTTGATGTTGAGATCGCAGCAAAGATGTTGATCGAAAGTAGTCCATTCCAGTCAATTGCCCGTCCGGATGTGAAGCCAAACGAGTTCGTTGAGTCAGCGCGAAGTGTTACGGCGCTGAGGGTGGCGGCGCTGAGGGTGGCAGAAAAACAGATGGCGTCGCGGGTAATTGCGCGCGAACGTGTGACTTTGCCTAAAAAAGCAGACAGACATGCTTCCGTAGAAGCTTACGTTACAGCGAAAGACGCGGATATGGACCTCTCTGCGCCAGGAAAACTGGCCCCGCCAAAGATGCCTAAGGCATCTGTTTCTGCTCCAGCGTCAGCTGCGATGATGCTGGCCGATCATGGGATGCGTGCGCCCAATCAGGCTCGAGAGCTTCCCGCCACGTTTAATACTGAAAAATATGCGCCGATTGAGGAAAGTGGTTTTCGCTCGCCGTTAGTGGCAGCGCTTTCGACCTTTTCGATTGATGTCGATACCGCCAGCTATGCGAACGTGCGTCGTTTCCTGAATCAGGGGCAGTTGCCGCCTGCGGATGCGCTGCGGATTGAGGAGATGATTAATTACTTCCCATACGCGGATGCTGCGCCGACTAAGTCGTTGGATGAGGGTGGCGCGCCGTTTGCGGTGCACATGGCTCAAACTATTGCGCCGTGGAATGAATCTCATCACTTGCTGCGTGTCGCGCTTAAGGGCTACGAAATGCCGTGGGAAGAGCGTCCCTCGTCGAACCTTGTGTTCCTACTCGATGTGTCAGGCTCGATGAATAATGCAAATAAATTGCCGCTGGTTAAAGAGGCGATGGACTTGCTGGTGCGCCGTTTGGATGGTCGCGATCGTGTGGCGGTGGTGGTGTATGCCGGGGCATCTGGCTTGGCGTTGCCATCGACGACGGCAAATAATTACGACACGATTCAGCACGCGATGGATAATTTGAAAGCTGGCGGCTCCACCAATGGTGGCGCAGGTATTCAGCTCGCTTACAAGGTCGCTCGTGAGCACTTCATCGATGGTGGTAATAACCGTGTGATTCTTTGCACCGACGGTGATTTCAATATTGGCCAGACCAATTCTGGGGACTTAACCGATATTGCCGAGGCCGCAGCGGACGAAGGCATCTCGTTGACTATCCTAGGCTTCGGCATGGGGAACTATAAAGACGATCTGCTTGAAGAGCTTTCGAATAAGGGTAAGGGCAGTTATGCCTATGTCGATTCGAGTGCCGAGGCGCGTAAAGTGTTTCTCGAAGACCTTACGGGCAACTTGTTTAAAATCGCCAAGGATGTGAAAATTCAGGTCGAATTTAATCCTGCTCAGGTGAACGCGTATCGACTGATTGGATACGAAAATCGTCGTCTCAAGGCGGAGGATTTCAATAACGATAAAAAGAAGGCTGGCGATATTGGCCCAGGCCACACGGTGGTCGCTTTGTATGAAATCATCCCCGCAACTGTCGATAGTGATGTGCCCAGTGTCGATGCGCTGCGCTATCAACAGAGTGTTGAGTTGGAGTCTGCTCCAGGTGAAGTGGCGACGGTTAAGCTACGCTACAAACAACCCGATGCGGATGTGAGCCAATTGATCACGCGCACGGTGAATAGTGATGAATTGGTGCGCTTTGATGCCACTCATGAGGATGTCCGGTTTTCGGCAATCGTTGCAGCCTTTGGCATGCGCCTCGCGGGATCTGAGCATTTGAACGGCCTGTCGTATGATGCGATTGAATCGATCGCAGCGAGTTCGTTGGGCATCGATCCCGGTGGACACCGTTCGGAGTTTGTCGGGCTGGTTCGCCGAGCACGCGAGTTGTCGCCTGCGGAAGCGCCGCTGCCAGTGCAATCCCACGGTACCAGCCAAGAGTAGTTTGCATGTGCAAAGGCCTGCCTCGAATGGATCGAGGCGGGCCTTTTTTATGGTTCTTGGTTGATTGGTGGAAAAAGGAGGGAGGGCGACTCGCCCTCCTTTGCAGCAACACAG
>JAFMHF010000001.1:74151-77566 GCA_017854655.1 Puniceicoccaceae bacterium | reverse complement strand
GAGGGCGACTCGCCCTCCTTTGCAGCAACACAGTATAAATGTGGGCGAGTCGCCCACACTCCTCTCGCTCAATGGTTCAAACCAGCCTTTTCCGGCTTTTGCTTACTTTACGATAAAGCGTGTGCCGCCGAGGCTGCGGGGCTCCATCTTACTGCTGGTAGCTTCGCCTTCGGCGACGATTTGTCCGCCTTCAAAATAGGTGGGTTCTTTGATCCAGTGCTTTTGTAGCTGGTCGAACAGGTCGAGCAGTTCGCTGCGTGTTTGCACGCGATATTCAATCGTGCGAGCGTGGGTTGCAAGTGGGTATTCCTTCATTACCGTGTCGCTGGTCATGGCTTCGGCGACAGCGCTTGCGCGGTCAGCCATTTGCTGCACGCCGGGAGGGACGGGGGAGCGCTGAATCGATGAGGGCACGCCAGCCGCGCTAGCGCCATCCGCCATGGCGGCTTGGAGTTCGCCGAGTTGCAGTGCGCGGCTGTGGTAAATTCGCAGCAGGCCGTTGCCGGCGGTGACGATATTGATTTCGACCACACGATACCCAGATGTGATGTATTCCTGCTTGGAAATCGAGTGGATCGCGGCTTCTTTGCCGTAATACTCTTTGCTGTCGTCGGGAAAGGTGATGGCGAACAGTGCCTTATTCTTGATCGCACGGGAACGAACGGTGACGGCGCTCAGTGACGAGACCATGCAGCAGAGGAGGAGAGTGGGTAGGAGGCGTTTGGAGAAGGGTATCATAAGTATCAAAGTGCTGGCCTTTTGATCGTGTGCAATTTTTATTTGTTTCACTTCATTTCTCTGTGGGGTACAACTTTCAAGAGAAGCGAGGTATTACCCTTTTTATTAATGCTATCCTGTAAAGATCTTTCAGTCGAACTGACCCCTGGCGGCACGCGCATCTTAGAGGGTGCGACTGCGCGGTTTAAACCCAAGGCACTCAATGCCGTGATTGGACCGTCGGGCTGTGGTAAAACCACTTTGGTGCGGGCGATGCTTGGGCTATCTTCGCGTCTAGGCGAAGTCTTTATGGCGGGCGAGCCAGTCGCGAATAGCGAGGCTCTGCGCGGCAAGCTGGCCTTTGTGCCACAGTTCAGTATTGCTCAAGAGCGACTGAGCGTGGAGGAAGCGCTGCGCACTGCGCTGGATCTGTGCGTGGTCGAGGTCGCGACGAAGCAAGCCCGGTTGGAGGAGATTTTACAGCGCATCGGCTTGGAGATGCATCGCGATAAGCGGGTGGGGGGATTGAGCGGCGGGCAGTTGCGTCGCCTTGGCCTCGGCTTGGAACTGGTCGGTGATCCGCAATGCATGGTTTGTGATGAAGTAACGAGTGGACTGGACCCGCGCTCAGAGGACCAGATTTTGACGATGTTGCAGCGTCTGCGCGATGAGCGGGAGAAGACCTTTATCTGCATTATTCACAACCTCGCCAAATTGAATTTTTTCGATTGGATCACCGTGGTATTTGAAGGGACAGTGGTGTTTCAGGGCGGTTTGGATGCGCTACTGGCGTATTTTGAAATTCCGGATGCGCTACATCTCTACGATCAGTTGAATGCCCATTCGATCGAGCATTGGCGGCAGCGTTGGAGGGCCGCGAGTGCTGAGGATGCGGTGTTTGAGGCGACGCCGATGGTTGCACCAGCGCTGCCGTCAGCGCTGAGCCAAACTTGGACTTTATTAAAGCGCCGTGCGCTCTTATTTAAGCGGGACAAGGGCTATTGGATGCTGACGCTGGGCATTACGATTGGGTTTCCACTGTTGGTGACGATCTTTGCAATGGATGGCTTGCCGCAGTTGCGTGGACTGGCGATGAGTGTCTCGAGTGGCTTTGTCGAGCAGGCGCAGGAGAATTTGCGTTACCGAATCGATGCCTTGGAGTCGGCTTCGTTGGTCACGGGCTTGATTTTGTTTCAAGTGATCCTACTGACCTTAATGGGCAGTAATAATGGTGCACGCGAGATCGCAGGTGAACGTAATCTCTACGAGAAAGAGCGTTTCGCTGGCTTGAGACCGCGGTCGTATGCGACCAGTAAGTTGCTGTTTACTTCGGCGGTGGCGATCGGGCAGGGGCTGTGGATGACGCTGTTTGTCAAATACGTCTGTGACTTCCCGGGGCCGTTGTTGCCACAAGCGCTGGTGCTAATATTGAGCTGTGTGTCAATGACTGCGATCTGCTTGGCATTTTCGGCGATTTTTAGTTCGGCAGACAAGGCGTCGCTGTTGTCGGTGTATTTAGTCGGGTTTCAGTTGCCGCTCTCTGGTGTGGTGTTGGCGCTGCCAGAGGTGCTGGTGTGGGTCTGCCGGCCGTTTATCAATGCGTATTGGGGCTGGGCCGGGTATTTCGGCTCGATGATTGATTCGCGCTTTTACGATGCCTATCGGCTGGAATCTTCGGAGATGATTCCTAGTCCGATGCTGGCTTGCGGGGTGCTTGGCGTGCATTTCTGTGTCGGCGCGGCGTTAGTGTTTTGGGGTTGCCACCAAAAGAAGCTGACTTAACCCTCTGTGAAACAATTTTAATCGAATGCCGATATACGGTCTTATGCCCCCTTTACCTGCAAACCCCCGAAAGCCCGCGTCGATCTGGAGCGCGGCGACTCTGATGGTCTCTCTGTTTGCTGTCGCCCTGACTAGTGGCTGTGGTGACAAGTTCTCAGACCTCGAAGTACTGCCGACCGAGAGCTACATGAAGAAGCCAGGCGATTTCTTGGGGAATACGTATACGATCCGCGCGCAGATTGACTCGCAGGTGAAGTGGGAAAAAGGTGTCGGGCGTATTTTGGCGGTGCTACCTGAAAGTGGCGGCGCACGTCTGCCGGTATTCGTGCCGGATGCAGTGGGTGGTAATTTACATATAGGGCAGCGTTATGAAATGCGTGCCAGAATCGAAGCAGGAGGGCTGATCTATGTTGAAAGTTTGCGCAAGTATTAGTCTTGGTCTGGTGCTCGGCCAGATCACCTCACATGCTCAGGGCTACGCGCCTGCGGCTCCAGCTGGATCCGCGCCCGCATCGGCGGGGATGTCCGCGCCGGTGGGAGGGATGTTTGAGAGTAACACCTTTCTTGAAATGGCGAGTCGGGCATTTGATCCATCCAGTGATTCGATGGATTTTGAAAATGGCAGTTTTGCCTGGAAGGGACGCACTTTTAATTTAACCAGTCAGCGGGCATTTCGTGCCCGTTTTGAGCGCTTCCTGTTGGCTTCGCCGACCGAGGAAGAAGAGAGCTATGCGCTGCTGATGAATGACGTGCTGCAGCGTTTGTCTGTGGCGAATGATCGCAGCGACGACGCCATCCTAGAAACTTGGGAGATGTTGTTTCGAGCCGCACGATTTGATACCGATGGTGGCAATAGCACCATCGTGGCGAATCAGGTGTTTAATGCCTGGCGCATCCGTAAAGAGATGCGTGGCAC
>JAFMHF010000001.1:61369-73988 GCA_017854655.1 Puniceicoccaceae bacterium | reverse complement strand
TTTCCGACAGAGGGCGCGTTTCGCGTGCTAGAACTGGCCGAGACCGAAGCCAAGCTAATCGCGATGGAAGGGCAAGCGGCGTTGACCGGCATCCAAGCGAAGTTGCAGATGCAGAGCCAAATCGTGGCATTTCTGGTGCAACGTCGCTATCAGCATGCCTTGCTACTTTCGGGCTTTTACCAATTATTGTTTAAAGGATCACAGCAACAACTGGAAGTGGGCAAGGGCGAGTTGAAGTCGTTTTTCCCGAATACAGACATGGTGTTTACGGTCGATATGATGGCCTTCGTCGCTAACGAAGCGATCACTGACGTGAATAAGGGAGTGGACGCGGTCAATACGGCGTATGCCGAAGATCGTGCGATCATCGCATTGGAGCGGCTGCAAGAGACCTTTTTTCTCGGCGAATATATGCCTGAGTTAAATGCGATCCCTGTCGAGCAGCGTCGTATGTTGCTCGATTTGTATCGCGATATGATGGAAGCCGTCGAGCTGGCGGAGGCGAAGGACTATAACGGCGTGGCTCAGTATGCGGAGCGTATTGCGTTGATCGCAAAGGACTTTCCGCTGATGCGTGTCCTCTCCAGCGTCGAGACTGCCAAGAGTATGAGCGACATGGCGGTATTTGCCGCGTCGCAGTATCGTAATCTTGGCGACATCGATAAAGCGCGTGCGGAGCTACAGCAGGCGATTGATATTTGGCCGTCGAATCCGTCGATTCGCGAGTTTCAACAAGAAACCACTAAGCTGGCGACAGCAGGCTCGCAAGGCGTGCAGATTTTTGACGACCTCTATAAGCGCGGCGACCATCGCGGTATTTATGACCGCCGTATGGACTTGGGCTTTGCCTTGGCAGAGGATACTGAGCGGCGTCCTTTGTTGATGGAGGTGATCGAGCAGGTCTCGACGATTGATTTATTGGTGGCGCAAAGCGCGGAGGCCTTAAAGCAAGGCGATCCGTATGTTGCCTGGGAGCTACTGGCTGAGGCAGCAAAATTTGATCCAGATGATGCGCCGATGAATCGAGCGCGTGCAGAGCTGGCGCCACGAGTCGCGGATTTTGTGGTCTATTTAGACCGCGCGCAGCGGCAGGCGGCGGAGGCGCAGCACGCGGGTTCGTTAGCAGGATTTTTGGCCGCGCAAGATATTTATCCTGCCAGTCGGATGTGCCGCGAGGGGATCGAGCGCCAATCGTCAGCCTTGATGGCGCATTTGAGCGAGCAAGCAGAAGCAGCCGAGGAGTAGCGGGGAGCTCCTGTAGTGTCTTATTTTTTTGCCAAGGCTCGCCGCTACAATTGCAATTTAACGAAATCACGCCGAGTTCGAGGCGCAACGACTCAATTTACTTGAGCCGCGCGCGAGTTGTCCCAAATTGCTCTCTGTGATCGGACTCGATGTAGATATCTTTTTTCTCCTGTATCTGGGGAGTGGCTTTGCGCTGCTCTTCGGTTTGTGGTTTTACTACGATTGGAAGGATAAGCATCTCTTTGAGGCCCAACGCTCGAAGGTCATTTATCACTGTATCAAATGTAGTCAGATTTACACGGGTGCACATGGCAGTGAAGAATGCGATTGCCCTCAGTGCGGGTTTACCAATGGTCGCCTTCGATTTTAGACAATTCAGTTTCATACGTTTTAACTTTTCACCTTCTTACTCTTCGTCATGCCAGATCATATCGCAGTTCTCGATTTCGGTTCTCAATACACGCAGGTCATTGCTCGTCGTATTCGTGAGGCCAATGTTCTTTCCCGTATTTATCCGTATAACACGCAAGCTAGTGTGCTTAAAGAAGCCGGCGTCAAAGGTGTCATCCTGTCTGGTGGGCCCTCTTCGGTATTGATCGAAGGCTCGCCGCGACCAGATGCGAAGGTCTTTGAAATGGGCCTCCCGGTGTTGGGTATTTGCTACGGTGAGCAGCTCATGGCGCACATGCTCGGTGGCCGCGTGGGTAAGAGTGATGAGCGCGAGTTTGGTCACGGCACGCTCAACATTACAATCAAAGGCAAGCTGTTCGAGGGCCTTCCAGACACACTGCGCGTCTGGAATTCGCATGGTGATCGGCTAGAGCAGCTTCCTGAAGGCTTCGAAGCGGTCGCTTCGACTGAGAATTCGCCTTACGCGACGATTCAAGATGCGAAGCGTAATTTCTATGGCATGCAGTTCCACCCGGAGGTGGCGCACTCCGAGATGGGCACCGAGGTAATTGCGAATTTCCTCTTCAAGATTTGCGGCTGCGAATCGGATTGGTCGATGGCCAACTACATTGAAGAAAGTGTGCAGAAGATCAAAGATACTGTCGGCGACGAGCGCGTGATCCTAGGGCTGTCCGGCGGGGTCGATTCTTCGGTCGCGGCTGCGTTGATTCACAAAGCAATTGGCAAGCAGCTGACATGCGTATTTGTGGATAATGGTCTGCTGCGCTTACATGAGCGTGAGCAGGTTGAAAAACTTTACGGCGATCACTTCGATCTCGATGTGCGCGTGGCCGATAAGGGCAAATTCTTTTTGGATCGTCTGGCGGGTGTATCGGATCCAGAAACGAAGCGTAAGATCATCGGGAATGCTTTCGTCGAGGTGTTTGACGAGTCGGTCACCGATCTCAAGGAGCACGGCAACTACACGTTCCTCGCTCAGGGCACGCTTTATCCCGATGTGATCGAGTCGATCGCGATCGATGGCAATCCTGCCGCGCTGATTAAAAGCCACCACAATGTCGGTGGGCTTCCTGAGAAGATGAATCTCAAACTGCTGGAGCCGCTGCGCGAACTGTTTAAAGATGAAGTGCGCGAGCTCGGCTCGCAACTCGGCTTGCCGAAGGAAGTCGTTTGGCGTCAACCATTCCCTGGTCCAGGTCTTGGCGTGCGCGTCATGGGGCCAATCAAGGAAGAGGATCTGGTCGTGCTGCGCAAGGCGGATGCGATTCTTCAAGAAGAGATGATGGCTGCGGATCTTTATTACAAGGTGTGGCAGTCGTTCTGCGTCTTTCTGCCGGTTAAAACAGTCGGGGTGATGGGCGATGAACGCACCTACGAAAACGTGGTCGCGCTACGTATTGTCGAGAGTCTCGATGCGATGACAGCTGACTGGGCGCGTGTCCCGTACGAAGTGCTGCGTAAGATTTCGAGCCGTATCATCAATGAGGTGTCTGGATGCAATCGTGTGGTCCTCGACATCAGCTCGAAACCACCGAGCACGATCGAGTGGGAGTAGCCGCACGAGTTTGCTGTTCGTCTGAGTTTCGAACAAATTCTGTTTAGCTAGGTCTGAAGCATATAAGTATGAAGTTATTATCCTCAATTTGTTTAATCGCTCTCGCCGCTCCGCTGTTTGCTGGGCAGGCGAAGGTGAGTGCCATTGTTGAACGCGCCCGTGCCACCGCCGGCACTGAGGCGGCGTTGAATAATTTGGTCACTTTGCAGATAAGTGGCTGGATCGAGCCGGCGGAGTCTAAAATGCCGAGTGCCACTATTTTGATTATTTCGCGCAAGCCCTGTTCCCAGCGCTTAGTTGTGACAGTGGATGATTTGGTCGAAACGACGATTCTGCAAGGCGACTCGGGTTGCATTATTCGCTCAAATTTAAGTGATGAGGAAAAGCGCTCTCAAATCCGCACGATGACGGATGAGGAACTTAAACGTGTCGCATTCAGTACCCGTCAGCTCTTTAGTTTCTATGGTGCCGATTTCAAGCGTGGTGAGCGCATCGAATATGAGGGGATTGAGCAACGGCGTGGCGTGCGTTGCCATAAACTGTTGTACTCCTACCCAGACGGTATTTCCACCACACGCTATTTTGCCATCAATAACGACATGCTCGTCTCAACGATTACGGATAAAGGTGTGGAGAGTGTCGAAGTCGGCGAACAGATTGTTGCTGGCATTAAATTCCCCAAACGTGTGGAGTATTATCAGGGCCAAAAAATGCTACACACGATGGTGGTTCGTGATATTAAAGTGAACAAGCCATTAAAGCGCGGAATCTTCACTATCCCGACCGGTCAAAAAACTAAGTAAGCACGGCTCTTCTAATTTATTATGCAAACACTCGAATTTTTAGATTCACCGAAATTTTTTAATGCTCTGCGCAAGTTTTGCACCAATGTCACTGTGTCGGGGGATGTCTCTGAGGTGGTCACTGCCGTGTTGGCCGAGGTGAAAGCGCGCGGCGACAAAGCGGTACTCGACTACACGCAGAAGTTTGACGGCGCGCATTTGAGCGCCCAAGCAATGCGCGTTGATCCCGCCGAGATGAAAGCGGCATTGAAGAGCTTGTCAGCTGGCGACCGTAAAGCGATTCGCGAGTCTATCGCGCTGGTTAAGGCGTTCCATACAAAGACCCTACCCAAAAATTGGAAGGCGAAGAACGCGCAAGGTGGCATCGTCGGCGAACGCTTCTATCCGATCCAACGTGTCGGGCTGTATGTGCCTGGTGGCAATGTGCCGCTGGTTTCGACTGTCGTAATGACGGCGGTACTCGCGAAGCTGGTAAAGAATCCCGAGATTTGCGTCTGCACACCACCGGCTGCAGATGGTTCGATTGCACCAGGTATGCTGGCCGCGCTTTCGATGGTCGGTATTGACGAAGTGTATAAAGTTGGCGGCGTGCAAGCCGTTGGTGCGATGGCCTATGGTACCGCAACGATTCCAGCGGTGGACAAGATTTTTGGCCCAGGTAATGCTTTTGTGATGGAAGCGAAGCGTCAAGTGCTGGGCACTGTCGGAATCGATCTGCTGCCTGGCCCGAGTGAAGTGATGATCATCGCTGATGGCGGAGCGAACCCACAGCATGTCGCCGCGGACTTAATCGCGCAGGCCGAACACGGCAGCGGTAAGGAAATTATTTATTTGGCAACTACCAGCAAGGCGCTGTTGCACAAAATTGAGAAATCCCTCGGCAAGCAATTGCCCGAGCGCAGCCACGCGGCAAAATGTGAGAAGGTCTTGAAGAGCCGCTTTCTAGCGGTGACTTGTAAGACTCTCGATCAAGCGGCACAGGTCTCGAATTATATCGCACCGGAGCACTTGGAGCTACAGATCGCTGACAAGTCGATCGATGCGTTGACGAACAAGATTACCACCGCGGGCGCGATCCTGCAGGGCTATATGACACCGACCGTGTTGGGCGATTTTACCGCTGGGCCGAGCCACACATTGCCAACTGGTCGTGCGGGGCGTTTCTTCAGTGGTTTGCAAGCGACCGATTTCATTCGACGCTCTAGTGTCCTTCGCTACGACGCCAAGAGCCTAGCGAATGCGGCTCCAGTGGTGGAAACCTTTGCGCGTTTGGAAAAGCTCGACGGGCACGGGCGCTCGCTAACGATTCGTCTATAAGCGCACTCTGTAGTCTTTCGATACGTAAGAAAAACGCTGCGACTGCTAGATTGTCATATCGAGTTGGTGCAGCCTGAGCAGAAAATGGCGAGCACTAGACTGAGGAGCAGTGATCTGTATGTTTGCGATGTTCGCAGGGATTGATACCGGCAGTGTAGTTGCTTACCACGAATAGCCGAGTCTCAGATTGTAAGTGGTGTCGAGCTTGTCGATGCCCTCAATGGCGCCGCCGTCGTATTCGTATTCAATTTCAAAGGCGGTTTCAAAGCCCCCTGCAATGGGGAAGCGAATACCAAGAATGGCATTGAGGATTGTTTCGCCAGGCTCTTCGACCTTTAAGATGCCATCGTGATCGAGGTAGAGCGTGGAGCCGAAGCCGATGATGTCGGTACTGGCATCGATGAACCACAAGGCGCCTACCCAGTCTTCCTTGGCGCCATCAGCATAGTTTTCATTAACCCAGACAGGTCCAAGCTCCATCTCGAGTTTGAATCGCTGGGTCTTAGAAAATTGCCGGCCAAAATGTGGTCCGAGTACAGTGCGCAGGTCGATGTCTTCAAATTGATCGTATTCGAAACTCAGTTTCGCCCCTCTATAATTTTTGCTACCAAGCTCTAAGAAGCGATCGTATTTGGAAAATAGATGCCAGTTGTCTTCCGTTTTGATTCCGCGTGACTCTTCAAATTCTATATCGCCTTTGAGTGTGTAGCGGTCTTTTAGGCTGAGCCAGACCGAGCTGGCTTTGAGGTCCCACTCGTCACTGTCTGAATTGCCTCGTTTAGCTTCAGCTGCAACCGAGAAGCGTCCGCTCCACTGATAGCCTTCACCGAGCTCCCATGGCTCTGGGTTGACCATCTCGATGTCGGAGGCGTCAAAAACGACTGAGGCCATGTCGTCGGACTTCATGAGCATCGCTTGTTCGGTCGCAATAATCTGGCGCTCGCGATACACGGTGCCATTTGTCATCATCAACGTCACGGGGTCTTTGGTGGTGATGCGCTCGACGTTGTCCTGACTGATCGTGATCGTGCCGGCAAAGGGCGTCGAGAAGATGACCTTGTCAGCTTCGATGCGAATGAGTTCGCCAATCAGGCGAGAACCATTTGACATCTGGATTTCATCGGCGTTGCTACTTTTGAGGGCGAGAATCGCGATAAAAGTAGGAATTATGAGTTTTCTGAACATTTTGGATTTACCTCTGGCGAGTGAAGTAGTGTTTATAGAGCGGTAACAATGATAGATGGAAAGCAAATCGCTGGTTATCTGTCAAAGTTGTTTGAGGAGCGATTTTTCGGAGGCGGTTTGTTCGCGTTCGTCTTCTGCTAATTCGATACATGCCCATGAAGAAAAAATTTGATGCCAATGCGCGTGCCTTAGGACATGTTCAGCAATTACATGCCTATGTGCCTGGCGAGCAACCGCAGGGTGAGGGATGGGTCAAGCTCAACACCAACGAGAATCCGTATCCACCGTCGCCTAGGGTGGGCGAGGCGGTGGCCGCTGAGGTGGCGCAACTGCGTCGCTACCCGGAACCAGTCAGCCAGCAACTCCGCACTGTGATTGGTGAGCGGTTTGGCCTGACTGCACAAAACGTCATTATCGGTAATGGCTCTGACAATATTCTAGATTTAATTACGCGCTGCTATGTTTCCGCAGAGGGAGCGGGGCACACCGTGCCGAGTTACTCGCTTTATCCGGTGGTGGCTGGAATGTCGGGCAAAGGAATGCTGGATGTGCCGTTTGCTCGTTCGATGGAGCTGGATGTTGAGGCGATGGTTGCAATTAACGCGCCGGTTTTTTTCCTCACTTCGCCAAATGCGCCGACTGGCGTGGCGTTTTCTCTGACTGCCATTGAAGCGGTGCTGCAACGAATCGACGGGATATTGGTGGTGGACGAGGCGTATGTGGATTTTGGTGGTGAGACTGCGGTGGCGCTGCTGCAGGATTATGAAAACCTGATAGTGGTGCGCACGTTCTCGAAGTCGTACGCTCTGGCTGGTATGCGAGTTGGGTTTGGTCTGGCGAGCGCTGGTATTATCGGCATGTTGGACCGAGTGCGGGATGCCTATAATGTGGACCGAGTGGCTCAGGCTGCCGCGCAGGCCGCGTTTGAAGATACTGAATACTTTGAGTCGCAACGGCAGAAAGTGATTGCGACCCGTGCGTCGACCTTGGCTCAGCTCGACACGCTCGGTTGGTATACCTATCCGTCGGCAGCCAACTTCCTATTCACCGAGCCACAAAACGGTGCCGGAGAATCTGGCGCGGCGGTGGCCGCATCGCTGTTCGAACATTTAAAGCAGGCGCAGGTATTAGTGCGCTATTTCCCCGCTCATCCTTTAACTTGCTCTTTTATACGCGTTAGCATAGGAACTGACGCTGAAATGGAGGCTTTTTTAACCGCTGTTACATCATGGCTGAATCACGCATAGCAAAAATCACCCGCACAACTAAAGAGACGCAGATCGAAATGGAGCTGAATGTCGATGGCACTGGTGTGTCCGTAATCGACACTGGCATTCCGTTCTTCGATCACATGCTGACACTCTTTGCCAAGCATGGCTTGTTTGATCTGACGGTCAAAGCGACCGGCGATATCGACGTCGATTATCACCACATGGTGGAGGATACCGGTATCGTGCTCGGGCAGGCGCTCAAGCAAGCGCTCGGCGACAAAGGCGGCATTCGCCGTTATGGATTCTTTCTATTGCCGATGGATGAGTCGCTGGCTCGTGTGGCGCTGGATTTGTCGAATCGTCAGGCGTTTGTCTATAATGTGAATTATCAGTTCCCGATGGTGCGCGATTTCAGTATCGTGTTGGTGAAAGAGTTTTTTCAGGCCTTTGCCAACGACGCGGCTTGTAACTTGCACATTAATCTCGAATACGGTGAAGAGCCGCACCACATTGCCGAAGCCATTTTTAAAGGCTTTGCCCGTGCGCTTGATATGGCCACAACCGTCGATCCGCGCCTCGGTGGGGCGCTGCCCTCCACTAAGGGCACGCTTTCGAAGTAGTTGCGAACGCGATTTATTGAGTAAAGGACGATCCGAAAACGGGTCGTCCTTTTGTGTATTTTGTGTTGTTGCGGCAGAACTGCCATTAGGCCTCGTTGTGCAGGGCATAAGCTCGTCGAATTATAGGCCAACGGGAAGAGTGATTTGACGGATCCGAGGGCTTGTCTGCTTGCATCCTGTTTGAGATTCGCCACCTTGTAGCGTTCCTTATGAGCGTAGAGTCCCAACAGAGTAAGCCACGACTCGCCGTTATTGATTACGGTATGGGTAACTTGCGTAGTGTGGTGCGCGCTTGGGAGCATGTTGGTGCGGCTGCGCAACTCGTCTCCAGCCCCGATCAGATTGGAGCGGCCGATGCGCTGATTTTCCCTGGTCAAGGTGCGATCGTCGACGCGATGCAGCTACTCAAAGAAACTGGGTTTGATGATGCGATTCGGAATTGGATCGCTGCAGATAAGCCATTTTTTGGTATTTGCCTTGGGCTACAGGCGCTGTTTGAGCATTCCGAGGAGGGCGACACGCAAGCATTGGGTGTTTTTAAGGGGCGGGTTCGTCGTTTTCAGGTCGATCCATCACTCAAGGTCCCGCACATGGGCTGGAACTCGGTCTCTTTTGCTGGCGATGACCCGCTCACCAATGGCCTCGAAAGCGGCATTGACCAATTTTATTTCGTGCATAGCTATTATATTGAACCCGATGATGAGCGACTTACGCTGTTTGAGACCGATTACGGCGGTCGGTTTGTTTCTGGGATTCGCTCTGGAAATTGCTATGCCACACAGTTTCACCCAGAAAAAAGTCAGGCAAAAGGATTGCAACTCTACCGCAATTTCCTGAAGTCGCTGTAGCGCATCGCTAGAAGATATTTTTAAAAGAGTGGCAATTCGCTACTTCGACGACTTACCTAACAACTACCTAGAAAATGGAAAACACTGGCACTATTCGACTCGGCGATGAAAATTTCGAGTTCCCAATGATTGAGGGGACCGAAGGAGAAAAAGCTTTGGATACCAGGACTTTACGCGCGAAGAGTGGTTGTATCACTTTCGACGAAGGCTACGGTAACACGGGCTCTTGCTTGAGCGATATTACATTTATTGATGGGGAGAAGGGCATTCTCCGTCACCGCGGCTATCCGATTGAGCAGTTGGCTGAGCGCTCTTCTTTCCTCGAGACGTCATACCTCGCTATTTATGGTGAGTTGCCCACCCAGGAGCAACTGGAGGCATTCACTAAAGAAGTGCAGACGCACGCGTCAGTTCACACTGGCATGCATCATCATTTCGAAGGCTTCCCAAGTAATGCGCATCCCATGGCGATATTGTCCTCGATGCTCAACTCTCTGGGTGCCTATTACCCTGAGATGTCTTCGAATAACCGTGCGCAAGATTTGGCGCACTTCGATGAGACTGCCGCACTGCTGATTTCTAAAGTACGCACGATTGCGGCAATGACCTATCGCCAGAAGCAGGGCTTACCGTTTGTCTTTCCTGATCACCAGTTACGTTATGCAGAGAACTTCCTGCACATGATGTTCTCGGAGCCTTATCACCAATATGAGGATACTTCTGGCGCTTCTGAGGCGCTCGATCTTTTCCTACTGTTACATGCCGACCACGAGCAGAACTGCTCGACTTCGACGGTTCGCATGGTCGCTTCTGGTGGTGCGAATCTGTTCGCTTCGGTTTCGGCCGGTGTCTGTGCGCTTTGGGGCCCGTCCCATGGTGGGGCCAATATGGCAGTGATCAAGATGCTCGAAGAGATCCACGCATCGGGTGATGACGGCTCAAAATTCATTCAAGACGCTAAAGAGGGTAAAGCGAAACTCATGGGCTTTGGCCACCGCGTGTATAAAAACTACGATCCACGTGCGAAGATCTTGGGTAAGAGCTCTGAGCGTGTACTCGACGGCTTGGGGATTGATGATCCACTGCTTGATATTGCCAAGCATCTCGAACAGGCAGCGTTGGAGGATGAGTATTTTGTACAGCGCAAGCTCTACCCGAATGTCGACTTTTACAGTGGCATCCTGCTCAAGGCGATCGGCATCCCAGTTGAGATGTTTACAGTGATGTTTGCGATCGGTCGTATGCCCGGCTGGATTGCGAATTGGAAGGAGATTGCGGAAAACCCCAAGAGCCGCATCCACCGCCCGCGCCAGGTTTACACAGGCCACACAATTCGCGACTACCTGAAAATGGACGAACGCTAAGAGTTCCAGCGATACTTTTTTGCACGGCAGAGCCTTTCGGGGCTTTGCCGTTTTTGTAGCTGCAGATGTTTTGTTAGCCTCCAGCTTTGCCACCGCTAGCCTCGTCTGTGATCTTAGCCGGCGCGCCGTGTAGAACATCGTCCAACTCTAAACCCGTCATTTTTTTGATTCCGCCGAGGAGCATCCACAGCGTGACCATCATAATCGCCATGCTGGGAATGACAATGACCGGCCAGCTCCAGGCCATCATCTTGCTGACTTCGGAGTTAAAGGCATCGGTGCCGCTTGGGCTGACCACGATCCAGCGCGCGAGTCCATAGTTGAGTACACCGCTCAGTAAAAACGAAAATGCTAGCAGCCATGTGCATTTCGTAAGCAGTTTTTCAAATGCCGACTCACTCGCATGCGCCTGCAGAGCAATATGCACTTTATCGACATCCATAATTTCTGGATTGTAGAGCAGGGTGCGAATCAGCGGCCAAGGCGTCTTGAGTGAGACGACCACGGCGATGCCCAACAGTAGCGGAATGGCAGCCTCTTTGACGGCAAACCACTCGGTGGGGATCTCCAAGATGCCGATACCACCTGTGAGGAGGACGCTGATGAGGCCGAGGATTGAGAAGACGTTATACTTCGAGCGTTTGACGTAGTCGTAAACGAAGTAGCTGACAGGAAAGATGATGGCGATGATTAGGATGCCGACCGCGACGTTCTCGAAGTGGGGCTCCAGATACTCGCCGAAGTATTTCTTGCCCTTATTGAGGACCATGATCGGCAGTAGGATATTAAAGCCGAGGTTGAGAAGGGTATTCTCCTTTTTTACCGGCGGTTTTATGGTATCTGAGGAATTTTTCAAATTCGGTGCGGTGCTGGGTTGCTGTTCGGCCATATGTTAGCCTAGGCTTTTCCGAGTTATGTCGAACGCAAGCTCAATTCGTTGTCTTATCACTGCGGGCCCAACCCGTGAATTTATCGATCCGGTGCGCTTTTTGAGCAATCCATCTACCGGCAAGATGGGCTATGCCCTTGCCGAAGCCGCTGTGGCTGCGGGGTGGACTGTTGATCTGGTCGCTGGCCCCGTCGCTCTCAAAGAGCCTGATGATGTTATTTTGTACCCAGTGGTCAGCGCGGAGGAAATGTTTCACCACGTCGATGCGTTGTTTGATGCCTGCGATGTATTAATCATGGCCGCCGCGGTCAGCGATTTTCGGCCTGTTCAGCAACACGCTCAGAAGCAGAAGAAAGAAGAGGCATCGAAGAGTATCGAGTTTGAGCGCACCATCGACATCTTAAAGACCATGGCCGAGCGCAAAGCACATCAGACCGTGGTGGGCTTTGCCGCAGAGACGGACAACGTCGATGCGTCTGCTCGCGCTAAGTTGGAGGCAAAGGGTTGCGACTGGATTGTGGCCAACAAAGTCGGTGAAGCGGGCGCAGGCTTTGCCGCGGACACCAATAAAGTGACCCTCATCGCAGCGGACGGTAGCTCGCTAAAGATTGGGCCGACGACCAAAGCCGCCATCGCCAAGGAATTGATCCAACTAATTACGCCGAGCGCGACTTAGGCTCCTACTTGTCTTAACCTTACTCCTAATCTTACTCATAATCACCATCCATTTTCATGTCTCCAGTATTTGATCACGAAAAGTTAAACGTCTATCAGCGTTCGTTGGATTTTGTTGAATTTACGGAAGAAGTCTTGGCGAAACTGCCCAAGAGCCTTGCTGCGCACAATCAGCTCGATCGTGCTTCGACCTCGATGCCTCTTAATCTAGCGGAGGGGAATGGGAAATTTACAGGCAAAGATCGTTGCCGTTTTTTTGATATTGCGAGGGGGTCTGCGCTTGAGTGCGCTGCCGCCTTGGATGTGCTAGTTCGTCGCAAGCAACTGGACCAGGATCAGTCAGATTCAGGGAAGCAGATTCTAAAGGAAATCGTTTCGATGATTGTTGGGTTGATTCGTAGTCAAGACGGCGGGAGAGCCTATGAGGATCAGGCAGCATATAATGAGGAGGACTAATGTGACGGTTTGATTAGGATTAGGATTAGGAGTAAGAGTA
>JAFMHF010000001.1:7919-61359 GCA_017854655.1 Puniceicoccaceae bacterium | reverse complement strand
AGAGTAAGATTAGGAGTAGGATTAAGATTAGGAGTAGACCATAATGAAAAATACTGGACTTGATAAAATACTTGGACGAATCGATGACCTCGATTCAGTCAATCTCGGCATTTTGGTACAGCGCTTGGCGCGTGACCGTAAGCTGCAGGAGACGGTGTTTAATACCATTCAAGACGGTATTCTGGTGATCGATTCCGAGGGAGTCGTCCAATACGCCAAT
This sequence comes from Puniceicoccaceae bacterium, assembly GCA_017854655.1. GTDB lineage: Bacteria > Verrucomicrobiota > Verrucomicrobiia > Opitutales > Coraliomargaritaceae > Lentimonas. Next base: position 61,139 of record JAFMHF010000001.1, on the reverse strand, counting down.
GAGGCAGCCTTCAGTCTGATCGGTTTAAAGGACGATGATATCGGCAATACACGTCTGTGGAAGATGGTGCCAGATCTCGCTCGCTCGATGGATTTAGATAAGACGGATACCACAGAAAAAGCCGCGCGAGTGCTTTCGCGTGAGGTCGAGCTGACATATCCGGAGCATCGGTTTGTACGTCTTTATATGGTGCCCATTGATACACAGGTCGGGCAAGATGACAGCGGCGGTATGGTCGTGGTGCTTTCGGATGTGACCGAAGAAAAAGTTTCGATGCAGGAGCGTATCGAGAGCGAGCGTATCGCATCGATCATGCGTCTCTCTGCGGGCGTGGCACATGAGCTGGGCAATCCGCTCAACTCGTTGACGATTCATCTGCAATTGATTGAACGGAAGCTAAACAAGCTGCAGCTGGGCGAAACGGCTGACAGTATGTCTGAATCGCTCGAAGTGTGCCAAGGCGAAGTGAAGCGACTCGACGGGATCATTACGCATTTTCTCGAAGCCGTCCGTCCGCAGCAACCGGAGCTGAACGAACTCGATTTGGTCGAGTTACTAGACGAGGTGTTACGCGTGCAAGAAGCAGAATTGAGTGATCGCCGCTTGGATGTAAATATCGAAGTCGGCCAGGCGATCCCGTCCATTCTCGGCGACCGTGGGCAGATCAAGCAGGTCTTTTTCAACCTGATTAAAAACGCGATGGAAGCGATGCAGCCCGGCGGCAAGCTACGGGTTTTGGCGCGCAGCGATGACGAATTTGTTTATATGCAATTCATTGATACTGGCTCAGGAATATCAGAGGACGAGCTGTCACGTATTTTACAGCCTTACTACACGACCAAGAAAGAAGGACATGGGCTCGGTATGATGATCGTACAACGTATCATCCGCGACCACGGCGCCCAACTCGGTATCGAATCACGTAAAGGCGAGGGCACCGCGATTACACTGCAGTTCCCTCAGCAGCATCGGCGCACGCGGTTACTTGAGGTATAGCAGTGGATTTGCTGAGAAATAAACTGTGCTATCTGTGAAGGCTTAGGTACTTTAGAATCGAAATTATGCCTTTGTTGTTTTGATTTTTCTATTTTAACCCGATCCAAATGATATGATATATTCAATTTCTAAAAAAATAGCTCTGGGCCTGACTGCTGGTGCTTTACTGCTCACTGGTTGCGGCAAAAAAGCTGAAGAAGCTGCCGCTGTGACGATTCCGGATGCCCCGGATAATGCGATCCAAACAGTAATCCGCGAATTCGCGAAGGGTAATGGCGGTATCCTTTGGCAGGCGATGCCAGCCAGCTACCAGAGCGATGTAAATACGTTGGCTCAGCTCGCGGGCTCTAAAATCGACCCTGAAGTTTATGGTAAGAGCTTTGCGACGATCGCACGGCTGGCAGAAGTGATTGATCAGCAGCAGGCATTGATCTTGAATTCGTCTTTCATGCAAGGTCGTTCAACTGAGGAAATGGCACAGCTTGAAGCCGCGCTACCTTCGATTGTCGGTCTGCTAGGCGCCATCACATCGAGCGAATTGGCTTCGACGGCTGGCTTGCTGAATTTCAATGGCCAAGACTTTTTTGATACAACCGTGTCGCAGTTTACACAATACGCTGAGACTTTGGGACAGTTGGCTGGTGATGAATCGGTACTTTCGGATTATATGAATGCGGTGGTCTCGGTAGTTCAGGCAGATGATATGCAAGCGACTTTGTCGACGACGATTCCTGGTCAAGAGCCACTCGAACAAGTATTTACTAAGGTGGAGCAACGTTGGGTGCCATCTGAGATGGCGAGTGACTGGTCGTCTGAAATCGCTGAAGCGAAGGCAGAACTCGACGCGACTTTTATCGAAGACATGGCCGCACAGAAACCGCAAATTATGAGTGTTCTCGCTATGATCGACGGAGTCTTGGCGCAAATCGCAGCCGCGGAGAATCAACAGCAGTTCGATCAAAGCTTACTGGGTGCGATCCAGATGATGGTGGGCCCAGGATGGGGCGGGAGCGACGCTCCAGTCGCGCCGATGCCGATAGCTCCAGTTATTGCTCCGAGCGCCATCCCTGCGGTGCAGTAAGCTACTGTTTCATTAAACGCTTTCTACAAAAGCCGTGTTCATTTAGGGCACGGCTTTTTTGGTTGTTTGACCAAACGGCACCCGTTCCCGTCACCATGCACTAGCTCAGGATAAACCTGTGGTTCATCATTTATGCACGATCGTGCTTGGTCAGCTTTCCAGTCCCAGCTCTTCTTGCCTCGTCGCCATCAAAGTTCGGCGTCTAAGCTGTAGCCACAGGTTCCAAGCATAGCCTTTGAGGATGATGCGTGCGCGGTCGATCTCGGCTTTACGTAGCTCGAGGTTTTCGTTGGCGATGTTGGAAAGGTCGTCGAGATTGTAGAGATAGACGTTCTCTAGCTTGTTCACTGTCGGATCGATATCGCGCGGCAGTGCGACGTCAATCAGGAAGAAGGGACGATCGGGGCGTTGCTTCAGCGCGGCCGCTAGCGTGTCACGGTCCAGAATCAATCCCGGGGCGGCGGTTGAGCTGATGACGATATCGAAGCGTTTAAGCTGAGCGGCGAAATCGCTTAGCTCAATGGCTGCACCACCAAGGCTGTGGGCGAGGGTATGGGAATTTTCATAAGTGCGACTGGCGACGGTAATGTCCGCTACGCCACGGCTTTTGAGTGATTGCGCGGTCTTTTCCGCGACGTCGCCACTGCCGAGCAGCAGCACGCGGCTGTCGCGCAGGTGCCCAAAAATACGGTTGGCTAGGTCGACTGCGACGTTGCCGATACTGACTTGTCCACGGGTGATGCCGGTCTGAGTGCGAGCCGACTTGGCTGCTTGGAAGCTCTTTTCGAAGAGTCGGTTGAGGACGATGCCGGTGCATTTTGCTGCGCGTGCGTCGGCATAAGCGTTCTTCATTTGACCGAGGATATCTGTCTCGCCCACGATTTGAGAGTCGAGGCCACTTGAGACTTCGAAGGCGTGCTGCAGCGCGTCGAGGTTGGTATGCCAAGAGGAGTGTGCGTCTAGTAGTTCGCGGCTCACGCCGTTGCGTGCGCAGAGGAAATCTCGAACCGTGGCCTCGACGGTCGGGGCACTGGCGAGGCCGTACACTTCAACACGGTTACAAGTATTGACGACGAGACACTCGTAAATGTCATCAAGGGCGTGTAGCTCTTGTTGTAGAGCTGCGGCATTTTCTGGTGTGAGAGCCATGCGCTCACGCACTTCGAGCGGAGCTTGATGGTGTGTGCTGCCAAGCACAAAAAGTGACTGCAATACTTCGCTCATTCAGATGTCTGCGGAACTCCTGGGACTTCGGTTGCGATCGTGTCGCGTGCAGATTGCACTGGCCAGAGTGAGGCGAGTGCGAAGATGAAGAGGGCAATGGAGGCGATTGCGTGGCGCCGGGTGACGAGTCGCTTTTGTATCCGTAAAACTATGACAGTGAGATAGCCTGCCCAGACGAGGCATGTGGCAGTCAATTTAAAGATGGGCACGCGCTCGGGGTGGTTGATCCAGAAAACTGCGCCGAAGATGAGAGCCGCGCTGAGTACCACAACTCCAGTAATCAGAAGTCGTCTTGCCATTAAATCGAGTTGCTGAACAGAGGGCAGATGTTGGTAAAGGCCTTTAAATTGTTTGTTCTTCAATCCATGTTGTTGGATTAGAAACATCGCGGATACCAGTGCGACAATTGCGAACATCGCATAACTGAAAATCGCCAGTGCCGCGTGTAACTCAATCCATGGATTGCCACCGAAAATGCCAGGGGGGTAGGGTTGGTCCCAATTTGGAATCAGTAGCGCGGTGCCAGCGAGGAGCCCGGCGAGGCCTGCGGTGAAGAATCCGAGCAGGCGTAGCTTGAAAGCGGGGCCGATGAGGAAATAAAGCAGCACCAGCGACCAAGCGATGAATTGCGAAATTTCAAAGATATTGCCGAGTGGGCAGCCTTTGATTTCTGCGCCGCGTAGATTGAGCCCCAGCGTTTGAAAGAGGAAGCCGCCAATCAGCAAGGTGAACATCGCAGCCCGTGGGTAGGGCTTGCGGATCAGCAGGGCGATGATGCCGAACAGAAAGGCGCTCAAATAAATCGAGGCACCGATCGCAAGCGCTTCGCGCGCAGAAATGACGATTTCTTCAAGCATTACAGTGGGGCTGAATTAAACGAAGCCTGCTTACCGTACGACTTGTGCAGGCGGTGTAGCGTGAGCGGTCTCGTAGGCACCATTCTGCCAAGCCTGTACTTTATTGCTCAAGAACTCGATGAATTTAGGGTGATCGTTGAGGCAAGGGATTTGTTCGAGGTCTTCGCCGCCAGCTTCGATAAAGATCTCTCGGCCTTCTTGGGCGATTTCTTCCAATGTTTCGAGGCAGTCTGCGGTGAAGGCCGCACAGATGACTTTGACGCGCTTATTACCGTCTTCGGCGAGTTGCTCCAGCGTCTGATCGGTGTATGGGTTCAGCCAAGGTTCACGGCCGAGACGTGATTGGAAGGTGATCATGTATTTCTCTTTGGGGATGCCCATAGCCGCGACGAATTTCTCGACGGTCATCGCACACTGGTGCCGGTAGCAAGTGGCATGTGCGGGGTGGCATGTGTTGCAGCAATCTGGGGTGGTCATGCAGTGATTGTGCGATGGGTCACCCTTTACTAGATGACGCTGCGGGATGCCGTGGAAGGAGAATACCAGTTTGTCGAAGTTGCCGTCTTCCAGTGCTGGGCGCGCGCGTTCGACCAGTGCGGCGATGTAATCTGGGTCTTGGTAGAATGGCGGTAGCAGCGTGGTTTTGAGGTCTGGCTTGAGCTTGCGCACCGACTCCATCATGTGCACCACGGCGGTCTCATAGCTGGACATCGCGTAGTGCGGATACATCGGCACGATCAGCACATCGTCGACACCTTGATCGAGCAACTCTTGCAGTGCGCCCTCGGTGGAAGGTGAGCCATAACGCATACCCAATGCGACCGGCACATCGACTTGTTCTGATAGAGCTTTCTGCTGTGCCTTTGAAGTCAGGATCAGCGGTGAGCCGTCTTCGAGCCAGATCTTGGAGTAGGCTTCGGCTGATTGTTTCGGGCGATTGGGCAGGATCAGGCAGTTAACCAGAAACCAGCGAATGGCAAAGGGAGCATCGAGCACACGTCCGTCCATGAGGAACTCGCGCAGGTATTTACGCACGTCGCTGACTTGAGTGGAATCGGGTGAGCCGAGGTTGAGTAGGATGACACCTTGTTTGGACATGCGCATAGAGAAGCGTCTAGGTGGGGGATTTGTCAAACCGAAGTGTCAAAGAGATGCATTTCAAAGCCGAATTTGCGCGGTATGAGTTAACAGTCTAAGCGCGCCATTCTCAGTGGTCGTTTTCGCCGATCCCCTGCCGCCGCCGTGCTTCGATGCATTGCTCGCTGCCTGGTTCGAAGCGACGACACACGCTCGGCCGCGATTCATAAATACGGCATAATTCGTCCTCTTTGAGATACGGGCAACGCGTGTGAAACGGCAGCGGGAAGAGTTGGTAGGCTTTGTCCTCTGTTTGAATATACTCAGGCAACGCGCGCGCCTCATGCCGAATCGCTGGTTCGCGCTCTGCATCCGCTTCGCTCGCAAAGATCGGAAAACTTCGGCAGCAGGCGCCGCATTGGGTGCAATCGTATGCAGGTGGTGTTGAGCTCATCGTACGGTAAGGCTTATTGTCTGCGTCTCGTTTGCCAAGCGTCGAAGCGGCACTCCTGTCGCTTTGCTCAGTGGCAGCGCGCGTTAAATCAAGCGACAAGAGTGTCGCTGCCCCCGCAGAACTCCAATTTGTGGGAATGACTACGATTTGTTGGAAGCAAAGCCCCTACGTTGCGGATACAATAAAAAGAAGTTGGAAGTCGAAGCTGAGCCTGTCATGGCTCATGCATAATTTTATGACACAGACTTTACACATCATCACTGGTCCGACTGCAGTCGGCAAAACTGAGTATGCACTCTCTTACGCTGAGAAGCATAATGCCGAGATCGTGTCGTGCGACGCGTCACTGGTTTATCGAGGCATGGATATTGGCACCGCCAAGCCTTCGCCAGCAGAAATCGCTCGTGTGCCGCATCACTTGATTGATGTGAACGCGGTGGAACAGCCCTATCATATCGCTGCGTATGTGCGTGATTCTAAGGCGGCGGTGGCCGACATTTTTGCGCGTGGCAAGTCGGTCGTGGTGGCAGGGGGCAGCGGATTTTATTTAAAGAGCTTCTTCGCGCCGGTGATTGATATTGTCGTGGTTTCCGATGCGATTCGTGCGCAGGTGGCTGAGCTCTATGCGGCTGATGGTTTGGAGGGTTTGGTTGCAGATCTGCGCCAACGTAGCCCTGAGGGCATTGGTAATTTGGATGCGCTGAATCCACGCCGCGTGCTGCGCGCACTCGAGCGTTGCATTGCATCAGGTAAGTCGTTGCCGGATTTGCAAGCCGAGTTTGCCGCACGCCCTGAGCCATTTGCGGACTGCGAGAAGCAGTATATTCTACTTGAGCGTGACCCCGAAAATCTACGCCAGCGCATTGTTCGTCGCGTGGATCAAATGCTGCAGGCCGGTCTCGTCGAGGAGGTCGAATGTCTGCGTGAGCTTGGTCTTGAAAAGAATCCGAGTGCCGTTGCGGCGATTGGATATCGCGAGACGCTTGAGTATTTAAAAGGTGCAATTCAGCTCAAATCACTCGCTCCGGCGATCGTGCAAAGCACCAATCATTTGGTGAAGAAGCAGGGCACCTGGTTTCGCACTCAGATCCGTAAGCCGGATCAGCTGATCACTTTCTAGTCTGGCTGGAAAAAGAAGGCTTTTCGCCGATTACTGAAAATGGTGTCGGAATCCCCCTGTGCTCTCTGTCACAAATACCAAGTTTTGTAGCGAGCGGGTTTACTCCGCGATTGTGTGTCGCTTTGAGTCGATCTCGGGAATCGCGATCCTAGGATGAACCCAGTCACTACCGGCTGAGCTGGTCTACCGAACCATTCCGATAAACCAAAAAAAGGCCCACAGCCGAGCAGTTGAATGCTCGGCGGTAGGCCGTGTTGCTCAATTAAGAGTTTTTAATTATGGTTATGGCCTGCGTGTGTGTCGGCCGCTGCTGGTGTCGTTGCCGTTGCGGAAACTGGTGCTGGCTGTGGCTTGACGTATTCAATCGTGGCGCTGTCGCGGAGGCTTTGGATGTAGGCCTGTGTTCCTCCGGCTTTTGCGCTTTCGATCAGTTGGCGAGCCGCCATGCCGGTCTTGATGTTTTCCTTGAGATCTTCAAGTGTCATGCCTTGCGCCGCGAGCTCGGCCTCAAAAGTCATTCCCGCAGGAATGGAGGTTTTGATCTCTGCGATGTTGGCCTCCACTTCTTCGTCTGTAACGATGATGTCTGAGCCTGCGACGGCGATGGAGATGAGTTTTTCGGCAATGGCATTCTTCTCTGCCATCTTAAATGCCTGCGCCTTGATTTCGTCCGAGATAGGTGCCCCCTGAGCTAGCGTCTGATAATGCTGAAGCATCATGTCGGCAATCTTTTGGAGATCCGCTTGGGTGATCACTTCGTCATTCACGCGGATGACGACTATTTCGTCCGCAGCGGGCGTTGCAGCGGACTCGCTGACAGGTGCAGTTTCGAGGTCTGCAGCAAATGCGCTTGCGGACAGTAGTAGGGCAGTTGTGAATAGTGCTTTGAAGGTCTTCATATGAATCAAATTATTCAACGAATGGTTGGTTTTTTTGTTAAAAGGAGCAGTGAGGATCAAAGAGGAATTGAGGAAGGCAAACGAATATGGCTGGTGGTGCCTTCGTCATGCTCGATTGAGCAAAACTAGTTTGGTTGTAGTAAAAACGTTTAAATTGTACGACTTTACTGGCCAATTCAACGCATCGTCAGGGTGGGGGGTGGTCAGTTTAATCTGGCATTGAGCAAGCTCAATTCATGCCATTCAATCGTGTGGATCGCTTACTGTTTGATCGCTTCGATGTTAATCGTGATGTCGACCTCTGTACCGACAGCGGGCTTGCCGCCAAGGATGCCCCATTCGGTGCGGTCAATTTGTGTGGTGGCTTCCCACCCGGAAAGCTGTGCGCCCCTCATGCCTGGGCCGAAACCTAAGAGATCGACGTTGAGTATTACTTCTTTGGTGGTTTCGAGCATAGTGAGATGGCCCGTTACTTTGAAGCTGTCCTTATCGTCGGTCTTTGCCCAGTGGGTTGATTTAAAAGTAATGAGTGGGTGTTTCTCGGCAGCAAAGTAATCGTCCTGCTGTAGATGAGTGTCGCGCTTTTTATTAGCGGTGTTCACCGAGGGCACTGTGATAATCGCTTCGACGCTGCTGTTGCTAAGGTCGTCACGATCGACGGTGAGGGTGCCTTCGAATTGATTAAATGAGCCGGTCGTTTTGGAAACGAAGTGTCGGATGCTAAATTTGACCGATGAGTGCGTTGGATCGATTTTGTAGATTTCGACTTCTGCAGCAGCGTAGAGGCTGCTAACTGCAAGGGCGAGAGTCAGGAGTAGTGGTTTAGTCATAGTTTAGATGAAATCGGCAAGGTCCTCTTCGGTGCCTTGCGTGGTAAGAATAAAGACTTGTTCGCCTTCGGTCCATACTTTGAAGGCTTGTTGCTGGGCCTCAAAAACTTTGCTTTTCTGGCCCTTGCAAGGGGTGCAGTCGTTGGGGACACGTGCCTTATCCACGGTGATCAAGTGATAGGCTTGGCCGTTTTTGAAGCAAATCATGCTCAGTTTGGTGCCATCGTAGTCGAAGGTGACGCAACCGATGGTGGTAAGCTGTTTGAGTTGCTGTGGGATATGTGCTGGGTTCGGCATCCCTGTGCTGGCAAGGTGACTTTGTAACTCGCCGACTTTTTCGCCGCGTTTGTCAAATTTCGAGCCGTTAAATTCGCTGATTTGTTGCGCGAGGAATTCGATCATATTCGGCACACCTGCGGTAGCGATTATCGGCGTTGCCTCTGCTGCAGGTTGATCGCTGTTGGCCAGTTGCGTTGGCGCTTCGTTGCGAGGCACGACGAGGGCGACTCCGGCGATGGCAAAGATTGCGGCAATTCCCATCCATGGCCGGAACCCAGCGCGCTGGTCTGAGCGATTCGCGGGCCGCGGAAAACGGCTGGTGTGGTGGTCTTGCTCGGCGCCTTCGGCCTTGTTGCCGATTAATAGCTGCGATTGGACGGCGTGGGCACGCATGCCGGCCAAAATGGCGGCTTTGAGATCGGCAGGTGGTTCGACGCGGTTGAACTTTGCACTGATTCTGGTATCGAGCGCCTGTTGCTCTTCGAACCAGGCGCGCAGTTCGGCGTCTTGGTTGAGCAGCTCAAGTGCTTCGGCGATCAGTGGGTCGTCGCGGTCCTCGCTGTTGTCGGGACGACAGAGCTGGAGAATATATTGTGCTTCTTCGCGGTCCATAGCTTAAAGGGTGTTTGCCGAAGTTTCGGTCTCTTTACGTTTGAAGATCTCGCGGAGCTGCGCTTTGCCGCGAGAGAGGCGAGACATGATCGTGCCAATCGGCACATCAAGGATTTCGGCGATTTCTTTATAAGAAAGATCTTTGAGATAGAACAGGGCGACTGGCTCGCGGTAAACGGCATCGACTTCTTGGAGAGCTTCGACGGCGAGATGACCATCCATGCTGCGGCGCACGTGGGGCTCCACCGAGCCGCCGATATTTTCGAGTATTTCGGGCTCGTAGCTATCGATACGGGCGTCTTTACGACGGCGGCGCAGAAATTCGCGGTAAAGAGTGGTGAACAGCCATGACTTGACCTTGGATTTGTCGCGCAGCGAATCACCTTTTTCAGCATATATGAAAAAGGCCTGTTGGGCTAAATCGCCTGCCTCATGCTCGTTTTTGGCTAGACTGTAGCCGAAACGATAGAGCGGTTGGTAGTAGGCACTCACTATTTCTTCGAAGTTCAAATTGGATTCTGTGGTCATGTGAGTGGAATCGATGGTCGCTTATTCCGAGAAAAATGAAGCGGGTAAATTTGAGAGTCGTTGTCGGGCTATACAATGAGCATGGCGTCGCCATAACTGTAAAAGTTATAGTTATGCTCAATCGCCTCGGCGTAAAGTGCCAATAGCCATTCAATGCCCCGTTCGTCGCCGGGACTTAAAAATGCTGAAACGAGGCAGAGCAGCGTCGATTTCGGCAGGTGGAAGTTGGTGATCAGCGCATCGACGGCCTCAAGGCGGGCGGGTGGATAGATGAAGATGTCGGCCTCGGCCTGCACCGATCCCGCTGGAGTCAGGCAAGTCTCGGGTGCGCTTTGGCTACGCCGCATCGCATCTTCAATCGATCGCACCGAGGTGGTACCAACCGCGACTCGCGGGCCCGGGCTGGTTTGCTGGAGCGATTCAAAGGCAGTGGCGGGAATCTCATACCACTCGTGGTGAATGTTGTGGTCGAGGATGTTATCGACCTGAATGGGGTGAAACGTGCCGATGCCGACTTGCAGGGTAAGGTCGTGAAATTGAGCGCCGCGAGCTTCGAGGCGGGCAATTAGATCGGGCGTAAAGTGCAGGCCGGCAGTGGGTGCGGCTACAGCCACGCGTTTGTCGTAATCGGCGTAGACGGTTTGGTAGCGCTCGTTGTCGTTGGCGCGGCGCGGGTCGTCGATCGTGCGTTCGATATAGGGCGGCAGAGGCATAATGCCAAGCCGTTCGGACAGGTCGGTCACGGACTCGTCGCGCACCGGGTGGAAGCGCACGCGGTAGTTACCATTTTCGCCGGCGTTGAGCACTTCAGCGCTGTATTCGCCGTCGATGCCGAAAGTGCCGACTTGTAGGGTCTTCTTGCCGGGGCGTAGCAGGCACCACCAGGTGACGGCGTCTTCTGCGGGCTGTAGCAGTAGACATTCGACCTTACCGCCGCTGGGACGCTGACCAAAAATACGGGCCTTGAGCACTGCCGCGTTATTGCGAAAGAAGCGCGCGTTGGCGGGCAAATGATCGCCGATTTGAGCAAAAGTTGTGTGTGTGATTTGGCGGGTCTTGCGGTCGACCACCATTAGCCGTGAGGCATCGCGCTGAGCGGCGGGCTCTTGTGCAATGCGTGCGATGGGGAGGTGGTAGTCAAATAGGGCGCTGTCCATTCAGAGGCTTTTAGACGGGGAATCCGAAAGTGTGAAGTGGGAAGTTATGTTTTTATGATAACTGATACAGCCATTTTGATCAATCACCGCAAATGTCCTTGCGACGGGATTTTTAAAAGAGCTATAGTCCTTGGTTCAGTATCCCCCTATGCCTGCTCGTGCATCCAGTCGTGTTTATAATCAAGCCGCCCTTGAAGTGTGGTTCGAGAATGTGGCGCTCGATTGGGAGACTTTTTTCTCTAAAGAGGCACTGCAGTGGGGACGCGAAATTTACCTGAAAGGCCAAATATCGGGGGTCGAATTAGCGGATAAGGATGTGATCATCAATTGCGCCTTTGCGCGTAAGGACACCTGCTACGTTGTGGTTGAGTGGGGTCCTGAGGGGCCTATTGTGCGTTGTTCGACCGAGGATAATGCGATGGGCGATGCGGTCGCTGTCGGTGGGTTGTATGAGGTTGAAGAGTTGATCGCAGATGAGATCGACCCGCTGCCTTATGTGCCCGAACCGAAGCCAGACCTGCAAGAAGCGGCCATCGTGGCAACGGCGCTGGCTAAGCAACAGAGCTCAACAGTAAATGCGCAGCAGTCTGAAGAGCCGCCGGCCCGCCGGTTGACCCCGCATTTGGAAGGGCTTAGCACGGGCCTGCGAATGACGGCGTATTGGGTGAATGCTGATTTCTCGCGTGAAGCGGCGTTTCAAGCTGAGGGTACTAAGATGTCGAGTTCGGAGCGCGAAATTCTGGTCCGACTGACGGCCCTGGCCAAGGAGGTCGGATTCACATTTCGTCGCGATTCAAATTACTTTTTAATGCATGACCCAGAGCGGATCGCGCCGTTTTTTTCGCATGCGCGCAAGCGTTGGGAAAAAATCTTTGGCTATCTCGATCTCGATCTGGATGCGCAAAGCTTGGCGGAGGGCGTGCAGCAGGTGAAGATTATTGGCCGCGTTGAATCGGCGGGCAAGGCTGAGATGCGTGTCGATTGGCGGTTAAAGTTGGGTAAACGCTGGCTCGACCCCGAAGATGCGGAGCGCTTGGCCAAGGCGGGGCGTGGCACGCATATTGTGAAGGGGCTCGGCTTGGTGCAGATTGCCGAGGAACAAACTGAAGCGCTTGCGGAATGGCGCGTGGCGGCCGCAGCTGAATCGGAGGCAGCACAAACTTGGCCGCGTTATATGGTATTTTCGTTGTTTGGTCAGCGTGGTGCGGAATTAGACTTGGAGCAAGAGTTGCGAGAGTGGCGGGCGACGCTAGAGCCGAAACAGGCTGAGTCGGGGGAGCTGTTAGGGGCGGATCTTACTGCAGTGGCGTTGCCTGATTTTCTTCGTCCGTATCAAGCACACGGTGTACGCTGGATGGCGAATCTGCGGGCGCACAGCTGCCATGGTTTGTTAGCTGATGAAATGGGTCTGGGTAAGACACTGCAGGTTTTGACATTGTTGAATGCCTATCCATATAAAGGGAACGATAGCTTAATTGTATGCCCTGCCAGTGTGGTGCCAGTGTGGGAGAGTGAGGTTAAGCAGTGGTATCCGAATTTGGATTTAGCGGTGCTGCGCAGCGGCGAAACGTTTGACGGTCCGTCGAGGCATAAACCAAAATTGTGGATCGCCAGCTATACACAGCTGCGCCGGCATAAGCATTTATTGGCGGGCACCGAATTTGGCTATGCGGTGCTGGATGAAGCGCAGCAGATTAAAAATCCCGAAGCGAAAGTAACGCATGCCTGTTGTGCGATCCGTGCAAAGTGTCGCCTCGCGCTGACGGGTACGCCAATAGAGAATCGCTTGCTGGATGTGTGGACCTTATTTCGCTTCATCATGCCAGGCTTATTGGGTTCGCGTCGTCGCTTCGAAGATGCGGCGACTTCGCCAGATCTTTCGATGCGCAAGACGCTAGAGCAAACGTTGCGAAAACAAATCGCACCGTTTTTATTGCGCCGCAAAAAAGACAAGGTCGGCAAGGATCTACCGCCAAAAGTAGAGATGGATTTGATTTGTCCGATTACTGAGACGCAGCGTCAGGTGTATGAGGGCTTACTGAACAAGGGGCGTGAGCAAATGGGCGACGATTTACAGATAGCAATGCAGGCGAGCTCGATGAATTTTTTCACGCTGTTGACTCGCTTGCGGCAAGCTTGTTGCGATCCTGGCTTGATCCCCGACTTAGACATCGACCCGATGCACAGCGGTAAAGTTCAAATGTTACTCACGAAATTAGGAGAGGCGTTGACGGGTGCCGGCGCACGTAAGGTGGTGATCTTTAGTCAGTTTGTGCATTTATTGAAGCGGGTAAAGCCGTTGATTGAAGCAGAGTTCCCAGATGTGGATCTACTGGAATTGACGGGGCATACGAAGAATCGCGCGAAGCCGGTGGAGACGTTTCAAAAAAAAGCGGGGCCTGCGGTGATTCTAGTCAGTCTGCGAGCTGGCGGTACGGGTATTACTCTACACGCGGCGGATTATGTATTCTTACTTGATCCGTGGTGGAATCCTGCGGTGGAGAGCCAAGCAGTGGATCGCGTGCATCGTATTGGTCAGCGCAAGCGGGTATTCGTGTATCGTATGATTACGCAAGGCACGATCGAAGAGCGTATTCAGCAATTGAAAGCCGAGAAGCGGGAACTTTTCGAGAGTACTTTGGGCAACCTCGGCAGTGCGCAGGATTTGCGTGAGCACTTTACTGATTTACAGGAGTTGGCGAAGTTACTGCCACCGGAATAGTTGGGAGTCGTTTTTGGCTTTAGCAGGAGTGACTTCATTCTTCTGTTATGGGAGGGACGAGCTCTGTTTCGTCCGCTGAACCGAAGTCAACACGGCGCACGGACGAGACGGAGCTCCCCCCTCGTTGCCGTTTTTTTTACTTACACAAAAAAACGGCTGTCTCCATTAGGAAACAGCCGTTGTAAAGCGATTTAGTAACTCTGAGGCGTACCTTACTCAACGTTGGCGCCGACGACGGCAGCCATTTGCATCATGTTGATGGTCTGACCTTCCTTAATGTTTCTGAGGTCAGTCAACTTGCCAGATTTGCTGGTTGAGTTTGTGTGACGAAAAATGGTGAGTAATTTTGCATCGGTTACGATGAATTTGCCTGCGTTTTCAGCGGCACCGTTTTCAGTCTTTGTTTGGAGACCATTCTTTTTGATGTAGTCCCAGAGCTTTTTAGTGATCTCTGTGCGTGGCAGCGCAGACGCTCCCAAGAATGCTGCGAGATCAGCTTTGAGTGTTACTGGTTTGTTAAGTCCTTTTAGTTCTTCAGCCATAATATTTTGCTTTGTTGGTTGGTTAGTTGGTTTTGTTGAGGTGAAGTGTAACGATTTGATTAATCGAGCTTCGCTAAATGTTTAAGCGCGGCGACGTAGCCGTCGAAACCGAGGCCGGAGATGACGCCAATGCAGGCTTCCGCCGTCATTGAGTGCTGGCGGATTTCTTCGCGGTTGTAAATATTACTAATGTGCACTTCGATCGCAGGGAGGTCGCTACCGGCCAGTGCGTCGCGTAGGGCGAGGCTGGTGTGGGTGAATGCGCCAGGATTAATGATCAGACCGAATACTTCCGAGTCCGCGAATTCGCCGATTTTATCGATGATGAAGCCTTCGTGGTTGGATTGGTAAAATTGCACTTGCACGGCCAGTTCGGCAGCCTCTTCAGTGAGAAGATTTTCGAGGTCTGTGAGTGTCTGATCGCCATAGATCGACGGTTCACGTTTACCGAGGCGATCGAGGTTGGGGCCGTTGATGATGACGATGTGTTTCATTTTAAGCAGAAGTTGATGGAAGCAGATAGAAGTTCGGTGGACTTGGCAATCTACATTAAAGTAAGCAGGGCGTTTTGATAAAGATCCATTCAAGGCCGAATTTATCGGCTAATTCTTGGGCGAGTGCTTGGACGCCAAAGACCTCAGTGGCGTAGTGGCCACAGGGGTAGAGGTTGAGCCCGAGCTCCTGCGCCATGTTGAAGTGATGCTGCCGCAGCTCGCCGGTAATCAGGGTGTCGATGTGGTTGGCTCGGAGTTGTTCGACGGCGCTTTGCCCGCTGCCAGTGAGGATTGCGATGCGCTGCGGCTGTTCGCTGCCATATTCGATGGCATGGTAAGTGTCGGGGAAAAGGGCTTTGAGTTTGCTGGCCAGTTCGTGTCGTCCGCCTTCTGGGCCTGCGGCGATGGTGGCGATATCGTTGCCCTCGTAGTTGGCGAAGCCGCCGATTTTGCTCAGACCGAGTGCTTTGGCGAGCAAGGCGTTGTTGCCGATCTCGGGGTGGCAGTCGAGTGGCAGGTGGGCGCCATAGACCGCAAGATTGCCGTCGAGTGCCGTTTTTACCTTCTTGTAGGCGCTGCCAGTGAGTGGAATTGGCGCAGTCCAGTAGAGGCCGTGGTGGCAGATGAGAAAATCGACTCCGGCTGCGAGGGCTTGTTCAAAAGGAATTTGACCGGCATCCACGGCGGCACCGATTTTGGTAACTTCGCCGTTATTTTCGATTTGGAGGCCGTTGTGGGCACCGGGGAAGTCTTTGACTTCGGCTTGGCGGGTGCGTGTATCACAGAAGGCAACGATCTCGGATAACGTAGGCATTAATTAACGCTAGCGTTAAAGTGGCAGGTGGAAAGTGGAAAGTGAGAGCTGGCAGAGGATTTTTGCTTCTCATTCGGGGAGTGATCTTCTAGTTCCTCTGCTATGCCAGATTATGAAGCACGTTTCGGCGCGATTGGGCGCTTGTATGGAGTCGATGGATTAAAGCGCCTTTCGGAGGCGCATGTTTGTGTGATCGGCTTGGGCGGCGTTGGCTCGTGGGCGGTGGAGGCCTTGGCGCGCACGGGGATTGGCAAGCTAACGTTGATCGATATGGATGAGGTGTGTCTCAGTAATGTGAATCGGCAGTTACATGCATTGGATGGCACGATTGGGCGCTCAAAAGCGGTATTACTGGCCGAGCGGGTGGCGAAGATCTCGCCGCGTTGCGTGGTGACGGTCGAGGAATGTTTTTTGACGGAGTCCACAATGGCGCGTTTATTGGCACCGAGTTTCGACTACATTATCGATGCGATCGATGCCACGAAGTACAAATGTCTATTGATTGCGGAGGCGCGTAAGCGTCGATTGAAGTTGATTACCTGTGGTGGTGCGGGTGGGCGCATCGATCCATCGCGGGTCCAGATCGCTGATTTGGCGCGCTCGATTAATGACCCGTTGCTGTTGCAAGTGCGCAAGACACTGCGTCGCGATTTCGGCTTTCCGATGTTCAAGCGGCAGAAGTTTAAAATCGATTGTGTGTTTACGGATGAGTTGCCTATCTTTCCGAAGGAGGATGGCTCAGTGTCTTGTGAGCGCGAGACTGGCGCGGATTATCGCTTGAATTGCGATCAAGGCTTTGGCTCAGCAACCTATTTGACCGGAACATTCGGCTTTTTTCTCGCCGCTGAAGTGGTCAAGCGGATAGCGCTCGGTAACAGCTCGCCCACATCTGAGTAAAAAGCCGCTGCCAATTCAAATCGATACCCCTTTGTTCTCCCGAATACTGGCACGAACTTTCTTTAGGAGCTCCTTGGGCATCTTGTCTTTACTGATGCGAAAATTGGTTCGTCGTGTCTGGATATGATAGCCGAGGTGATCGACTTTGAGCTTCTGCATCTCAGACCACTGCAACAGGATGGGAGGTTTGGGCGTTTTACGCAGAGTGACGCCGACTTCGTCCCAGCTTATTTGTAGTCGTCCGATTGAGTTGAGTGTGACCGCAATGGCGCAGGCGGCGAAAAATGCGATGCCTGCAGTCATCAGATAATTTTCCTGCCGAAAGGCACTCAAACTCATCATGATGCCAAGCGCCGCATAGATGAGTGCTTTTATGTGTTTCATTCCTTCGAGTGTCGCAACGGCTATGGACGGTAGTCGGCTCAGGCTATAAAACGCGTTTTATCGATCGCCTTCATGTAGGCCTCTCCTTTGGTAATCAGGTCTGCTTCCAGTAATTTACTGAGTGAGGCATCCATCGAGATCATGCCTTGGTCTCGGTTTTGATCGATGATGTTGCGAATGTTGGAAAGCGAATGCGTGCGAATACAGTTTGGTAGTGCGCCATGTGTGAGAAGGATTTCATGCACGGCGATACGACCGCCGTCTTTCTTCTGGCATAATAGTTGTGAGACGATCCCGCAAAGGGACTCAGCCAGCATGATGCGGATTTGATTTTGCTCGTCGGCAGGGAAAGCATCAATGATACGATCCACCGTCTTGGTCGCGTTGTTGGTATGCAGTGTGGCAAAAACCAACATGCCCATTGCTGCGCAGTTGAGTGCCAGGCGAATAGTTTCCATGTCGCGCATTTCGCCAATCAAAATGACATCGGGGTCGGCGCGCATCGCACCCTTGAGCCCGGCGCTGAAAGAGCGCGTGTGCTCACCCACTTCACGGTGAATAATAGTACTTTTTTTATCGTCATGAGTAAATTCGACCGGGTCTTCGAGCGTGATAATTTGCTTCTGAGAGTTTTCGTTGATGTGGTTGATGATGGCCGCGAGCGTGGTTGATTTACCACTGCCGGTAGGGCCCGTGACGAGCACCAAGCCGTTTTGGTAAGAGGCGATCGCCTTCAATGCGACGGGTAAGTCGAGCTCGTCGATGCTGGCAATTCGCGACGGAATCTGGCGCAGTACGGAGGCCATGCCCCAGCTGTTTTTAAACAGGTTCATGCGGAAGCGCGCTTTTCCTGGGATCTCATGCGCTAGGTCAACATCGCCCGTTTGCGTGAAGGTCTCCCAGCGGTGAGCCGGAGTGACTTCTTTGAGTAGCGCTTCCATTTCGCGTGCGCCGATCGGTTGCTCGTTGAGCAGATGGATGACGCCATCGATTCGCGTCTTTGGCGGCGAGTCGACGGCGAGGTGGAGATCGGAGCCTCCTTTGGCGAGCATGTCAGTCAGCAGTGTATCCAGTTCGTTCATCTATCAAATTCTCTTTTCGGGGAGGGGCAGGTTAGGCGTCACTTTCGGCATTAAACATATTCTCAGCGGCAACTTCGGCTGTGATCTTGCCTTGGTCGAGTAGTGCTTGCACGGAATCATTCATGGTGAGCATGCCGAGTTGCTTGCCGGATTGCATGGCATTTTCTAGGCCGGTCTCTTTGGAGTCACGAATGATATTGGCCACTGCGGTGGTGTTGACGAGTAGTTCGCAGGCGAGCACGACTTCGTCATCCACACTGGGAATGAGGCGCTGACAGACGATGCCACGCAGGGACCCGGCAGTCATTGCACGTATTTGGTTTTGCTGGCTGGGTGGAAATACGTCGAGCATCCGATTCAATGTGGATGCGGCATCGCGGGTGTGCATGGTCGCAATCACGAGGTGGCCTGTTTCTGCCGCAGTGACTGCCATCTCGATTGTTTCTAGGTCTCGCATTTCACCGATAACAATAATGTCAGGATCTTCGCGTAAGGCAGATTTCAAGGCGGACTTAAAGGACTCGGTATGTTTGCCGACTTGCCGCTGAGTGACGATGCTATTGACTGAATGCTGCATCACTTCGATGGGATCTTCCACAGTGATGATGTGATCCTTACGCGTTTGGTTCAGTTCGTTGACGAGGCTGGCAAGTGTGGTGGTTTTGCCACTGCCGACCGGGCCAGTTACGAGGATAATACCATTGTGGTAATTGAGTAGTTTGCGAATGTTGTCCGCATTCGGAAATCCGAGTTCCTCCAAGCTCATCAAGTGATCTGCCACGATTCGATAGACGCCAGAAATGCCTTTCTTTTGCTCCATCAAGTTGGCGCGGAAACGCATTTTAAAGCCCGCAGTTTCAGCATCGACAGTCAAGGCATAGTCCAGGTCCCAATTAGCTTCGAATTGCTGCCGCTGGTCTGCTGTGAGGAGTAGGTAGTTGATTCGTCTGGCGAGGGCATCTGTGAGTGGCGCATTGCTGAGATAGACGATGCGCCGATGGTGGCGCATCCGTGGGCGGGCACCTCCGGTGAGGTGCAGGTCGCTCGCGCCTATTTTTTGACACTGGGTGAAGAGACTGCGGATGGCTGCTTGGAGCTCATCGTCGTTCAGCTGAGTGAAGGTCGAGAAGTCGGGAAACCCTTCAATATTACTTTGTGAGCCTGCGGACGATAATCCAGGCAGCACTGGGAGTTCAAAGCCATCCTGCGTATTTTTAATCGAGGCCTCAATGGCACTGTCAAGAAAGGCGGTGTCTGCAATCCAACCAGAGTTCGCCAGTAGTTTGGCACAGGCATGCACGTCTGTGCTTGGGGCGAGGTTAGCGACCATGCCAAGCACTTGGCCCTCGGTGAGGAGTTGATTTTCTAGGCAGAAATGGAGGAGCCAGTGGATTTCCGGACGCATAAATGTGGGGAGATGTTTTGGGGATAGTTGAAGTCTTGTTTGTTTATAAAGAATGCGGGGAGAATCAACCCCCTTATTAAGCAATGAGGGGGCTGATGGGGGCGGGGCTGTATTTACCTCTGATAATGGAGCTTGGGCGACTCGACTTTGTTGTGGTATGGCCGTGGGCGGGTCGCCCACACTCCTCTAGATCTAATTTTTAGCGTGGCACAGCACTGCGATGGCCGATGTGCTCTATTTGAAAACCACTGACGATGCCTAAGCCGAAACCAAATACACAGCCGCCGGGCTTGTTACACCCGCGCAACCCGCATCAGGGGCGTTATGACTTCACCGCCTTGTGTGAGGTGTGTGCGGAATTGAACTCCTATGTGCGCCTAAACCCTGCAGGCGAGCCGACCATCGAATTTGCTGATCCCGCCGCGGTGCGATGTTTGAATCAAGCACTTCTAGCGCAAACCTATCAGATTAAGCATTGGATGATACCCGCTGGCTATTTGTGTCCGCCCATTCCGGGGCGGGCGGATTATATTCATTATGTGGCAGATCTGTTGGCCGGGGCAGGCAAGATGCCATCGGGCAAGCAGGTGCGTGTACTCGATATTGGCACGGGTGCAAATTGCATCTATCCTATTATCGGTAGTCAGAGCTATGGTTGGAAATTTCTCGCGACCGATATCGACCCAGTCTCGGTGAAGACCGCATGTTTAATCGTCGAATCGAATCCATGCTTGAGCAAGTTGGTGAAGGTTGTGCAACAAAAGGAACGTAATTCGATTTTTAAAGGCATCATCCGCAAGGGTGATTATTTCGACCTGACGCTGTGTAATCCACCCTTTCATATTTCGATGGAAGCCGCACGGGCGGGCACTCAACGAAAACAGAAGAACCTAACTAAGGGACGATCTGCGAATGGCCCAGCCAAGTTAAATTTCGGCGGGCAGCAGGCCGAGCTCTGCTGCCGCGGTGGCGAAGTCGCGTTTATTACGCAGATGATTCGTGAGAGCGCTGAGTTCGCGGCGCAGGTAGGCTGGTTCACTAGTCTAGTCTCGAAGCGGGAGCATTTACGCGTGTTGAAGCAAGTGCTCAGCCAGTGCGGTGCCAAGCAAGTCGAGGTGATTCCAATGAGCCAAGGCCAAAAAGTTAGCCGATTCCTCGCGTGGCGTTTTCGGGGTTAGAATGTAAGCACAAAAAAGCCGCCGAATATATTCGGCGGCTGTTGTTTTAGAAATGTCAGTCACCTCGGTCGTTCGACCGAGGTTGTTGCACTTACGCTTTCGCTTTTTGGTAGTTCGCTTCGGCGGCGTCCCAATCGACGACATCCCAGAATGCCGCGATGTAGCTTGGACGCATATTTTGATACTTCAGGTAGTAAGCGTGCTCCCATACGTCGAGCGCGATTACAGGCTTACCTTCGACATCCGCGACACCCGTCATGCAGGGACTGTCTTGATTGGGAGTCGACGTCACCGCGAGACTGCCGTCTGCTTGCACGACAAGCCAAGCCCAACCGCTGCCGAAACGGGTCGCGCCTGCTTTGGCGAAGGCGGCCTTAAATGCGTCAAGCCCACCGAGTTCCGCATCGATTGCTGCGGCGAGTTCACCCTTAGGGGCACCGCCACCAGTTGGACTGAGCACCTTCCAGAAGAAGCTATGGTTGGCGTGGCCACCACCGTTGTTGCGGACTGCGCCACGGATAGTTTCGGGGAGTGCAGAAAGATCTGAAATGAGTTCGCAAACGGATTTTCCTTCAAACTCAGTGCCAGCAAGCGCTGCGTTCACATTCGTGATGTATGCATTGTGGTGCTTGCTGTGGTGGATTTCCATCGTGCGTGCATCAATGTGTGGTTCGAGCGCATCGTATGCGTAGTCAAGTGCTGGTAGTTCGTAAGCCATGGTATGTATTGTTTTTTATTCTGGTTAATGGAGAGAATGGTGAAAGTTGTGAGGATCTTAGAGCGCTGTCAAACGACAGCTGTGTTTGTGGTGCCCTTTTTTTAGTGTCGAAGCGGCTTCCAGTCGCTTGGGCTAATCGATGGACAGCCGCAATGTGCGGTTGCGACTGTGTGGGTCACTCACTCGCGCCTGCCGGCGGTGGCAAGTTGCTTTTCAGCGCGTTCGCTTTTTTAGCACTATTAGCGAGGCGTTTTTTTTCGAAGAAGGCCTTCAAAATGTTGTGGTTTAACTCCTGTAGGATGCCGCTGACGGACTCGAAGTTGTGGTTGCTATCGGGGAGCGCGCCGAGGTCGAGCGCGCCGCCAACGCAACCCATACGCAAATCGGGGAGGCCGTAATAGACCTTGCCAATGCGCGCAATGACTAGCGCACCGGAGCACATCGGGCAGGGCTCTTTAGTGACATAGAGCGTACACTCGTTGAGGCGCCAATCACCAATGAAGCTGGCCGCTTGCGAGATCGCGAGGATCTCGGCGTGGGCGGTGGGGTCTTTGCTAGAGCGGGATTGATTATGTGCAGATGCGATGATTTGGCCGTTGTATTCGATCACTGCGCCGATCGGCACCTCGTCCTTTTTCCACGCTTCGATTGCTTCATTGTAGGCGTGGGTCATGAAGTAGTCGGCATCGCGTTTGAGCGCTGATGGGTAGATTTTTTCGAATGGGCAGTCTGCTTGCATGGTCTGAAAGTGTAAAAGTGGCCGGAGCGCGAGTAGCGGCTAGTTGGTCTGCGAGGTCTGCCGAACTGGCCTCGCCGGAGTGCGAACTGGGTGCCTGAGAGGGGCAAGTAAAAGAAAAAGGTATAAAAAAGGCAGTTGTGGCGCTTAGCCAGACTTACTTTCACCGCGAGCGCTTGGCGTCTGACAGGTGCGGCCTCATTCGTTCGAGATCAGCGATTCAGGCAGATCAAACAGCGTGGAAAGTACGCCACTGTTGATTGATGCCTTATCTATTATGATACGACTTTGCTGTTCGCCTTCGACTGAGGAGACCATGTCGAAGGCAATGGGCATGCCATCAATGTCACGGTAGTCGCTGAATGTGGTCTGCTTGATGGTTCCGTCTGGTATCGGTTCTAGCTCGACGATGGGATGCATCGTTTGTGGATCGACCAGTATGTTGACCGCTGCACCGTCGGCGCTCAGTGTACTGACTTTTAGGCAGTCGGCGCCTGTCCAGCTAGAGACTTCGATCGCAGTGATGCGTCCCTCGCCTAGGCTGGCGCTGATGATGCGGTCGAAGAAGCGCCGTTGGCTTAGCCACGCATCGGCTTCTTGTCCCTCGATCAGGGCGAAGAGATCGTCGTGCTGCGGTGCCCGTATGCGTCGCCAGACGTTATCGCGGTTCACGCCGAAGGTTAATTCATGCGAGCCGCGATCGATGGTGAATAGCATTCGGTCGGGGCGCTTTTTGATCAGAGAAAAGGCTTGGCGATTGTCGCCGTTTACCAGCTGCCCTGATACACGGATAGTCTGTGTGTTCTCCAGCAGCGTCGCATTGCAGTTCACCGTGAGGTAGGCCTGCGTAAAGGTTTTAATCTGGGTGAGCTCGCTGAGGGTGCCGTGGGGGAGTTTAATTATGGCTGTGCGCTCGTCCTCCGAGCGAACGAAGGACACGATGGTCGCGATCGCGGCGAGTGAGATGGCGATCGCGCCCAAATATGCGGTCAGCTTAACTCGCTGTTGGAGCTTGGTCGGCTTGCCGCGTTTGACGTGTTTGCGCGTGGTGTTGGTATAAGAAGATCCCATGGATTTATTTAAAGTTAATGGCAGAGTTTCGAGCACAAGCTTGATGCACCTGTCGAATCAGAGATGCAGAACAAAATAAGCCGCTTAAGCGATGGCTTGTTTTTGTCTAGAGAGAGTCCTTGACTTTCGGTGTCAATCCGCTTCCCTCCCCGATTTATTAATGATCATTTATGGCTAAAGCACAAAGCGAAGATTACGTAGAAGTCGAAGGCAAAATCGTTGCCGTTCTACCTGGCACCATGTTCCGTGTCGAACTTGCGAACGGGCATCTGGTG
Source organism: Puniceicoccaceae bacterium (assembly GCA_017854655.1). Classification (GTDB taxonomy): domain Bacteria; phylum Verrucomicrobiota; class Verrucomicrobiia; order Opitutales; family Coraliomargaritaceae; genus Lentimonas. The sequence continues at coordinate 37,707 of JAFMHF010000001.1, read as the reverse complement.
CTCGCACACATCTCCGGTAAATTGCGTAAGCACTTCATTAAGATTACGACTGGTGATACCGTAAAGATGGAGATGAGTCCCTACGACCTCGATAAGGCCCGCATCGTTTACCGTCTGCGTAATGCGAATGTGCAGCGTAATGCACCTAGGCGTAGTTTCGGTCCACGTCGTCGGTAGTCATTTCGTTTACTCGATTTCTAAAAGCACCGCGTGTCGGTGTTTTTTTGTGCCTGAGCGTCAGTCTCGCGGCTGGAATTACGCGGAATGATGTGCCTTAAATGCCTGATAATTAGTGTCTGAGCTCTGTTATCTGACTTCTGACGGAGCAAAGCGGAGGTGGCAAAGCAATTTGCGATCAATGCTTGCCTCGTCATGTATTCGGGATGTGCTGGTAGGCTCATTCATTTAATCTCTTATTTACCAATTATGAGCAGCAAATTATTTAACTCTATTATCGAAACGGTCGGCAATACGCCACTGGTTAAAATTAACAACACTGCTGCGGGTGTGAACGCAGACATCTACTTGAAGTGTGAATTCTTCAATCCACTTGCCAGCGTCAAAGATCGTATCGGTAAGGCGATGATCGAAGCCGGCGAGCGTGACGGTAAGATCGGCCCAGACAGCATCATCATCGAACCGACCTCCGGTAACACTGGCATTGCACTAGCATTCGTTTGTGCTGCCAAGGGCTACAAGTTGATCCTGACCATGCCTGAAACCATGTCGATCGAGCGTCGCGTGCTGCTGCGTATGCTCGGTGCCGAGATTGTGCTGACACCTGGACCCAAAGGCATGGGCGGTGCCATCGCACGCGCTGGCGAGCTGGTCGAGGAATATGGTGAAAAGGCCTACATGCCGCAACAATTTGAGAATCCTGCTAATCCTGAAGCGCACCGCCAGACGACTGCTGAAGAAATCTGGGAGGCCACCGACGGTAAGATCGATGCATTCGTTGCTGGCGTCGGCACTGGTGGCACCATCACTGGTGTCTCTGAAGTGATCAAGTCGCGCAAAGATCTCTACACGGTCGCCGTTGAGCCTGAAGCGAGTCCGGTTCTCTCTGGTGGTGCACCTGGTCCGCACAAGATCCAAGGCATCGGCGCAGGCTTCATTCCTAAGAATTGTAATGTCGATATCATCGACGACGTGATCAAGGTCTCAAATGAAGATGCATTTGCCACCGCGCAAGCATTGGCAGAGCAGGACGGCATCCTCGGCGGTATTTCCACCGGCGCCAATGTGTGGGCTGCGATGGAGCTTGCCAAGCGTCCTGAGATGGCAGGCAAAACAATCGTGACAATCGGCTGTAGCTTCGGCGAACGCTACCTGAGCACCCCGCTGGCTGAAAAGGCCCGCGAAGAGATGACGACTGCGACTACTAGCTAAGCGCTTTGCTCACTCAATTTAAACAAAAGCCTCGGCCAGAAATGGTCGGGGCTTTTTTGTTCATACTCGATTAGCGGCGAGGGTAAAGGAGGGAGGGCGACTCGCCCTCCTGTGCCGCAACACAGGATAAATGTGGGCGTTCGCCCATATTCCTATCGCGGTTTATTATACTCGCAGAGTGCAATGGCTCTAAAAAAATAGCAGGGACCCGTGGCCTCTCAAATAAAACGGTCTGTCGTTTTAATCGAGAATTTGCCACTAATCGGCGATGAGCCTTGTGGAGGGCAACGCTCTGTCGTTGCCACCTAAATCCAGCCGGAATCCGATGCTTACGTATGTAAATGACGGAGCATTGGCTCGGAGAGTGTCGCTAAGCTCGAAACCCTCGATTGATTGGGGCACCTACAGCTCGAAGCCGTCCTTGGCGATGCAGACGACGAATTCGCCTTTCTGGCTGCCTTGGGCCACGCGGTCGCGCACCTCGCCGGCTGGCCCGGTGTGCACGGTCTCGTGGAGTTTGGTGAGCTCGCGGCAGACACTGATGCAGCGGTCGGGGCCGAGGGTGGCCACTAGGTCGTTGAGGAATTTGCCGATACGGTGGCAGGATTCGTAAAGTATGATGGTGGTGTCGAAGTCTTTTTGTGCTTCGAAAAAGCGTTTACGCGCGGCGCTTTTTGGTGCGAGAAATCCGACGTAGTAGAAACTATCGCTGGGGAGCCCTGAGAGTGATAGGGCGGTGATCACGGCGCTCACGCCAGGCGCCGTAGTGACCTTGAGCCCGCGTTTGCGACACTCGCGCACGAGACGAAATCCAGGATCGCTGATGGCGGGCGTGCCGGCGTCGGCGATCAGTGCAATGTCTTCGCCCGCTGCCATACGGTCGGCGATTTCGCTCGCCATGTAGTTTTCGTTTTGCTCGCGGTAGGAGATCAGTTTACCGCTGTTCTCGATGTTGAGTTTACTCAGTAGCTTGCCAGTGACACGGGTGTCTTCGCAGGCAATGTGAGTAGCGGCTGAGAGCACTTCGATGGCACGTGGAGTGATGTCGGATAGATTTCCGATGGGTGCGGCGACGAGTGTGAGGGTTCCAGAGTCAGACATATCGTTGGCAACTGTAAGTAGGTTGGTGGGAATGTCACAAAAAAAGCGCCTTCATGTTTTTCACGAAGGCGCTGGTTCTTTAAAAGTATTATTTGATTGGTTTAGCCGCCGAATCCCGGGACGCCACCTTCCCAGTCGGCTGGGCGAGACCAAGGCAATTCCTGATCGTCGGGATTAGTGTCGAAGCAGCCACTGGTGGCTAGTGCGCACCATGACAGTGCGAAGATTAGAAGCAGGCGAGTAATCATAATGTATGCGCGAGGTTTGAGAGGATTAGTGCATTACCTTGATGGTATCGCCTTTGGACAGTCCGCGCAGTCGTGTGCCTGGGAGGATGTTGGCCACTGCGAGCTGCTCGGTAACTTGGGTGATTCGGATTTTACCTAGTGCTTTTAAGTCTTGAACCAATGTGATCTCGGAACCGACCGACAGACCGAGCTCTGGAGACGCGTCGAGAATAATGATGCCGTCAGATGTGCTGATCGAGGCGACTGTGGTGGCGGCGCCGATGGTTGCGGGCTGCACAGCTACCGTACTGCTCGGCGTGAAGCCGCTCTGATAGCCCCTCGCAACTGCATTGCTGACAGGTTCGGGGGTTGCGCTCTGTTGGAGCCCTGCGCTCGCCAGCAAGTCTTGCTTGAGCGTGTCGTTGATTTTCGCAAGTTCTTCGATGCGCTCCCCCAGCTGAGCGAGCTCTGCTTCTTTACTGGCGGAGGCTAAGCTCTCTTCGGTCTTGACCAGATCGGTACGTAGGCGAGTTGCGGTATTTTCCAACTCAGCGATGGTATTTTTCGTTTCTTTGAGTTGCTGCTGCGTGCGGGTGACTTCCTGTTTGGCAGTATACATTTCGGAGCGGATTGACTCGAGCTTACCTTTGGTGTCGGCGAGTGACTGGCGCTCGGTCGAGAGCTGCGTGCCCAGAGAGGTGATCTTGCTATTCGCAGTTTCCAACTCGCTTTGAGTCGCTTGAGTCACTGCTTGTGCTTGTTCGAGGGACGTTTGCTTTTCAGCAAGTTTGCCCTTGGAAATGAAGAACAAAGTGACTGCAGCGGCTGACGCGAGAATCGCTACAATGCGAAGGATAAGTGATAGGTTTTTCATTTGTGGTGTTTAGGGATATTCTCGATGTAGGCGGGCTACGCTGCGAAAAATTCTGTCTCGTGAATGGGGGTTTTGGTATTTGCGCTGATGCCACGGTGGTTTGCCGCTAATCGAAGCAGCAACTTAAAAATCAATTCGCTTTGTGGTTCAAGACCCAACTTAGCAGCAATCGCATCTGCAGTTTGAGCGTTGCTGCCGTTGGCGATGATCTCTGCGACGATTTTTTGTTCGATTTCCAAGACCGTGGCTGCAGCTGCCTTGCCTGCTTCAACACCTGGCTGGTGGTAAGCGTTGATATTAACCAGGCTCGCGTAGAGGCCGACGGCGCGTTCGAATAGCGCGATGAGCTGGCCGACTGCTTCGGGTGTGACCTCTGTGATGGTGATGGTGATCGATTGGCGTCCATTGTCATACAGTGCATCGCGGGTGCCGAGGAAGAAGCCTTGCAGGAAGTCGCCGCTGGTGAAGCCAGGTTCGACTTCGATCGAGTCGCCGTCGCGATCCTTGAGCACTTCGATGAAGGTGGCGAAGAAGTTGTGTACACCTTCGCGGAGTTGCTGCACGTAGGCGTGTTGGTCAGTGGAACCCTTATTGCCATAAACGGCGATGCCTTGGTGCACGACCTTGCCATCAAGGTCTTTTTCTTTACCGAGCGACTCCATGACGAGCTGCTGCAAGTATTTGGAAAAAAGCATGAGGCGATCCTTGTAAGGCAGGACGACCATGTCCTTCGCGCCTTTGCCGTCGGTCGCGAAATACCACATAAGCGCGAGTAGAGCTGCTGGGTTCTTAGTGGTGTCGGTCGAACGTGTGGCGATGTCCATCGCTTTTGCGCCAGCCAGCATACGGTCGATGTCGAGGCCTTGGATGGCAGCAGGGAAGAGGCCTACAGCTGCGAGTTCGGAGGTGCGGCCACCGACCCAGTCCCACATCGGCAGGAAGTCGAGCCAGTTGTTTTCCTTGGAGATCTGGTGCAGTTTGCTGCCTTCGCCAGTGATGGCGATGGCGTGTTCGGCAAAGCTGAGGCCGGCGACCCGATAGGCGGTCTCGGCTTCGAGCATACCGTTGCGTGTTTCGGGCGTGCCGCCAGACTTGGAGATGACCACGGCGAGTGTTTCACCGAGTTGACCGTCGAGTGCGTCGAGTGTGCGATCGAGGCCATTCGGGTCAGTGTTGTCGAAAAAGAACAGTTTGATCTTATCTGTCTTCGGGCCACCGAGCGCGTCTGCGACAAATTGCGGGCCGAGTGCCGAGCCGCCGATGCCAATCACGAGGAGGTTCTTGAAGGCGCCGTTGGCACCCTTTAGCACACCATTATGTACGTCCGCGGCGATCAGCTTGATTTTGCCGAGACAGGCTTCGATTTCAGCGCCGATCTCGGCGTTGGGTGCCAGTGCGGCATGACGCAACCAGTAGTGGCCGACCATGCGGCCTTCGTCTGGGTTCGAGATTGCGCCCGCTTCAAGCGCTTGCATCGCGGTGAATGCGGCCTGCATACGTGGCTCCATTTCCGACAAGAAAGTGTCACCGAAGTCGATCCGGCTAGTGTCGATCGCGAAGTCGAGCTCGTTAATATGAAGATAGTGTTGTTTGAATCGTTCCCAGGACATGATTGGTGTAAAGTAAGAATTAAGAGTTGGCTGGTTTTCAGTTGTCTGGTTCTAGGTTGAACCGAGAACTGAAGCATCGGATGGCGAAGCCATTACAAATTTTTGTCAGTGACCGCACCTTCTGAAGCGGTCGCGACGGTGGCAGCGTATTTACCGAGCACTCCGCGTTTGGAGCCTGCACCAGTTGGCTTGAAGGCAGCCATGCGCGCATCGTATTCGGCGTCGTCGATGAGCAGGCGGATGGTGTTTTTGACAGCGTCGATTTCAATTTGGTCGCCGCTATTGACGATGCCGATCGGGCCGCCCTTGGCTGCTTCGGGTGTAATGTGGCCGACGTCGAAGCCGTGACTGCCGCCGGAGAAGCGTCCATCGGTGATGAGCGCGACTTCTTTAATCAAGCCACGCCCAGCAACTGCGCTAGTGGGTGAGAGCATTTCGCGCATGCCAGGGCCACCGACTGGCCCTTCGTTACGAATCACCACGACATCGCCAGCGACGACGTCGCCGCGAAGGATGCCGACCAGTGCACTTTCTTCGCCTTCGTAAACCTTCGCTGTGCCTTTAAAATAGAGACCTTCCTTGCCAGTGATTTTACCAACGGCACCGCCAGGCGCGAGGTTGCCACGTAGGATGCGGAGGTGAGTGGATTCTTTAATTGGCTGATCCCATGGACGAATGATATCCTGCTTGTCTGGATACGATGCGTACGGCTGTTCGTCTTTAAGCGAATCGGCCATCGTCTCGCCCGTGACTGTGAGGCAGTCGCCGTGCAGCAGGCCGCGATCGAGTAGCATCTTCATCATTGGACGAATGCCGCCGATACGAATGAGGTGACTCATGTTGTATTTGCCGAATGGCTTGAGGTCCGCGAGGAGCGGGATGCGCTCGCCAATTTCTTTGAAGTCGTCGATGCTGAGTGGGACATCGGCGGAGTGTGCGATGGCGAGGAGGTGCAGGATCAAGTTAGTCGAACCGCCGAGCGCCAGGCAGGTGGTGATCGCATTCTCAAAGGCCTTACGCGTCATGATATCGCGTGGCTTGAGGTCGAGCTCAAGGAGTTTGAGTACGGCTGCACCGGCATTTTCGCAGTCTTTACGCTTGGGTTCACCGATTGCTACTTGAGCACTGCTGCCGGGCAGGCTCATACCGAGAGCTTCGATCGCGCTGGCCATGGTATTGGCAGTATACATGCCGCCACAAGATCCGGCACCTGGGATCGCATATTTTTCGACTTCTTTGAGTTCTTCATCCGTCAGCTCACCTTTGGCATGCTTGCCGACTGCTTCAAATACAGAGACGATATCCATCGGATTACGCTCTTCTTCATCGTGAGGCATCAAGCCGGGGAGAATGGTGCCGCCGTAAACAAACACAGCTGGGCGGTTGAGGCGGGCGAGTGCGATCATGCAACCGGGCATGTTCTTATCACAGCCACCGATAGCGACCAGACCGTCAAAACCTTCTGCCGCGACCACTGTTTCGATCGAATCGGCAATCACATCGCGCGAGACGAGGCTGTAGCGCATCCCTTTGGTGCCCATACTAATGCCGTCGGAAACGGTGATGGTGCTGAAGTTTACCGCCTTGCCGCCGGCATTATTGATACCGATGGTGGCGTGTGTGGCGAGGTCGCCCAAATGCATGTTGCAGGGAGTCAGATCACTCGGCGAGCCGGCCACGCCGATTTGTGGCTTTTTGAAATCGGCATCTTCGAAGCCGACTGCACGAAGCATCGAGCGGGCCGGGGCGCGGTCATCGCCATCGACGACGATTGAGGAGTGTGGACGTATGTTTTTGCTAGCCATGATAAAAATGAGATGAATTAAATAGTTGGAAAATAGGATTCTCGTTGCAGAAATGCTGAGATATCAATGAATAGCGGGAACCTCGACAATACCCTTTTTACTCTTCTAGACCTTAATTCTGCATTTTACTGCCACCTATGACTATGGAATTTGATCTCAAAAAGACGCTCGAAGCGCTGCTACTCTCGACTGCGGAGCCCATTCGCTTGAAAGATTTGATGAAGATTTTTGCGCGCTACCACTCTGAACTAGAGGAAGCCGCCGAGGCTGAAAAACTCGCAGGAGAGGGCGAAGAGGTTACTGAGCCCATTCCGCCCCGCGTCACGCCGGTGCAAATCCAAGAGGCGCTCTCCAAATTGATGGACGCCGCTGAGGTCGAGGATAAGGCGTATCGGCTGATCGAGGGACCGAATGGCTTTCAAATTGTCACCGCGCCGCAGTTTGCAGAATTCGTGCGTTTGCTGCGTGGTGAGCCGCGCCCGATGAAGCTCAGTCCTGCCGCGCTGGAGACCATGTCAATCGTCGCCTACCGTCAGCCCGTCACGCGTGCTGAGATGGAGTCGATTCGCGGGGTGTCGGTCGATGGCCCGCTGAACCGCTTGATCGAGCTGGAGCTCGTGCATGTCACGGGTCGCGCTGAATTGCCGGGACGCCCGATTCAATATGGCACCACCGAAAAGTTTTTAGAGTTCACCGGTATCAAAGAGCTTGATGAGTTGCCCGCTTCGGACGTACTGAGTAATCATCAGATTGACGATTGGATGCGTCGCAGCGAAGAGCCGGAAGAAGAGATCACTGATGAGGATATGGGACTCGCTAAAGAGCGAAAGTCAGACGAGCTGCCGCTGGATGAGACATTTGTCGTAGTTGATTGGCAAAATGAGAATGCCGAGAGTGATGCTGCTCCAGAATCCGCCGCAGAGGAGGATACACCAGATGCCTGAAGATATTAATATTAAGCTACAGCGCAACCGCGACGCGATCGACGCGATCGATAAACAAGTGGTGCAATTGCTCAACCACCGCGTGCGCCAAGATGGCGGGTTAAACGAAGCGCAGGTGTTGGAAAAAGTGGCGGCGTTCAATCAAGGCCCACTTTCGGATGCGACGTTACAGGCGATCTATCGTGCGATGATGCTGGCGGGGCTGGCACCCGATGCGCAGGCGACGGATCCTGCCAAGGTGGATGCCCTTGATCTGAATATCGTGCAGCAGCTCAATCAACGCGTCCAACACGCAGGCGAGATTGGTAAAATCAAACACGCCAACGGAGCGGACTACTACGACCCGACCCGCGAAGCACAGGTCATGGCTAAAGTCGCGGGGCTAAATCCTGGGCCGATCAATAATCGCACTTTGCAATCTGTTTACCGCGAAGTGATCTCTGGCTCTATTGCATTGGAGAAGAAGCTAGTGATCGGCTATCTGGGACCGGAAGCTACTTACACGCACCAGGCTGCGATTCACAACTTTGGCGTGAGCCTCGACTACCGAGCGATCAAGACCATCCCCGATGTCTTTTCTGAAGTCGAAAGTGGTAGCGCGGATTATGGCGTGGTGCCGATTGAAAACTCCACTGAAGGGGCAGTGTTTCATTCCATGGATATGCTGATCGAATCCGACCTGCATATCTGCTCGCAAGTTTACTTGCCGATCGAGCATTGCTTAATTTCGCAGTCGCCACTCGATCAAATCACCGAAGTGCGCTCCAAGGATCAAGCACTTGGTCAATGCCGTGACTGGCTCCGCACGAAATTGCCAAATGCGAATTTAGTCGATGTTGTGAGCACTGCCGATGCCGTCTGCACCGCAAAAGACAACGCCACCGTTGCTGCCGTCGCCAGCGAACTCTCTGCGCAACGTTACCAGGTTCCGATCCAAGCCCGCAGTATTCAAGACAAGGACGATAACGTTACACGTTTTCTAGTGATTGGTAAGACCCGCGCCAAGCCACTGGGTGATGGGCGCGATAAAACCAGCTTAGTGATTTCGCTCAAAGACGAGCCTGGTGCATTAGAGAAAACCCTGCGTCCGTTCGCTTCGCGTGGGATAAACTTAAGCAAGATCGAGTCCCGTCCCAGCCGCAAAAAGGCCTGGGACTATTTATTCTTCATCGACTTTATCGGCCACTACGAAGATGAGCTGGCACAAGCGGCACTTGCGGAGCTCGAAGAGCACTGCTCATTCGTCAAATGGCTTGGTAGTTACCCGAATGATGAACGTCGGTAGTGCATGTCCGTCTTCACCGAGCTAAACGTCGGTGTAATTCCCAATGCTTCGCGGTCTCGGTGCTGCGTGGGCAGACGACCCAAATGAAGTGTTTGCAGGTCGAGGGATTGGGCGAGGCTGAGTTGCTTGATCGCTTTGGGGTAGGTATTCGCCGCTTCTGAAGCTGCGCAGGTAACCAAATTGGAGGGTTCCGAGCGTAGCGACACTCTTCGAGCCAATGCTCGGTCATTTCCTCGGATTGATTGTAATCTGGGACCTCGGTGGCAACGACGGAGCGTTGCCCTCCAGCTATCACGATCTCATCTATGTAATTCAACCTCTCTGCAAACCCTCTACAGGCTTGCGGTCTGTATCAAAGTAGAGCCAATTAAAGGGGTCTTATGCCGAATGAATCACACCCCCACAATTGGCCCGAAGCGGCGGGCTGCCTATACGGCGAACTCGGCGCGCACTCGTTACATGCAAATGTGCGCGAGTTGCTTGCGGGCGATTCCTCTCAGCGTGTGCTGGTGGCTTGTTCGGGTGGCGCGGATTCGATCTTTATGCTTTGCCAGTTGTGGGCACAGGCTGACGAATTGGACATCGAATTGGTGGTCGCACATTATAATCACCGCTGGCGGGGCGAGGATTCGCAGCTAGACGCGACGTTTGTGCAGGAATTGGCGCAGCAGTTAAACTGTCCATTTGTGACTGCGGCTCGGCCAGAAAATGAGGCGGCGTTTACAGAGACAACTGCGCGGGCCTTGCGTTTAGATTTTTTACGTGCGGCGGCGCAGGAGCACAGCTGCCAGTGTATCGCGTTTGGCCATCAGCAGGACGATGTTTTAGAGACACAGTTGCAGCGTTTGGCGCGCGGTAGTGGCAGCGATGGTTTGGCGGCGCCGCGGCCGATACATTTTTTTGAGGCGTATCCGACACATGTTCGACCGGTGTTGCATTTAGGTGCTGGGGCGATTCGGATGGCGTTGAATGCCTGCGAGATCCCTTGGCGTGAAGATATTTCCAACCAAGATCTTGGAATTTCGCGCAATGCGCTGCGCCATAATGTGATTCCTAGTTTGAGCGAGGCGTTGGCGCGGAATGCTTCGGCGGGCGCGGCTCGTTCCCGGTTTTTACTGGAAGAAGAAGCGGATGCACTAGATGGTTTGGCGCGCCTGACTTTGCCTGAAGCTTTTAGTGATAGTGTCACGCTGGATCGCGTCGCGCTGCGCTCGGCTCCGCGGGCACTGACGCGGCGGGCCTTGTCGGCATGGTTTAGTGCGCATCATCTGATCCAATCGATGAGCGCACCGGCGATGGATTTATTGATGGCCGCGGTCTATGCGCTGAAGCGAAAGAATCGTCTAAGTGCGGGCGCTTTTTATATTGAGCTAGATGAAGCGACGGTTCGGTTGGTGTCAGCACAAGTTGCGGGGCAATTTTTGGTGTCCGGATCGATCGAAGCGGGCGAGTCGCTGATGCTGTCCACGGGTGCTTTACTGGAGACTGAGTTCGTGGAATTGGACGATGCGTTACGCAGCACTATTATGACGGGTGGGGTGAATGCCGACTTGGAGGCTTACGTTGCAGTGGCAGCAGAAGAGGCACTCGAAGTGCGGGGTTGGCAGCAGGGAGACCGGTTTCGACCGCTCGGTGCGCCAGGCACGAAGAAATTGAAAGACTGGTTTATAGACCGGCACATTCCGGTAATGGAACGAAAGTTACTACCGCTTGTCGTATCGCAGTCAGGAGAAATTATTTGGGTGCCAGGCTTCCCGCCTGCGGACACCATGAAAATCGGAACCGCAACGAAGTGGGCTCTTAGATTGACTTACCAACCAAGAAACCCAATTTGACCCGCATAAATGTCATCACAGCAAAATCCACAACAGAAAGAGCCCGCGAATAACGGCCAACCAGAGCGCTTTAACCCTAAAGTGCTTTTGATTTTTTTGGTCATTATCTCGGCTATCATTGGACTCTGGTTCGCGCAACCGGGTGCCGGTTCGAACCATGAACGCCTGACTATCAGCGAATTGGTGCAAGCCGTGAAAGATGGACAGATCGAGCCGGGCGATGGTGTCATGAAGCCCGACCCTTCGCTTGGCGAAGCTGGCTATATCGTTGCCGGTAAAATGCTCAACCCGAAGTATGATGCGAATCTCTCGGATGCGAGTGTGCCGGAAAAGGTGCAGTTTTCTGCTGAGGGCCGCTTGCTAGAGAAAGATTTTGATCTCGTGCGCGCAGTGCTCAAGGAGAGCCGCCGCAGCACCGCGTTTCAGGATATCTTGATTAGTTTCCTGCCGTTTCTGCTGATTATTGGCCTGCTTTATTTCCTCTTCGTGCGCCAATTAAAGAGCGCAGGGAAGGGCGCGATGAGTTTTGGTAAGAGTAAAGCCAAGATGCTGACGCGCGATAAAGACGCGCTGACTTTTAAGGATGTTGCGGGTTGCGACGAAGCGAAGGAAGAGGTCAGCGAGGTCGTTGACTTCCTCAAAGACCCGAAGAAATTCCAACGCATCGGTGGTCGTATTCCTAAAGGGGTGCTGATGATGGGCCCTCCGGGTACTGGTAAGACATTGCTGGCAAAGGCGGTGGCCGGTGAGGCTGAAGTGCCGTTTTTCTCGATCAGTGGTTCGGACTTCGTCGAAATGTTCGTCGGTGTCGGTGCGGCACGTGTGCGTGACATGTTTGAGCAAGGCCGTAAGAATGCGCCTTGTATCGTATTTATTGATGAGATCGATGCCGTGGGTCGCCAGCGTGGCGCAGGTGTCGGTGGTGGTAATGACGAGCGTGAGCAGACGTTGAACTCCCTCCTCGTTGAGATGGATGGTTTCGACGGCCACGAAGGTGTGATCATCATCGCTGCGACTAATCGTCCGGACGTGCTCGACTCTGCGTTGTTGCGCCCAGGTCGTTTTGACCGCCAAGTCACGATTGATTTGCCTGACCTCAATGGTCGTCACGAAATCCTCTTGGTGCATGCCAAGAAGTTCGCACTTTCTGAAGAGGTGAATCTCGAGCACGTTGCGCGTAACACTCCAGGCTTCTCTGGTGCAGACCTTGCCAACCTGCTCAATGAAGGTGCTTTGATCGCGGCGCGCTATGATAAGGATGCCGTGGAAATGAACGATCTCGATGAAGCGCGTGATAAGATCTCCTTCGGTCGTGAGCGTCGTAAGTTGATGGATGACGAGGATCGTAAGATCACTGCTTACCACGAAGCCGGGCATGCTCTGATCCAGGCGGTGGTGGATGATGGGCACTTGCCCGTGCACAAAGTAACGATTATACCGCGCGGTCAGAGCCTCGGCTCCACAATGTTTATGCCGAAGAAGGATTTGCTCAATCACTCCAAGCGGCGTCTATTGAATCAAATCTGCACTGGCATGGGCGGCCGTTCGGCGGAGGAAATTGTGATGGGCGACATCACCAGTGGCGCGTCCGGCGATATTCGTATGGTCACTTCGACTGCGCGCCATATGGTGTGCGATTGGGGGATGACTGACCTCGGGCCGATCGCTTTCGGTGAAAGCCAGAATCATGCCTATATGGGCACGATGGGCGCTGGCTCGAATAACTTTAGCGAAGAGACTGCACAAAAGATTGATAAAAAAATCTACGATATCGTGCAAGAGCAGTATTTGCGTTCGCTCGAAATTTTGAAAGAGCACCGCACTGCGCTCGATGTGTTGGCCGAGGCCTTGTTGGAGCACGAAACGATCGATGGTATCCACGTGCACGAAATTCTTGAGCATGGTGAAATGCGTTCGCCGATCATTAAACGCGAGATCATCGAGCCCGAAGCAGAGCCTGACGAAGACTCTGATGACGAGGTCGCGAAACAGGCTGAAGAAGATGACGACAAGGGCGACCTTGCCGGCGAAGAAGCCGCTGCACCATCGCCTGCGTAACTCGCTGCAGTTACATTTTTCAAATGGCTGCTTCCTGAATTGGGGAGCAGCCTTTTTTGTGGAGTGTAGAAGCGGCATCCTGCCGCTTTTCCAGCATCATGAGCAAGCGGCTGGAAGCCACTTCTACTGTACCTTCCCAACCAATCGCGCTTTGCGTGAGGCCTTATCCACGAGGGCGAAGAGCTGGTCGATCTGATTGCGCTTTCGTGTGGCCTGATGCCCCCGCACTTTGACTAATTCGAAGTTTAAGGGGTCGGTGCTGCAGAAGTAGGCTTGGTAGAGCTCTGCGTTGCGCAGCGGCAGGCCTCGCTTCGAATAGTAGTCGTGCGCTTCGAAGCGTGCGCGTCGCGCCGCTAGATTGATGATATTCTGCGAGTCGGTATAGATGGTGAGATGGTCACAGTCTTGGGGTAGCTCGGACAGTGCCCAGAGCAAGGTCTGTAGCTCGAGCTTAGTCGAAGACGTGTCTATGAATTGCTGAACTTTAATACGCGTGCGCAGTGTCTCCATCGAGAGTGTTTGCTCTGCTATTCGAATCAAAAGCGATGCCCCCGTGCCCGTTTTCGTCTGTGTATGCACGCTGCCGTCGGTGAGTAGGATGTAGTCACTCATTCCAAGTTACTTTTGCCTGAATTTGTGTGCCTTGTCTATGGCTTATTGCGGGCATCGTTTTGGGTACTTGCGAAGAGGTCGATTTGCTTACTGCTTGACATGTAATGATACTACTTTGAGTATTCAAAGTATTAAATTTGATAGAGCACATTTGATTCTTTTAAGTCTCGTGATCGTTGAGTCGCTAGTAACTGGCTGCAGGCCGACCGATTCTGCATCGGCGCGTCGTACCGATGAGCCCTATAAAGTGCTGTGTACGGTTGGGATGATTACCGACATCGTGCGTAATATCGCGGGCGACTACGCGCAGGTTGAGGGGATCATTGGCGAAGGGGTCGACCCACACCTTTACAAGCCGACTCGGAGTGATGTGGTAAAGCTCAGTACTGCAGATGTAGTCTTTTATAATGGTCTGTTACTTGAAGGTAAAATGACGACTGTGCTGGAGCGCGTAGCGAGTTCTGGGAAGCCAGTCAAGGCGGTGACCGAAGCGATCTTGCAGACTGCGGATTATTTGTTGCAGAAAAATGATGACTCTGAGCACACCGATCCACACGTGTGGATGGATGTACGGGGCTGGATGCAAGCCATGCCAGTGGTGGTTGAGACGCTCTCGATTTTCGATCCAGCGCATGCAGATATTTATGCTGCCAATGCAACCGCTTACACAAAACAGTTGGAAGCGTTAGATGCGTATGCACAGCAGGCGATTGGATCGATTCCTGAGTCGCAACGTGTATTAGTGACGGCGCACGATGCGTTTAATTATTTGGGCCGTGCGACGGGGCTCACCGTTCGCGGTATTCAAGGCGTGAGCACCGAGTCCGAGGCAGGCGTGCGCGACTTGGAGGACTTGGTTAACTTTATCGTCGAGCAGCAAATTCCAGCCGTGTTCGTCGAGACATCTGTGGCTGACAAGAATATACGTGCCTTAGTAGAAGGTGCGAATGCACGCGGGCATGGTGTGCGGATCGGTGGTGCGTTGTTCTCGGATGCGATGGGGCAAGCCGGCACTTACGAGGGGACATACATTGGTATGATCGATAGCAATATTACCACGATCACACGCGCACTTGGTGGCGAGGCACCTGAAAAAGGCATGCAAGGCAAGTTAACTGGCGTGGTGCACTGATCTAAGTGATTCTTATATTATGAATGTAGTATCTAAACAACTCATACAGCCGGCCTCAACAATCGCGCAGCAGAAATCACTGCCGCTAGTGATCCGAGATTTGACTGTGGCGTATCATCGCAAGCCTGTGGTGTGGGATATTGATTTGGAAATCCCGGAGGGGAAGTTGGTGAGCATCGTCGGCCCGAATGGTGCGGGTAAGAGTACCTTGATTAAAGCGTGCTTGGATTTGATTCCGCGCACCTCGGGCGAGGTGTCGATCTTTGGCGAGTCGTATCGCAAGGCGCGCAGGCGGGTCGGTTATGTGCCGCAGCGCGAGAGTGTGGACTGGGATTTTCCAGTCAGTGCGCTTGATGTGGTGGCGATGGGTACTTACGGCAAGCTCGGTTGGTTTCGCCGGGTGAATAAGCGCTCAAAGGCATTGGCACTGCAAGCCTTGGATCGTGTCGGGCTGGCGGACTATGCGCATCGTCAGATTAGTCAGCTTTCGGGGGGGCAGCAACAGCGCACTTTCCTAGCGCGAGCTTTGGTCCAGGATGCAGATATTTATTTTATGGATGAACCGTTTGCCGCTGTCGATGCAGCGACCGAGCGAGCGATTGTTGAGCTGTTGAAGGAACTCCAACAACGTGGAAAAACCTGCCTGGTGGTACACCACGATTTAGCCACGGTGCCTCAATATTTTGATTGGACGGTATTGTTAAACATGCGCGTCGTCGCTTCGGGGCCAACCAAGGATGTTTTTAATCAAGAGAATCTTCGCAAAACCTATGGTGGCAAACTCTCGCTGCTGAGTGAAGCAGCCGAGGAGCTGGCGAAGTCCTTGTAGGGCTATGATGGGCTATTCGATTTTTCCTCTGGAGGGAAACGTTCCGTCGTTTCTATCGATGCCCATCGCAACTGGGCTGATAAACGCGGCAATGACGGAGCATTGCCCTCCACCCCTCACTGCCACTTTTCACTAATCGCATGTTCGAACTTTCAGAGATCTTCGATGTCCTGTTGCTGCGTAATTACAATACGCGGCTGGTGGTTATTTGCACGATGCTGCTGGGCTGTGCCTGTGGACTGATGGGTGGCTTCTTGTTATTACGTAAGCGCTCCTTAATGGGGGATACTCTTTCACATGCGACATTGCCGGGCGTGTGTCTTGCTTTCTTTGTTGGCGTGATGCTGGGCGGGCAGGGCAAGTCGTTGCCGCTATTATTGTTTGGAGCTACGGTGACTGGAGTGTTGGGCTGTGCGACAGTTTTGTTTATACGCAATCACTCGCGTATTAAAGATGACGCGGCGATGGGGATTGTGCTGAGTGTCTTCTTCGGTGCGGGCGTCGTGTTATTGACGATGGTCACAAAGATGCCAGATGGTGCAGCGGCTGGGTTGGAATCATTTATTTATGGTAAGACTGCGTCGATGGTATTGAGCGATTTTAGGCTGCTAGTCGTCGTGACTGTCTGTGTGCTGTTGCTCTCGGTGTTGTTGTTTAAAGAATTTCGTCTGCTGTGTTTCGATGAAGTCTATGCGGCGGCGCAGGGATGGCCGGTTAAGTGGCTCGATATACTGCTTCTTGCGTTGGTCACTGCGGTGACTGTTGCGGGTTTGCAAGCGGTGGGCTTGATTCTGATTATCGCTTTTTTGATCACGCCAGCAGCAGCAGCGCGGTTTTGGACGGACCGTCTGGATCAGATGTTATTTCTCTCTGCCGTAATCGGTGGTATCAGCGGCTGGCTGGGCGCGAGTGTGAGTGCCTTAATTCCAAATATGCCTGCTGGCGCGTTGATCGTATTAGTGGCAGCGTTTTTGTTTCTATTCAGTATGCTGTTTGGCATCGAGCGTGGTGTGCTGGTTCGTTTTATGCGACAGTTGAAATTGAAGCGAAGTGTTGGCCGCCAACATTTACTTCGTGCGTTGTATGAAATTTTAGAGGCCGATGGTCAGCGCATGGATGGGGTGAGTATCCGCGCGGTGCCGTTTCGTCAACTGCGCGGCCGGCGTACCTGGACTGATCGGCAATTACGACATTGCTTGAGGCGCGCGTATCATCAGGGATTGATCGACACCGTGCGTAAAAATGATGCTATCCTGTTGACCCAAGCAGGACTGGATGCTGCGGCACAGGTCACGCGTAATCACCGCCTGTGGGAATTGTATTTGATCGAATATGCCGATGTGGCAACCAGCCGAGTCGATCGCGATGCGGATGAGGTTGAGCATGTCCTGGGCGAGAAATTGGTCGCGCTGCTTGAGGAAAAATTAATCAAACTGCGTACTGCGAACGATCTCGCAGTGCCTGCGAGCCCACACCCAATCAAGCCTGGAGATTAATTAGCAATGACGTTTTTAATCACTATCACTTTGTTTCTTCACTTGCCCAAAGGGCACCCAGTTCAGCTACCCCTGCGGGGCAAACCGCAGACGGGTTACCATCTCCGCGCTACTCGCGCTTCGTCACTCTCACCCTCACTAGGCGCGCAGCGCCTTACTCTCACTGCGTAGCAATGACTTGGTATTCAATCGATACATGGATCGTGGTTGTCGGCATTTTGGCGGCGGTGTCGTGCGCGCTGTTGGGCAACTTCTTAGTGCTGCGCAAAATGAGCATGATGGGCGATGCGATTAGCCATGCGGTGCTGCCGGGCTTGGCGATTGCATTCTTAATCACGGGGGCGCGTGCGAGTTTGACGATGTTTATCGGCGCGGCGTTGGTGGGCGTGTTGACGGCTGTTTTTACGCAGTGGGTGAGCCGTTTTGGCAAGGTCGACGAAGGTGCATCGATGGGGATTGTCTTTACCACCTTGTTTGCGCTGGGGTTGTTGCTTATTGTGCAAGCCGCGGATTATGTCGATCTAGATGCGAGCTGTGTGCTGTATGGTGCGATTGAGTTAACGCCGCTTGATGTCGTCTGGCGACCGCAAGTGTTTGGCTCCGTCTTGGAAGTGCCGCGTGCGGCGATCGTTTTGGCGCCAGTGTGTGTGGTCAACTTGTTGTTTGTAGTGTTGTTTTTTAAAGAACTGCGCATCTCATCCTTTGACTCGGAACTCGCCACAACGATGGGAATAAATGCCAATCTAATTCATTATATGCTGATGACTTTGGTCGCGATCACGACGGTGGCGGCGTTTGAAGCGGTCGGTAGTATCATCGTCATCGCGATGTTGATTGTGCCCGCTGCTGCCGCGCATCTATTAACAGATCGACTCGATTTGATGGTGATTATCAGTACGATATTAGCAGCCATCGCGGCATTGCTTGGGCATGTGTCGGCCATTCTGCTGCCGGGTTGGATGGGCTTCGATCCTGCGCTGGTCGATGCGACTTCGACTTCAGGCATGATGGCGGTGATGGCGGGCGTGATTTTTGCCATCGTATTGTTTTGCGCGCCGCGCCATGGGATTTTGGTGAAGAAGTTTCGTCAGTTGGATGTGGTCGCGGATTCTGAGGATACCATTGCTTAACTGTTTTTCTGCGTCGCCTTGAGCTGTTTTCTTTGCAACTTGGCATGATGGAATTTGCCGAACACAATCAAGTTTGATCCACTCTTCTGACATATACTGTGCAGCTGAATGCTGGAGGGAAATGCTCCGTCATTTCTATGCGTATTCATCAGGGTTGGTATGGAATCTAGGTGGAAACGACGGAGCGTTTCCCTCCAAGAATCAAGTTTGATCCACCATTCTGACATATACTGTGCGGCTGAATACTGGAGGGAAATGCTCCGTCATTTCTGTGCGTAGTCATCAGGCTTGATGTGGTATCTAGTTGGAAACGACGGAGCGTTTCCCTCCACGAATCAAGTTTGAATAGACTGTGTGTGCTTGGTTCCTGAGTTCGCTACAAGGGAATGGATAATCGCGGATTCTCGCTTGCAGAGTTACTTATTTAGAATAATTCTAAATAGAGTATGGCTTCAGAACTAAAGCGTAAAAATGCAGAGGATTGGGCGGCAGGTCTTGCGCGCTTTTTACAAGCGAATGCTTCGGTGGAAGCACTTCGAGTGGATTCGGAGTATCGTAAGGTCGAGATCGCGACGCTGGGGCCAGTCGATTTGGAGGCATTGCAGACGAGTCTCGCTGAGACGATTCGCCTGATTGAGTCAAACTCTCAGGTATCTGCGGCGGTGGGGGTATCGATTGAAACCGAACACAGCGGTGGCATTCGCTTGCAAAAGCCGACTTGTTTGACGGCGCCGACGCTGTGGCATTGGCGGGAGTTAAACTGGCCAGATGCAATTGAAGACGAAGCGGAGACGGGTGAGGAATGGCGGGTGCTAGGTCTGTTGGCTGGTGGTTGCGCCGTGCTTGGGATTTCTGGTTGGATGGTTTCGTCTGTGGAAGCTGCCCCAGTGTGGCTGTCGGTGATGTTTTATATCGGGGCGATGATTGCGGGTGGCTGGGATGCCTTCGAAGACGCCAAAGAAGGTCTGCCGAAGGGTGAGCTGGACATTCACTTTCTAATGTTGGCCGTGGCGATCGGGGCTGCGTTGATCGGCGCTTGGGCTGAAGGCGCGCTGCTGTTGTTTCTGTTTTCGTTCTCTGGGGCGTTGGAGCATTTTGCGCTCTATCGGACACGCCGTGAAATTAATAGCCTGTTTGATGCGGCACCGAAGTCGGCCACGATTCGTGATGCGTCGGGTGGAGAACGGGAAGTGCCGGTGTCTGCGGTGAATGTGGGCGATGTCGTGGTGGTGAAGCCTGGTGCGCAATTCGCGGTCGATGCAGAAGTGATCAAGGGTAAGAGCGCGGCGGATGAGTCGAACTTGACGGGCGAGGCAAATCCAGTGCCGAAATTTATCGGTGACTCCGTTTATAGTGGCACGATCAATCTCTGGGGTGCAGTCGACGCGCGGGTCTTGCGTCCGGTTGGTGAAAGTGCGCTGCAGAAAGTGATTCGTTTGATTCGTGAGGCGCAACATTTGAAAGCGCCGAGTCAGCGATTTACCGACAAATTCGGAACGCGTTATACCGTCGGTATTCTGGGGCTGACGACGGTGATGTTTTTTGTTTGGTGGCTCGGCTTTGGCATTGCGCCATTTTCAAACACCGAGGCTGGTTTCTCGGCATTTTATCGGGCAATGACTTTGTTGGTGGTGGCGAGTCCTTGTGCGTTGGTGCTGTCGATTCCGTCGGCGATTTTGGCGGCGATTGCATGGGGCGCGCGGCATGGTATTTTGTTTCGTGGCGGCGCGGCGATCGAAAAAATGGCAGAGGTGGATTTGGTGGCGCTGGATAAGACTGGCACGCTGACCACTGGAGAAATGGAGGTTGATTCGGTGGAAAGTTTTCCACCAGGTCGTGAGCGGGAAGCAGCAGAGCTCGCCTATTCTCTGGAGGCACATGGATCACATCCGATTGGACGAGCGATCAAGAAATACGCGAAAGCGCAGGGATTGGAACCGCGTGCGATCGATGATTTTCAGGCGATGAGCGGCAAGGGCGTGCAGGGGCGGGAGGGCCAGACGCTGTGTGTGCTGGGTCGCAGGGAATTGCTAGAAGATGGACCGTTGGCGGAATGGATCAAAGATGTACCAGAGCCTGCGCCGGAATTCTCAGAGAACTGGATTTTAAAGGATGATTTGATTGCCCGTATCTTATTGAAAGATCAGATCCGCACGGAGTCGCAGCCTATTTTAGAAAAACTAAAGGCGATGGGGGTGCGCACAGTGATGCTGACTGGCGATCGTCGCGGCGCGGCGGAATCGGTTGGTCGCGCAATTGGGATTGAGGAAGTCCGCTCCGGACTGACGCCAGATGGTAAGGTCGCTGCAATCCTTGAGTATTCGAAGAGTGGATACAAAGTAGCAATGGTGGGTGATGGCGTGAATGATGCGCCTAGCTTGGCGGCTGCCTATGTCTCGGTTGCCATGGGCGCGCGCGGCAGTGATGCTGCCTTAGAGCAGAGTGAGGTGGTGCTGATGAAAGATCGCATTGAGAATTATCTCGCTGCGACTGACTTGAGTCATCGTGCGCGATCGATCATACGGCAGAATCTAGCAATTGCGCTGGGTACAGTCGTGCTGATGGTGGCAGCCGCGATTTTTGGTTGGATCCCGTTGAGTGTTGGCGTTTTTGCACACGAGGGCAGCACCGTCGTGGTGTGTCTAAACAGCCTACGCTTGTTATTCGCCAAGGCCTGGGACGGCTCGTGAGCGTTTGTATGTGTTGCAGCGAAATGCTCCGTCATTTCCATGCGTAGTGATCAGGATTGGTATGGAATCTGGGTGGCAACGACGGAGCGTTGCCCTCCATTGGTCAGCTTACATTCCGGTTTTCGTGTTGAGTGGAAGGTCGCTAGAGCACGAGCGCTAAAAAGAAAATGGCAACCACACAGACGCTGAGGCCGAATTTCAAGGCGAAGGCGACGATGCCGCCGATCACCGTGCCGAAGCCTGCCTTGCTGCCTGCCTTAACGCTGCGCCCAGCGAGTAACTCGCCAATGATCGCACCGATGACGGGGCCGACAATCAGCCAGAACAGCGGAGGCGGCAGAAACAAGCCGATAAAAGCGCCGAGCAGTGCGCCGACCGCACCTTTCCATGACGCGCCGAATCTGCGTGCGCCCCAGACGCCCAGCACGAAGTCGGCGAGTTGACCGATCAGAGTGATGATGCCGGTAGTGATGACGATTTTCCAAGCCACCGAGGCATCACCCATCCAAAGTTTGTGTATAATGATACCTGACCAAACGATCAGGCTACCCGGCACCACTGGCAGTAGCGAAGTCGCCAGCCCGATTAGAAAAATCAGGCTGGTAACGCTGAGTGCGGTGTATTCGATCCAAGTCATTTGGGGGAATGGTGATGAAAGACTGAAAAACTGAAAGCGGAAAAATGTCCCTGCGTGGCGCCCGTGCTTGCGCCGGCTGGTATTATCCTCGGTTCAGGGGCACTGCGGGCCCGAGTAAACTCGCACGCCACGGAGAATGCTACTTTTAACAGTCACCCATGCGTCAGCATAGACAGCAGTTGGCTCTGCCATTTTACCGAGATTTTTATTTTGTCTCATTAGAGCTTACACTATGCTGATTGAGCATAGTGTAAGCGTGTCCTCTATTTCAGTCGGTTGCTATCTCCGGCGGAAGAGGGCAATTTACAATTGCCATTTCGAGGCGCTGACGCATTTTCGCCTCCTTCCGTTATGACCGATAAGCCAGCCAATCAGGACAATTCGCATGATCTCTATGCAGTCCGCCTCCAAAAGCTCGAGAATCTTTGCAAGGAAGGGCGTAATCCCTTTCAGGCAAATTGCGTGCAGACGCATACATCCGGCGAGGCTGTTAAACTCTATAAAGAAGACGTAGCCGATGAAGAGCAGGTAGAGGTATCTGTCGCTGGTCGCATTACCGTCTTCAGAGTGATGGGCAAGGCGAGCTTCATTAAGATTCAAGATAGCGAGGGCCCGATTCAGTGCTACGTCACTCGCGACGAGCTACCCGAAGGCGAATACAACACATACTTTAAGAAGCTCGATCTGGGCGACATCATTGGTGTCACTGGTAAGCTCTTCAAAACTAAGACCGGTGAGATCACCGTGCGTGCGGCGAGCTACACTTTAGTCACCAAGGCACTGCGACCGCTTCCCGAAAAGTGGGCGGGCCTCACAGATGACGACAAGATCTATCGTCAGCGCTACCTCGACTTGATCGTGAATCAAGAATCGCGCCAGCGCTTCCGTCATCGTGCGAAGATCATCCAAGAGATGCGCAAGTATCTGTGGGATCGCAACTTCACCGAAGTTGAAACACCGATGCTACAAAGCGTTGCTGGTGGTGCGGCGGCGCGTCCATTTATCACCCATTCCAATGCGCTCGATTGTCAGTTTTACATGCGGATTGCGCTGGAGCTTTATCTGAAGCGTATGCTGGTTGCCGGGGAGGATCGGGTATTTGAGATTGGTCGCGTATTTCGTAATGAAGGACTGTCTCGTCGTCATAATCCGGAGTTCACTATGTTGGAGCTTTATCAGGCCTACACGGACTTCCGTGGTATGATGGAGTTGACGCAGGGCTTGATTCAGCACGTCGCCAAGACTGTAATTGGTTCGCTCGAAATCGCTCGTCCTGACGGCAGCATCATCAATCTTGATGGTGAATGGCGTGAAGCGAAGTATAAAGATCTCATCATTGAAGCAACTGGCGATACCGAATGGTTCAGCCATAGCCGCGACGAGAAGCTCGCAAAGGCTCGTGCCATGAGCATCGAAGTCGATGGTGAGCTCGAAGATTACGAGATCACTAACAACGTCTTTGAAAAACTGATCGAGCCGACCTTGATTCAGCCGACCTTCGTGACGCATATTCCTAAGGAGCTGTGTCCATTGGCAAAAATCACTGTCGACGACGATAGCACGATCGACGTGTTCGAGCTGTGTATCAACGGTCAGGAAATTGCACCCGCATACTCCGAGCAGAACGACCCGATCATTCAGCGTAAGATGTTTGCTGAGCAGGTAGGCGAAGAAGTACAGGACATGGACACCGACTTCCTCAATGCACTTGAGCACGGCATGCCGCCAGCCGGTGGCATGGGCCTCGGTATCGACCGCCTGATCATTTTGCTCACGGGAGCCGAAAGTATCCGCGATACGATCCTTTTCCCGAGCTTGAAACCGTTGAAGAGCGCTGAGTAGTTCGCCCTGAGTTCAGTTTATAAAAAAGCCTGATCGCGAATATGCGGTCAGGCTTTTTTGTGAGCAGCGTTTGGCTGGATTCAACAGATCCTTAGAAGTCGCCACCGAAGAGATTGAATCCTTCTTTACGCGTATCTGGAATAAAGGCCGTATTTCGTCATCGTATTAATTAGATAGTGACCAAATATTATCTTAGTTTGTTTTTATCAGCATTCGAGGTGTAGACTTAATTTAATGCCAGAATTACCCGAAGTTGAAACCACGCGTCGTGGGATTGCCCCACATGTCGAAGGACGTCGAATTGCAGCGATTATCGTGCGTCAGCGGCAGCTGCGTTGGCCGATCCCTGATACGGTTCAGCTTGCTGTTGGTGAGCCTGTGATCGCAGTGCGGCGTCGGGCGAAGTATCTGCTGCTCGATACGGCGCGCGGCACGATTGTGTTGCATTTGGGCATGTCAGGGAGTCTGACGGTGCAACCAGTTGATAAACCCGTCTTGAAGCATGATCATCTGGATATCGTGTTGGAGAGTGGGTATTGCCTGCGGCTGAATGATCCGCGTCGTTTCGGTGCCTGTCTTTGGCAGGGAGCTGATGAAGAGCCGCTAAAGTTACTGCAAGGGATGGGTCCTGAGCCATTGTCGGATGCGTTTGATGGCGAGCGCTTGTTTAAACTGTCGCGTGGCCGCACAGTCGCGGTGAAAAATTTCATTATGACCAATGCTGTGGTGGTCGGTGTGGGTAATATTTACGCCAATGAGGCGCTGTTCATGGCGGGTATCGATCCGCGCCGAGCCGCCGGTAAAGTCAGTCGTGCGCGCTATTTGGCGTTGGGCGACCACATTAAAACCGTATTGGCTCACGCGATCGAACAAGGCGGCACGACGCTGCGTGATTTCCTCGGTGCCGATGGTAAGCCTGGCTATTTCAAGATGCAGCTGAAGGTCTATGGCAAGGCGGGTGAACCTTGCCAGACCTGTGGCACGCCAATCCGCTCTGTAACGATTGGCCAGCGAAATAGTTTTTACTGCTCGAGCTGCCAGCGCTAATCGTTAGCTCTTGTCGGGTGGCGTCACCAACACGCGGGTTTGCAGGCCCATCAGGCGATCGGAGAAGGCTTCACCTTTTGGTGTGTTACGCAGCACGCGTTGCACCATGCCCATCTTGGCGTCGAGATTATCGATCATTGAGACGAAGACTGCTTCTGGTGTCGCAGCCATCGCTGCAGCTCCCCATTCTTTCTCCCCCTGATGGCTGAGAATGATGTGTTCGAGGCGCTCGGTGAGGTCGGCATTGAGCTTGGACTGAATGGCCGCTTTGCGTGCGATCCGAAACCCGATCACAACATGGCCTTGCAGAATGCCGATACGGCTCACTTTCGCAGCAAAATCACCTTCGTATTCTTCAAGTTTGCCCATGTCGTGCAGGATGATTCCAGCAATTGCGAGGTCGGCGTCGACTTCAGGGTAGAGGGGTAGTAGTGCACGGCAGGCGCGCAGCATGTGGGTGGTGTGCTCCAGTAGGCCGTTGAAATACGCATGGTGCATACTGACGGCGGCGGGGCATTTGCGGAAGCGTTCGCCTAGATCGTCGAGCACGCGTTGCACGGTTTCTTTGAGTTTGGAGTGCTCGATCGCTTCGACACCCTCCAGAATGTGTGACCATAGCTCCTCTTCGGATTCTGGGGGCGTTTCGACTAAGTTCGCCATCATGCCTTCGGCTTCGGCCTCCGCGGCGTCGATGACTTCGGCTGCCTGTAGTTTGGGTGAGAAGCGCTCCATATAATATTCAGTCTTACCGGCGAGGCGCACGATTGAGCCTTCCGCGACTGGATCGAGTGCCTTGAATACATCGGAATCGCCAAAGCAATTGGCATTAAAGCTGCCGCTGCCATCGCCCAGTTCAACGCTGAGGAAGGGGTTGCCGTTCTTTGCGGTCTTGGTCGTCTTGCGGCGGAGAATCAGAATACAGCGGAAGAGCGCGGCAATGTTGACATCGATCTCCTTGAGCTGCTGGACGGTTTTATAATCAGACATAGCAACACTCTGCGCTGAGTGCAGGTGAATGTGAAGGTGAAAGTGCAAACCACACGTATCGTGGTCACACTTTTCTACGTTTAAACTTTCTCCTCTTCCGCCATTTCACGGAAAAAGATACTGGTCTTACCAACGCCACCGATGTGCTCACAACTGCGTGTTGTGACAATGTCATCGCAATATTCTTTGATCTTAGCGCGATCCGCCTCAAAACGGATCTTAATCAGGCCATTCTTCGCCAGCGCGGTCTCGATTTCATTCGAAACAGTCAGGCTGAGGCCTTGCTTGCCGATGTGGAGATGCGGCTTGAGCCGTTGGCCGATGCCGCGGAGCTCTTTCTTTTCGGCGCTAGTGAGTGGTATGCTGTCTTCCATGCTGATAATGACTAAAACCGAGACTATTGGTTTGTTGGCGTAATATCAGCAAGTGTAAAAGGATGGAAAGGGTTACGTCCATTGAGTTCAAAATACAGTTGGCGATGTTCTGCAACAGTTCGGCCATGAATTCGTCTGGTGTCGTCTGGTTCACACTATTTTTTATATATGTCCCCGCGATGGCCAACTTTCACGACGTTGATGATCAACTCGTCGTTGATGACCTGATATAAGATTCGATAGTTTCCTTGACGAATTCGGTATTTTTCCTGGCCAGAAAGCTTTTTACTTCCTGCTTGATATGGATCACTGGCGAGGCTTCTGATCTTCGCTACGATTCGAATTCCATCTTTTTTTTCGATTCTTTCGATTTCTTTCGCGGCCGACTTCTTAATGACGATCCTATAGCTTTCCATCTTGCATCAGTGAGGTGACAAAAGCCTCAAAGTCGATTACAGGCTCATTCTCTCTTTCTTTGAATGCTTCGAGATCTTCCGCATCTTCAAGAAGTGCTGATCTGACGGCATCATTCACCAGTTCAGATACAGGTGCAGATATCTCCGCAGACTTCATTTTAAGTGCCTTGTGGAGGTCTTCTTCAAAATAAACAGTGGCTCTTTTCATTGAAACATTAAAACGTTAAAACGTTAAAGTGTCAATTTCTTTTTCATGAAGGTCGAACTTTGATTTTCGCTAAGATCAAAAAAAGAACGCCTTCGGTTGAAAGGCGTTCTTGGATGAAAGGTTCAACTGTAAGCAGCCTTATGCGTCCTCTTTAGGATCGGGCAAGGTCTTGTTGGCGATGTTCTGCAGCAGCTCGCCCATGAATTCAGCTGGCGTCTTGAGGCCTTCGAGTGCCTTGTTGGCGCGCGAGTTGACTTTGACCAGGCCTTGTTCGGCTTCTTGCTTCCCGAGCACCAGGAAGTTCGGCACTTTGTCCATGTGCACTTTGCGGATCTTGGCGCCGAGTTTGTCGGCGATGGCGTCGACGGTGACGCGGATCTTGGCGGCTTTGAGCAGCTTTTCGATCTCGCGCGCCTGTGGCACCAGATCGTCATTCATCGGCAAGATGCGGACTTGCTCGGGCGCCAGCCAGGTCGGGAAGCTGCCGGCGAAGTGCTCGATCAATACACCACAGAAACGTTCCATCGAGCCGAATGGCGCGCGGTGAATCATCACGGGACGGTGCTTTTCATTGTCGGCGCCGATGTAGGTGAGGTCAAAGCGCTCGGGAAGATTGTAATCCACTTGCACGGTGCCGAGTTGCCATTCGCGGCCGATCACATCCTTAACCACAAAGTCAATCTTCGGGCCGTAGAATGCGGCTTCGCCGGGTTCTTCGATATAGTCGACATCGAGTGTTTGTGCAGCTTCGCGTAGTGCCTCTTC
Source organism: Puniceicoccaceae bacterium (assembly GCA_017854655.1). Lineage (GTDB taxonomy): Bacteria > Verrucomicrobiota > Verrucomicrobiia > Opitutales > Coraliomargaritaceae > Lentimonas. The sequence continues at coordinate 10,414 of JAFMHF010000001.1, read as the reverse complement.
GGCCTTATCCCACTTTGCGGCATCGCCGACGTATTTAGTAGCATCGGGATCGCGCAGGCCGATGCGCACGCGATAGTCGCTCATGCCGAGGGTGTTGAACACCAGCTTGACCAGATCGAGGCAGCCTTTGATTTCTTGGCCGATTTGATCTTCGGTGCAGAATAGGTGCGCGTCGTCTTGAGTGAAGCCGCGCACACGTGTCAGGCCGTTGAGCTCGCCGGACTGCTCCCAGCGATACACGGTGCCAAATTCAGCAAGACGTACTGGCAAGTCGCGGTAGGAGTGCGGCTGGCTGTCGAAGATTTTGATGTGCATCGGGCAGTTCATCGGCTTGAGCAAGTAGCCGTCGACTTCGCCCGAATCGAGCTGATTGGATAGATCGCTGCAAGAGCAACCTTCAGTCGCGAGGCGCTCAACAGTGCCGGGATCGACGATCGGCGGGAACTGAGAGTCCTTATAATACGGGAAGTGGCCAGATGTGCGGTACAGGCCGAGCTTGCCGATGTGTGGCGTAAAGACTTGATCGTAGTCCGCCATGCGCAGCTCTTCGGAGATGAAGTTCTGCAATTCTTGGCGGATGACGGCGCCATTCGGCGTCCAAAGAGTGAGACCTGCACCGACGGCTTCGTCGATGTGGAACAGCTTGAGATCTTTGCCGAGCTTGCGGTGGTCGCGGGCTTTGGCTTGCTCAAGGCGCTCTAGATGTTCGGTGAGCTCTACCTTGCTAGGGAAGGCGGTGCCGTAGATGCGCTGGAGCTGTTTATTCTTCTCGTCGCCACGGTGGTAGGCGCCAGCGATGGAGAGTAGCTTAAAAGCTTTGATCTTCTTGGTGTAGCCAACGTGCGGGCCGGCGCACAGATCGACGAACTCGCCGTTTTGGTAAAAGCTGACCTGTTCGCCTTCAGGTACGTCGTCGAGGCGGCCGAGTTTGTAGGTCGCTTGGCCGATCTCGTTGATCTTAGCGACGGCGTCCTCACGCGAGCATTCAATCCGAGTAAAGCGCTGGTTCTCTTTGATCACCTTCTTCATCTCCGCCTCGATGGCTTCGAGGTCAGTAGCGTCGAGCTTCCTGTTGAGGTCGATGTCGTAGTAAAAACCACTGTCGGTCGGGGGGCCGATATCGAGCTGCGTCTCAGGGTAGAGGCGTAGAATTGCAGTGGCGAGCACGTGCGAGCAGGAGTGACGGAGTTCCTCGAGTGGAGACATTTCTTTCATAATAAGGAGTCGAAGTGAGAAGTTAGAATGCCGTGAGTCAATGCCAGAAAGCAGTCGTTTGCATCCGCTGAGGCGGCTTTGTACGGGTGGCGACGATTTCCGGTCAACGTGCAGCGGCAGACGAGCGTGGTCAGCGGATACGACCGCAGCATCCGCATCGTCGCGCTTCTACATCGTCGAGGTCGGCATGTAGCCAGTGTTTTTAAAGGGTAGTGATCGTGGCAGCATGCAATGTGCCAGCCCGATTGAATCGTCGCGCGCGGGTTGATCCCGCGATTGGGGATCTGTTGTGCGGGGTGATTGACCTTGGGTTATGTGACTCCTGGCGTAAAGCCAGTCGCTACGGTCTTGGTGGACTCGATCGTGAGATCGGGGAGTTTGGCGCTCTGAGTCATCGGCATCTCAAGGTTTTTATGCTTCGTTCATGCTTCCAATCATTCTCTTCAATAAAGGAAAGATTCACTGGATCGTTTCCTGTTATTTAGGGAGCTTTTGATTCGATGTGAAACTGCCCATTTGGCATCGAATCTCGAAGCTTGAAGAACCCCGAAATATCGTCATGTTAGAAATTATGAATGCCGCACAAATTATCGAAGAAATACAGCGTCTGCCCGAAGACGAGCGTGGTAAGGTGCTCGATTTTGCACGCCACCAGCCCAACGCAGAGACGCTTGAAGCGATGCGTGAGCCTACCGACGACCTGCCGCGTGTTGAGACAGTCGAAGACCTTTTAAAAGAGCTTCAGGACTAATGCTCCAACTTGTCCGCAAGAGTAGATTCCAGAAGGACTTCAAAAAGCTTTTTTCTGCGGGGCACGATCTCGATAAGTTGGCTCTGATTATACGGACGCTGCAAGCGGAAGCGCCGCTGCCAGAACGCAACCGAGACCACGCCTTGACGGGCAATTACGTCGGCCACCGCGAATGCCATATCTCGCCCGATTGGCTGTTGATCTACAAGGTCGAGGAAAGCGCCTTGATTCTAGTGCGCATGGGCTCGCACAGTGAACTGTTTAGCTAATGACACGTGCTCAGCGGCCTCGAACGGCCGAGGCGGAGCTCGTCCTTCCCAAACTAGGGCTGGAAAGATTCGGGAGGGACCACCTCCGCGTGGTCCGCGCATGTTGAGCCATACGGCTAACATGCGCGGTATCTTCAAGGAATGGTGCCAGCCCGATTGAATCGTCGCGCGCGGGTTGATCCCGCGATTGGGGATCTGTTGTGCGGGGTGATTGACCTTGGGTTATGTGACTCCTGGCGTAAAGCCAGTCGCTACGGTCT